>NZ_JANCPN010000002.1:0-294122 GCF_024295385.1 Streptococcus sp. CF4-3 | reverse complement strand
AAGCGGGTGTAGTTTAGTGGTAAAACTACAGCCTTCCAAGCTGTTGTCGCGAGTTCGATTCTCGTCACCCGCTTTGAACTTTGTTCAATTACCAAGTTTTTAACTTGGGCGCGTAGCTCAGGTGGTTAGAGCGCACGCCTGATAAGCGTGAGGTCGGTGGTTCGAGTCCACTCGTGCCCATTTTTATAAATATGGTCCGTTGGTCAAGGGGTTAAGACACCGCCTTTTCACGGCGGTAACACGGGTTCGAATCCCGTACGGACTATTTTGTTGGAGGATTACCCAAGTCCGGCTGAAGGGAACGGTCTTGAAAACCGTCAGGCGTGTAAAAGCGTGCGTGGGTTCGAATCCCACATCCTCCTTTATTTATTATTAACGCGGGATGGAGCAGCTCGGTAGCTCGTCGGGCTCATAACCCGAAGGTCGTAGGTTCAAATCCTGCTCCCGCAATATTTGGCTCGGTAGCTCAGTTGGTAGAGCAATGGATTGAAGCTCCATGTGTCGGCGGTTCGATTCCGTCTCGCGCCATTTCTTATATTACACGGAAGGGTAGCGAAGAGGCTAAACGCGGCGGACTGTAAATCCGCTCCTTCGGGTTCGGGGGTTCGAATCCCTCCCCTTCCATCTTATACGGGCATAGTTTAAAGGTAGAACTAAGGTCTCCAAAACCTTCAGTGTGGGTTCAATTCCTACTGCCCGTGTTAAACGTTATGGCGGGTGTGGTGAAGTGGTTAACACATCAGATTGTGGCTCTGACATTCGGGGGTTCGATTCCCCTCACTCGCCTATTTTATATTTTTGGGGTATAGCCAAGCGGTAAGGCAAGGGACTTTGACTCCCTCATGCGTTGGTTCGAATCCAGCTACCCCAGTTACTATTTGCCGGCGTGGCGGAATTGGCAGACGCGCTGGACTCAAAATCCAGTGTCCGCAAGGACGTGCCGGTTCGACCCCGGCCGCCGGTATAGTATTAAAGACAAGGTTTTCGGACCTTGTCTTTTTTTCTTTGTTGTGTGTCGAGTTACCAATTTTTTCCATTTTAAAATAAATCATCAAGTTTATTAGCCAATGTTTTCTGTTTGCTAGGGTACAAATGAGAATAAGTATCAATTGTTGTTGTAATAGATGCGTGTCCTAATCTTTCTTTGACAACAAGATAATCTTCTCCTTGATTTATAAGTAATGATGCATGAGAGTGTCTCAAATCATGAATTCTTATTTTCTTTAAATCTTTATCCCTTTCTAGTATTTGCTTAAACTTCTTATCAATCATATTTTTTGTAATTGTTATTGGTGTACTCTGTATTATTTGTAGTTCTTCAGTATTTTTCGTAAATTCCTCAAGTTTTTCTTTTTGTTTTACTTTCCAATCTATTAGCATTTCTGCTAATTTCTGATTTATTGTTATATTTCTAGTTCCTGATCGTGTTTTTGTTGTATTAATGTAGCTTGTATTATTGACAAAGTATACCGTTTTGGTAACGTATATCGTATTTGTTAAAAGATTTATATCATTCCAGTTCAATGCGAGGATTTCTCCCATTCTCATTCCAGTAAAGAAAGCAATTATGAAAAACAGGTCATAACTTATTTCATCATCTCGAATAAGTTCTCTAAATCTCGTGAATTCTTCTATACTCCAAAATTTAATATCAGGCTTCCTAATTGGTAATTTTCTCAGATTCTTAACTGGATTTTTGTCAATGAGAGATTTTCTTATACCAGTATCAAAAATTTTTTTAAGTAGAATTAGAACCTTATTAATTGTATTATAGCTTAAAACTTCATTTTCATTTTGTTTTTTAGGTTTTGTTTTTAGGTATTCACGAAATTCGAATATATGGTCATACGTTAATTTATTTAAATTTGTATTTTTAAAATATGGCTTGATATGACGCTCATAATTGTTTCTTTGTGTAGTTGTGTAGCTTACTTTTCTGCCATTTTTCAAATCATCTTCTTCAAGTAAGTCGAATAACATATCCGTTGTCACTACAAAGTCAAATTGTTTTTCTTTTAATTCTACAACTCGAATATGTTGTTCTAGTTCTAGGGCTTCCTTTTTAGATTTCAATCCTTTTCGAATGATACGTATTCTTTTTTGTGTGACGGGGTGGAAACCATTAGAAACATCAACGGTCCATTTACCACTTTTAGTTTTACGAATAGTCATTCATTATGCTTCTTTCTGGAGTTCAATTCCTAGTAGTTCTTCAGCGACACTGGCTGGAATTGTACCAATCCGTTTGTTATCGTAGATGTTAAAACCACGATTCACTAATAGTAATTTGCCAGTATGGATAATCTTTCTTGCAGTTCCTGGAGCAAATCCAAGTTCGATAAGGTCATCCTTTGTTACAGTTTTAATCATGTTATCTCCTTTTCTAATTAGATTAAGTAAGGGGAGGATTAACTCCCCTTGTCTTATACTTATTTTTGTTTTACATCTACTAAATGGATAGCATCCGCCTTGTAATACATCGTTGAACTAATCATAGTGGCTTGTAAATTGTCAAATGTAACTGGTACTTGATCCATTGCTTGGATATAGTCATTATCGACTAAAGCTTCTGGATTGTCTACTGAGACTTGGGTTGATTTCTTTTTGAATTGTCCATCCTTGATCGTTACATTGTATTTCCAACCAATGATTTTATCGGTATTAAAACGTCTTTCGCTACCATCTCGGTTTTTGATAATTTCTCCGTTTGCATCTGCTCGGACTTCTGTTTCAAATTTTGGAATAACTTCATCCAATTCAAATTTTGTTCCAATGTTATTAAAATTCCAGTCATTTTGTGAAAGCATTTTTGCCATAGTTAATTTCTCCTTTTGATATTTTCTTTGATTGTAGGGATTAAATCCTCTCTTTTAAAGAGAATCGCCCTTTCTATTAATCCACTTGCTAAATCTGGTGGATATTCCATTTTGTTGAGTGCGAGATAGTTAGATTTCTCATACTCATGCAGTAAATTATTGTCGTATAGAAATTTATACGCTTTTAGAATCGCCCCTGAACCTTTATAGGTAAACCATTCTAATTTTTGTTCTAGTTCTGTTTTTGGTTTTGAAATAATGATAGAGATAGGTTTTGAGTGACCTAAAAACTTTTCCCAAGATCTCAAAGGTTTTGAGAAATGGCTATCACTATAGAATCTCACTTTTTCTTTGAGATATCCCTTGGTAAAGTTGAGAAGGTCTATTTCTGAATGCAACCATTCTTGAATGAAGTAGTGAGCTTTTTCTTTCCTAAGTTCTAACTCCGTTCTTATCCAATTTTCTATATAACGCTTGCTGATGCCGAGCTTCTCAGCTCGTTCTAAGCGTTTATCGTAAATTCTAAGTCTTTCATCATCATTGGGTTTTCTCAAATATAAGGTTTGGCCGATTGTTTCATCTCCGTAGGTATTGTAGTAAGTGCTTTTTCCATATATAAAGCGTTTCTTCTGACAAATCTTTAGAAGCTGATTAGGAGTGAAATAGGGTGTTTCATTAAAATCATCTATTGCAACATCAATTCGTCTTATTGAAAACTGATTGTAATTGTAGTAGAGGTTGTTCAGAAACTGTCTTTCGGACAGACTATTTGGATCTAATACCATATCTCTAAAGAACTCGAGTGCCTGTCCTGACATGACAAGCATGTAGGACGACTCTTTCGCTCCATAGTAGATACGGATATTCCCATGATGAAGCTGGCTATCATAGTCATAGTATTTAAGGCTCCCTTTATTCTCAATAAATAGGTCATAGTCAAGAAATAGAATGTCTTCGATTATTTCTCTTGGCGAAAATTCAGTCTTATCAAACTGAATTTGAATCCAGTCAAATACAGAACGTAAATGTTCATTTTTTGCCATAGATTTTGATTCAACTTTTTGCCTAATTTTGCCACCCTTAAAATCTCCGAAACCCTTGGAAATACTGAATTCTTTCGATGGTACACCTAACTTGCAGAGGGTGGTGTTACTACACACCCTTTCGGTCAAAAATGGTCCGTCCGCATCTACGCTCGTTTTCGGCTTTCTGCCTCATGGCTCAGCCGAAAATTCGCTATTAGCCGAACCTATTTTTTGACCTCTTCTGAACAAACCCTAGTAAGCCGGTTTGCATCGACTCTTCAATATCTTGGATTTTCTTTTTTAGATTGGCATTCTCATTTTTTATCAGTCGTATTTCTCGCTTAAATTCCTGTTTTAAGGCGCTCAGTTCATCATAGAGCTCATCTATTACTTGGTTTAGGAGTTCTTGTTCATTGTCTGCTAGACTCCCAAATACGGCTTGTATAGCCTCTTTTAGACCTATTTCAAGTTTTAGGTTAGCTAACTTTTGAAATTGTCTAAGGTCTTCGTCTGTAAAGTCATAGGCAACTGTATAACTTAATTGATGAGTTCTTGGATTTCTACTGATAGGAATTTTAATTTTCTTAAATTCCTTGCCACTTATCTCTTTAATCAGTTGGATCCAATTTTTAAGAGTAGAGGTAGAGTTTAGGCCAGAAATTTGATTGACTAACTCTTTATTGGTCATCTTTTTGTGAAACCTCCGAAATTTTTTTGTGCAACTGAGGAGTTTTCTGTGGTATAATTGTTACATAATATGTTTTGATCTTGGAACGAACGGCACATTTGTTTCAAGATTTTTTTATTTTGTCGAATCTTACCTCCTTTATTAAAATTTTTAAAATCGACTACTAATTACATACGCTTTTACCCCCTTTTATGCTATAATATTCTCAATGGAATATTTAATCTCAAAATAAATATTCCTTATGGAATAATTCTATTTTATACCGTTTAGAATATTTTGTCAAGAAAAAATATACGAATAAGAATATCTATAGGAGAATTATGTATACAGAGGATTATAAATTTTCAGAGAGGTTAAAAACTCTCAGAAAATCAAAAAAGTTAACTCAAGTACAAATATCGGAATTAATTGGAGTTCAACAAGGGACATATTCTCGGTGGGAGAATGGAACGTTAGAACCAGGATTAGAATTCGTTGTGAAATTAGCAAATATCTTTGGTACTACTACAGATTATTTGCTGGGACAAAAACCTTATTCAATTATCAGTAGTTTACCTCTAGAACAATTAGATCTTACCAATATTGCAAACTTTTCAAAGGATGAGTTTGATATTTTGAAACATTCAATAGCAGTTTCGGTGGCAAGAAATAAAATAAAGGCAACAGAACTAAAAGATAGAGTTATAGAAAAAAATCAGTTGTCAGAAAAAGATGCAGAACTTTTGAATAAGATTTTTGAAGAAGTTAAAACTTATTGGGAAAAATAGAAGGACGCTAGTCTTCAAAATTTCCTCCCAAAATGTGTCTAAAATATTAACGGAATTCCATATAAAGAGGTTTATGATTATTTTAATGCAGATTGATGGTTTGTTTTTTAGATTTTAAATTCACCATAGGTGCTAGTATTATTTATCATAATGCTTGACACCGCTTTTAAGTGGGAGTACAATAATATTGAGGGCAGGATGGCTTATCTCTTTTATTTAGGAGGTGTCCAATATGCAAATCTATTTTATTTATTCTATTTTCTTTCTATTATCACTTGTAGTTCTAGCTTATCTTATTAAGTTACTCATTGCTCATTTAAAAAGAAACTAAGTAACATTTTGCCCAAATAGTAGTTATTTGGGCTACTTGGGTAAGGAACTGAAAAAACGATTGGAAGCCAAGGGAATAGACTTTTTGACGCCGATTCGTAAAAATATGAAAGGAGCAGCTGAGCACAACAATCCTGCTATCCTGGCAATCCGAAGGACCATCGAAACTCGGATCTCTGTCCTAAATGCATTGTTTAACATTGAACATCCGCTTGCTCGCTCTTTAGCAGGTTTGCAATTAGAGATCGAACGGGCTATTTTGGTCTATAATTTAGGATTTTTTATCAACTAGCAACACGGGTATTATATATGATAGATTTTGATTTTAAAGGAGGATTTATGAATTTGAAAGGTATAATCTTCGATATGGATGGAGTTATAGTTGATACAGAGTACCAAGATTTTCTAATACAGAAAGATTTTATCAAACACCTTAATCCAAAATCTAGTTACGAAGATTCTGAGCTATTGGTATTAGTTGGTAAATCATATTTTAATCTTTATAGGCTTTTACAGCAATTTATTGGGAAACAATATGATATAAAAACTATAGAAAAAGAATATGCTTCTTTTAGTGATGAGAGATATGAAAAAATTGATTATTCTTTACTTTTTAGAAAAGAAATTCTAAAAATTATTGACTATGCATTGAAAAACGGAATCAAATTAGCTGTAGCATCATCATCAAAATATGAGCATATTAATGAAGTTTTAGAAAGGTGTGACATAAAAAAATATTTTGATGTCATCGTTAGCGGAGAGAATTTTGTAGAAAGTAAGCCAAATCCGTCTATCTATTTAACAACGCTACATAAGTTAGAATTGCAAGCAGAACAATGTATTGCAATTGAAGATTCATACTCTGGAATTGAATCTTCAACTAGCGCCGGAATTGCAACTATTGGTTATTATGATAGCCGATTACCATTTTTTAATGACAAAGCGCAATGGAAAGTTGAAAATATGAAAGAAGTTTTACAAATAATAGAATCACAGAGTCTTTGAGTTGAAAGGCGATGAGGTTCTTGAGGACGTTAGAAAGAAATAAACTTGTTTCATAACGAAATTTAAGGTAACAGCGAACCGCTGAGTGTGTAGCTTTGTTGGTAAAAACGTAAATATTTTTGAGCGAAAGGTATTATGAAGTCACTGGAAACAGTGGCTTTTTGATATTAGTAGGGATGTATTATAGTAACCAATCAAGTTGAGATAGTTGCTTTGATACTAATACATTTTATTTTAATAATGAAGTTTATTACTATAGACACTTGATAGATATGTAAACTAACTACGATACCTCTAATTTTTAACGGACTATAGTTTAATTTGTTTTTTCTGTACTTGATAAGCGAAATCGAATCCCAAGGAAGTCCTTGAACTACCAAACTCCGTATCAAGTTTTTCTGAGTCAGGTGAAATTGTCTAGCTTAATTTGACAAATGAGATAACTAAGAAATAAGATTATCGACTCACTATTTATGGAAGTAGTTATTTAAGAGAGAAAGATGAGTTACAAAAAAGTTACCAAAATTTGAAAAAAGAGTCTATTTTGCAAGATTTAAAAGTCTAAAAAACCTACTAAATCAAGGTTATAAGATTTAAAAAATGTATTCATAGAACTCAAAATCCAGTGTCCGCAAGGACGTGCCGGTTCGACCCCGGCCGCCGGTATAGTATTAAAGACAAGGTTTTCGGACCTTGTCTTTTTTTTCTTCTAATTTTTTCTTTTGCAGTTACTTAAAATTACTTATATTTTTTCTAAATTTTATTGTAAACCTGAATGTTCAATATTACTTTACTATATGTTTACTAAATCTTAATTTATTTCTTTATAAATTTAACTATAATAGGTCTATACCATTTACAAATTACACAGAAAGGTTTATAATGTAATTGACATAATAAATATTAGAAAAATGAATTACGGAGGTTATCATTATGCCTAAATATATTAAAGCGGATCAATTTTTCTATCCTCATGGTGTTCGCCGTGGCGGTTTTCTAGAACTAGTTGATGGTAAATTTGGTAAGCATGTGGATCAAGTATCTGAGGACGCAGAAATTATTGACTATACTGGTTATAGTATTGCTCCTGGTCTTGTTGATACACATATTCATGGATTTGGTGGGGTTGATGTTATGGATAATAACATCGAAGGTACTCTTCATACAATGAGTGAAGGTCTTCTTAGCACAGGTGTTACTAGTTTCCTACCAACTACTCTAACATCATCATACGAACAATTATTAGCTGTTACTGAAAATATTGGTGCGCGGTATAAAGAGGCTTCTGGTGCTAAAATTCGTGGGATTTACTTTGAAGGCCCATACTTTACTGAGGAATTTAAAGGAGCTCAGAACCCTGCTTACATGAAAGATCCTCGCATGGATGAATTTCGTGCTTGGCAGAAGGCTGCTAATGGTCTTCTAAATAAAATTGCTCTTGCACCAGAACGTGAAGGTGTTGAGGACTTTGTACGTACGGTTACTGGTGAAGGTGTTACTGTTGCTTTAGGTCACTCAAATGCAACTTTTGATCAGGCTAAGAAGGCTGTTGACGCTGGTGCAAGTGTTTGGGTTCATGCTTATAATGGTATGCGTGGGTTAACTCACCGTGAGCTTGGTATGGTTGGTGCTATGTATGAATTGCCACATACTTATGCTGAATTGATTTGCGATGGGCATCACGTTGATCCTAAGGCTTGTGACATCCTACTTAAACAAAAAGGTACTGAAAATATTGCTCTTATCACTGACTGTATGACAGCGGGTGGTTTGAAAGATGGGGACTATATGTTAGGAGAATTTCCAGTTGTGGTTGCAAATGGTACTGCTCGTCTCAAATCTACTGGGAACTTGGCAGGTTCTATTCTCAAACTTAAAGACGGTTTGAAAAATGTTGTTGAATGGGGCATTGCAAATCCTCATGAAGCAGTTATGATGGCCAGTCTCAACCCAGCAAAATCAGTTCATATTGATGATGTTTGCGGACAAATCCGTGAAGGCTACGATGCTGACTTTATCGTTCTTGATAAGGATTTTGAATTGGTAGCAACTTACCTTGATGGTGAAAAACGTTATCAAGCATAATCTCTAAAGTAGAAACTAATTTAGTTTCTACTTTTTTTAATTTAGTTTGTTAATTTTTTCACATATTACTTGATTTTATTTATGGAAAGGCTTACAATTATGATATAAACAATACAAATAAAAAAACGGAGGTAAGCTTTATGAAAGCCTATACTTATGTTAAACCAGGACTTGCTTCATTTGTTGATGTTGACAAACCAGTTATTCGCAAGCCAACTGACGCTATTGTGCGTATTGTAAAAACTACTATTTGTGGAACAGATCTTCATATTATCAAAGGAGATGTCCCTGCATGTAAGAGTGGAACTATCCTTGGCCATGAAGGAATCGGGATTGTAGAGGAAGTTGGAGCAGGCGTTTCAAACTTCAAAAAAGGCGATAAGGTTTTGATTTCTTGTGTTTGTGCCTGTGGTAAATGCTACTACTGTAAAAAAGGAATCTATGCCCACTGTGAAGACGAAGGCGGTTGGATTTTTGGACATTTGATCGACGGTATGCAAGCCGAATATCTTCGTGTTCCTCATGCTGATAATACTCTCTATCACACTCCAGCTGATTTGTCTGATGAAGCCTTGGTTATGTTATCTGATATCCTACCAACTGGTTATGAAATTGGTGTCTTAAAAGGGAAAGTAGAGCCTGGTTGTAGTGTGGCTATCGTTGGTTCAGGTCCAGTTGGCTTAGCAGCTCTATTGACTGCTCAATTCTATTCACCTGCTAAATTGATCATGGTAGACCTAGACGATAACCGTTTGGATACTGCAATTTCTTTCGGTGCTACTCATAAGATTAATTCTTCAGACCCTGAAAAAGCAATTCAAGAAATTTATGATTTAACAGATGGTAGAGGTGTGGATGTTGCTATAGAAGCTGTTGGTATTCCTGAAACGTTTGATCTCTGCCAAAAGATTATCGGTGTAGATGGAACAGTAGCCAACTGTGGTGTGCATGGTAAACCAGTTCAGTTTGATTTGGACACTCTTTGGATTCGTAACATTAATGTTACTACTGGATTGGTTTCTACCAATACAACTCCTCAGCTTTTGAAAGCTTTAGAAAGCCATAAAATTGAACCAGAAAAATTGGTAACTCATTACTTCAAACTAAGTGAAATTGAAAAGGCATATGAAGTATTTGGTAAGGCTGCAGATCATCATGCGATTAAGGTTATCATTGAAAACGATATTTCAGAAGGTTAATCGAATTTTGAATCCAGTTATTCTTTTTAGAATTGCTGGATTTTTTGAAAATATTAGATAATTCGTGAAAGCAAGCAAATTTCTTTCATTGTTCTTAAAATTTCGCTATAATATACGATACAAAGGAAATGAAACTATGTATCGAGTGATAGAAATGTACGGGGATTTTGAACCTTGGTGGTTCATAGAAGGATGGGAAGAAGACGTCATTAGTAGTAAGAAATTTGAAAATTACTATGATGCCTTGAAGTATTATAAATCTTGCTGGTTTGAGCTGGAAAAGAAAATTCCACTATATAAAAGTCGAGGAGACTTAATGACCATATTTTGGAATCCGGAGGATAAGCGTTGGTGTGAGGAATGTGATGAATTTCTGCAGCAATATCATTCCTTGGCTTTACTGGAAGATGGTCAAGTTATACCAGATGAAAAATTCAGACCGGGTTATGAAAAACAAACTGGTTTAGAAATCCACCGGACGTGTCGCATCAAAAAAGATGGAACAACTTTTTAATAAAGTTGTTCTTTTTTTGTATTTTCTTCGAATAATTAACTGAGGAGGGAATATGGTACAAGCACTTGCACAAGAATTGATTAGTCTCGCAAAAAAGGATGGAGCTCAGGATATCTATTTTATTCCCAAGGACAAGGTTTATGAGTTGCATATGCGAATAGGTGATGAAAGGCGGTTGATTAATAGCTATGACTTTGAAAAGTTGGGCGCAGTGATTAGTCATTTTAAGTTTATTGCGGGGATGAATGTTGGAGAAAAGCGTCGTAGTCAGCTTGGGTCCTGTGATTATCAGCATGATGGCAAGGTTTCTTCACTACGCTTATCGACGGTAGGAGATTATCGTGGTCATGAGAGTTTAGTTATTCGCCTTTTGCATGATGAAGAACAAGAGTTGCGTTTCTGGTTTCAAGACCTTAAGGAACTAGAAAAGGGCTTTAGGCAACGCGGCCTTTATCTATTTGCAGGACCTGTAGGAAGTGGTAAAACTACCTTAATGCATGAATTAGCTAAGTCATTTTTTAAGGGACAACAAGTCATGTCCATTGAGGACCCAGTCGAGATTAAGCAAAAAGAGATGCTGCAATTACAACTCAATGAAGCTATTGGACTGAGTTATGAAAACTTGATAAAACTTTCTTTGCGCCACCGCCCAGATCTTTTAATCATTGGAGAAATCCGGGATAGCGAAACAGCCCGTGCTGTTGTAAGAGCGAGCTTAACGGGAGCTACAGTGTTTTCGACCATACATGCAAAGAGTATTCGTGGGGTCTATGAGCGTCTTTTAGAACTGGGTGTCAGTGAAGATGAACTCGCAGTTGTTTTACAAGGTATTTGCTACCAGAGACTAATCGGGGGAGGAGGAATTATTGATTTTGCAAACCAAAATTATTCAGAACACCAGGCAGAAAAGTGGAATGAGCAAATTGATCAGCTTCTTAAAGACGGACATATCACTGCCCTTCAAGCTGAAACGGAGAAAATTAGCTACCAGTAAGCAGAAGAAAATTATCACTCTCTTTAACAATTTGTTTTCGAGTGGTTTTCACTTGGTAGAAATCATTTCCTTTCTTGATAGAAGTCTTTTGTTGGAGAAGGAATATGTTTCGCAGATGCACCTAGGACTATCGAAAGGAAAATCTTTCTCGGAAATGATGGGGAATTTAGGTTTTTCGAGTGCGATTGTCACTCAACTTTCATTGGCTGAAGTTCATGGAAATCTCCATTTGAGTTTGGGGAAAATTGAAGAATATTTGGATAATCTTGCTAAGGTCAAGAAGAGGTTAATTGAAGTTGCGACCTACCCACTTATTTTGCTAGCTTTCTTACTGCTCATAATGTTGGGGTTGCGAAATTATCTCTTGCCCCAACTGGATAGTAGTAACATAGCTACCTTAGTGATTAGCAATCTACCACAGATTTTTCTCGGACTTACTGTGGTACTAAGTTTTGCATCTTTAACAGGGCTGATTTTCTACAGGAAATCTAGGAAGATATCAGTCTTCTCTTTTCTGGCTAAATTTCCATTTCTAGGTGTGTTTGTTCAGTATTATCTAACTGCCTATTATGCTCGGGAATGGGGAAATATGATTGGACAAGGTTTAGAGTTGGCACAGATTTTCCAGATGATGCAGGAGCAAGGGAATCCTCTTTTTAAGGAAATTGGATACGATTTAGAGCAATCTTTGCAAAATGGGCAGGAATTTTCTAAGGTTGTTCAGACCTATCCCTTCTTTAGAAAGGAGTTGGGATTAATCATTGAATATGGAGAGGTTAAATCCAAATTGGGAAGCGAATTGGAAATCTATGCGGAAAAAACCTGGGAATCCTTCTTTACTCGAGTTAATCGGACCATGAACCTTGTTCAACCACTGGTCTTTATTTTTGTAGCCCTGCTAATCGTTTTATTGTATGCAGCTATGTTGCTGCCGATGTATCAAAATATGGAGGTAAATTTTTAGATGAAAAAAATGATGATGAAATTAAAAGAAACGAAGGCAAAAGCTTTTACACTGGTAGAAATGTTAGTGGTCCTTCTTATCATTAGCGTCCTACTCTTATTGTTTGTGCCAAATCTTACTAAGCAAAAGGATGCAGTCAATGATAAGGGGAAAGCAGCTGTCGTCAAGGTGGTAGAAAGCCAAGCAGAACTGTATAGTCTGGATAAAAATGAAGATGCTAGTCTAAGCAAATTACAGGCAGATGGACGCATTACTGCTGAGCAAGCAAAAGCCTATAAGGAATATCATGCAAAACAAAAGACAAGTCAAACAGTTTCGGATTAGGGCTTTTACTATGCTAGAAAGTTTATTGGTCTTAGGAATAGTCAGCCTGTTAGCCTTGGGCTTGTCGAGTTCAGTTCAATCAACTTTTGCAGCTGTGGAAGAGCAAATTTTCTTTATGGAGTTTGAGGAACTTTATCGAGAAACCCAGAAGCGAAGTCTGGCTAGCCAGCAGAAGATGAACTTAATGCTAGAAGAGAGAAGTATTGGGAATGGCTATCAGAAATTGGCTATTCCTAAAGGCATTCAATTGCAGTCTAATCAGTCAATTACCTTTGATAAGGCTGGAGGGAATTCGTCTCTAGCTAGCGTGAGATTTCAAACAAGGAAAGAAGTGGTTCGCTACCAACTATATCTAGGAAATGGAAAGATTAAACGTATTCAAGAAGCAAAAAATTAAGGCTGTTATTCTACTAGAGGCAGTGATTTCACTAGCCATTTTTGCCAGTATAGCCACCCTCTTGCTGGGACAGATTCAAGAAAGTAGAAAAAGAGAAGTAGAACTTCTAAAACAGGAAGAAGTTTTGCGAGTGGCTCGTATGGCTTTGCAGACTGGACAAAAGCAGTTAACTGTCAATGGCCTTACGGTTCATGTTGTCTCGAATGAGCGAGGTTTGGAGGTATACCATGGAACGGAGAAATTACTGGCGATTCAAGACAAGTAGGGTCAGAGCTTTTACACTTTTAGAATCCTTGGTTGCCCTTATCGTTATTAGTGGTAGCTTACTTCTTTTTCAAGCTATGAGCCAACTCTTGGTTTCAGAGGTTCGCTATCAGCAGAGAAGTGAGCAAAAAGAATGGCTTTTATTTGTGGATCAGCTAGAAGCAGACCTGAATCGAGCCCAATTTGAAAAAGTGGAGAATGATAGGCTTTACCTCAGACAGGAAGGTAACCCCATTTCCATGGGTAAATCAAAGTCAAATGATTTCCGGAAAACAGATGCCAGTGGACGTGGTTATCAACCCATGGTCTACGGTCTAAAATCAGCTCGAATTCAAGAAAAAGGGCAGGAGTTGCACTTTCACTTTCAGTTTGAAAAGGGACTAGAGAGGGAATTTATCTATCGTGTTGAAAAAGAAAAAAGTTAGAGCAGGAGTTCTCCTATACGCTGTCACTATTGCTGGAATTTTTAGTCTTTTGTTGCAGTTTTATCTAAATCGGCAACTAGCACATCATCAGGATTATGCCTTAAATAAAGAAAAACTTCTTGCATTTGCTATGGCTAAGAGAACCTATGAAAAAGCTTCTTCTGAAAATGGAGAGCAGTCATTTAATGTAGGGAAGTCAACTTATCGAAATGACGAGAATTTCTTCACAACGACTATTGACACAGGAAAAAATAAGTTTGAATTTCACTTTTCTCCTTTAAAAAAGACCGGTCAAAAGTCTGAGAAAACAGAAAACAAGCCCAAAGAAGGAAATGAGGAGAAAAAAGAAGAAGGGGGCAAAAAAGAGACTGCTAGATCTTCAAAATTAGCACCTTCAAAGAAGGGCACAGAGTAGTTTGGACGAGGTTTTTACCTGAAATCATGCTATAATAGATACATATGGAGGACCAAAAATGGCAAGTGTAAAATTGTATCTAGTGCGTCATGGGAAAACAATGTTTAATACGATTGGGCGTGCTCAAGGCTGGAGTGATACTCCTTTAACAGCTGAAGGTGAGCGAGGCATTCACGAACTGGGAATTGGTTTGCGTGAATCAGGCTTAAAGTTTGAGCGTGCTTATTCAAGTGACTCAGGACGTACCATCCAGACTATGGGAATTATCCTTGAGGAACTAGGTTTAACAGGGCAAATTCCTTATCGGATGGATAAGCGAATCCGTGAATGGTGCTTTGGTAGTTTTGATGGTGCTTATGATGGGGACTTATTTATGGGGATTATTCCTCGTATCTTTAATGTCGATCATGTGCATCGTTTGTCCTATGCGGAGCTAGCTGAGGGTCTGGTAGAAGTAGACACAGCAGGTTGGGCTGAAGGCTGGGAAAAACTAAGTGGTCGTATCTGGGAAGGTTTTGAAGCCATTGCCAAGGAAATGGAAGCTAATGGGGGAGGAAATGCTCTCGTTGTCAGTCATGGAATGACAATTGGAACTATTGTTTACCTCATTAACGGCATGCATCCACATGGTCTTGATAACGGAAGTGTGACGATTCTTGAGTACGAAGATGGTCAGTTTTCAGTAAAAATTGTTGGGGACTGTAGCTACCGTGAAATTGGACGAGTTAAGCTAGACGAGCAAGATAGTTCAGAACAATAAAATTCAGCACTAAATTTAGAAGAATTTTTAAAGGATTGATAGAATGCTAATGTCGTGCTTGCACAAGCTTCTGAGAGCTGAGTGCTTTGACAATAGCATTCTTTTTTGTTAGAATAGTATCAACATGAAAGCATAAGAAGGGACTGACAGAACTGTCGTCCACTTTTGTCTATCTTATAAGGGGGAAATATGCTGTTTCAGAAAATAAAAGCCTATAAATGGCAGGCCCTGACTTCCTTGGTCATGACAGGTCTAATGGTAACGAGTTCACTCTTGCAACCACGTTATTTGCAGGAGGTTTTAGAGGCACTGTTAACGGGTGATAATGAAGCTATTTATACTATCGGTTTTTGGTTAATTCTTGTTGCCTTGATTGGTTTGGTTGCAGGTGGGATCAATGTAGTGTTAGCAGCTTACATTGCTCAAGGAGTTTCGTCTGACTTACGTGAAGATGCCTTTCGTAAGATTCAAACTTTTTCATACGCCAATATTGAGAAGTTTAATGCAGGGAACCTCGTTGTGCGTATGACCAACGATATCAACCAGATTCAAAACGTCGTTATGATGACCTTCCAAATCCTCTTTCGACTACCGATTTTATTTATCGGTTCCTTTATTCTAGCAGTTGTCACCCTACCTTCTCTGTGGTGGGTGCTAGTTCTCATGGTCGTTCTGATTGTTGCCATAATGGGTTTTATGATGGGAGTTGTGGGACCGCGCTTTGCAAAATTCCAGACCTTACTAGAGCGTATCAATGCCATTGCTAAAGAAAATTTGCGTGGTGTGCGCGTGGTTAAGTCTTTTGTCCGAGAAAAAGATCAGTTTGATAAATTTACGCAGGTGTCAGATGAATTGTTGGGAGAAAACCTTTATATCGGTTATGCCTTTTCTGTTATGCAACCTGCAATGATGTTGATTTCTTACGGGGCTGTTTTTCTCTCAATCTGGCTTGTAGCAGGTATGGCAGAGTCAGATCCATCAGTAGTTGGTTCCATTGCTTCCTTTGTAAACTACCTGAGTCAGATTATCTTTACCATCGTCATGGTTGGATTTTTGGGGAATTCAGTCACTCGTGCTATGATTTCCCTTCGTCGTATTCGTGAAATCCTGGATACAGAACCGGCTATGACCTTTAAGGATGTGGAAGATGAAGATTTGGAAGGAAGTCTCAGCTTTGAAAATGTGACCTTCACCTATCCAAATGATGAAGAACCTATCCTAAAAGATGTCTCCTTCGATATTGCAGCTGGTGAGATGGTTGGGGTTGTCGGAGCAACTGGTGCAGGGAAATCAACCTTGGCTCAGTTGATTCCACGACTGTTTGATCCTCAGCAAGGTTCGATCAAAATTGGCGGAAAGGACATTCGTACAGTTAGTGAAGGGACACTTCGCAAAACAGTTTCTATCGTCTTACAGAGAGCCATTCTCTTTAGTGGAACCATCGCAGATAACCTCAGACAAGGAAAAGGAGATGCAACAGTTTCAGAAATGGAACGCGCAGCTCGTATCGCACAAGCTAGTGAATTTATCAGTCGCATGGACTTGGCTTTTGAAAGTCCGGTCGAGGAACGTGGGACCAACTTTTCTGGTGGACAAAAACAACGAATGTCTATTGCGCGTGGGATTGTCAGCAATCCTAAAATATTGATTTTCGATGATTCAACCTCTGCACTTGATGCCAAATCAGAACGCTTGGTTCAAGAAGCCCTTAACAAGGATTTGAAGGGGACAACTACGATTATCATCGCCCAAAAAATAAGCTCTGTTGTTCATGCGGATAAAATTTTAGTGCTTGATCAAGGCCGCTTGATTGGTCAAGGCAAACACGCTGACTTGGTTGCAACAAACCCAGTTTATCGAGAAATTTACGAAACGCAAAAAGGAAAGGAGGAGTAGGATGAAGACATTTCGATTTTTTTGGAACTATTTTAAAGTTTACAAGATATCCTTTGTCGTTGTTATCACTATGATTATCATTGCAACGGTAGCACAAGCCCTCTTTCCAGTTTTTGCAGGTCAAACAGTAACGGAACTAGCTAATTTGGTTATAGCCTATCAAAATGGAAATTCAGATATGGTTTGGCAAAGTCTATACGGACTCCTTATTAATCTTGCCTATGTTTTGATTGCGCTCGTGGTGTCTAGTCTCATCTATATGGTCTTGATGAGCCGCATTATTGCTGAATCTACAAATGAGATGCGTAAGGGGCTTTTTGGCAAGCTTTCTCGCCTGACAGTTTCCTTCTTTGACCGTCATCAAGATGGGGATATTCTGTCTCGTTTTACCAGTGATTTGGATAATATTCTCCAAGCTTTTAATGAAAGTCTTGTGTCTGTCATGACCAATATTGCCCTTTACATTGGTTTGCTGATTGTCATGTTTGCAAAAAATGTGACCTTGGCTTTGATTACGGTTGCTAGCACTCCGATAGCTGTCATCATGTTGATTGTCATTTTAAAATTGGCAAGAAAATATACCAATCTTCAGCAAAAAGAGGTTGGGAAGCTAAACGCCTACATGGATGAGAGTATTTCAGGTCAAAAAGCCGTTATCGTTCAGGGTATTCAAGATGATGTGATCGCAGGTTTTGTTGAGCAAAACGAGCGTGTCCGTAAAGCAACTTTTAAGGGCAGAATGTTTTCAGGAATTCTCTTTCCTGTCATGAACGGAATGAGCTTGGTCAATACAGCTATTGTTATTTTTGTCGGTTCAGCTGTCTTACTGAATGATCAGAATATCGAGACAGCGACAGCTCTGGGTTTGATTGTCATGTTTACCCAGTTTTCTCAGCAATATTACCAACCCATTATCCAATTGGCAGCGAGCTGGGGAAGTTTGCAACTGGCCTTTACAGGTGCAGAACGTATCCAAGAAATGTTTGATGCAGAAGAAGAGATTCGTCCTCAAGATGCTCCAGTTTTCACAGAATTGCGAGAGGGTGTAGAGATTCGCAAGGTAGACTTCTCCTACCTGCCAGGGAAACCGATTCTAAAAGATGTCAGCATTTCAGCTCTAAAAGGGAAAATGATTGCGGTAGTTGGTCCGACAGGTTCAGGGAAAACAACCATCATGAACTTAATCAATCGTTTTTATGATGTGGATGCAGGTAGTATCAGCTTTGATGGAACAGATATTCGCGAGTTTGATTTGGATAGCTTGCGAAGCAAGGTGGGAATTGTCTTACAGGATTCAGTTTTATTTAGCGGAACCATCCGAGACAATATTCGCTTTGGTGCCCCTGATGCTAGTCAAGAAATGGTAGAAGCGGCAGCTAAGGCTACGCATATCCATGAATATATCGAAAGTCTACCAGATAAGTACGATACTCTGATTAATGATGATCAGAGCGTATTCTCAACCGGTCAGAAGCAGTTGATTTCTATTGCTCGTACCTTGATGACAGATCCTCAGGTCTTAATTTTGGATGAGGCAACATCAAACGTGGATACTGTAACAGAGAGCAAGATTCAAAATGCCATGGAGGCAATTGTAGCAGGAAGAACTAGTTTTGTGATTGCCCATCGCTTGAAAACTATTCTCAATGCAGATCAGATTATTGTTCTTAAGGATGGTGAGGTTATCGAACAAGGAAATCATCACGAATTGCTCAAGCTTGGAGGTTTTTACTCCGAACTTTATCACAATCAATTTGTCTTTGAATAATACTCTTCGAAAATCTCTTCAAACCACGTCAGCGTCCTAGTTTGCTCTTTGATTTTCATTGAGTATAAGCAAAAAAGTTGTCCTAATTTTGGGCAACTTTTTCTGATAAAAAATTTTTATCACGGACTTAAAAAATACATATTAGACAGGAGTGGGCAAGGATGATAAGATAAGATTATCAATGGAGAAGGAAAGGAAATCAGTGATGGCAAGAACAGTTGTTGGAGTTGCAGCAAATCTATGTCCTGTGGACGCAGAAGGAAAAAATATTCATTCATCAGTCTCTTGTAAATTTGCTGAGAGTATTCGTCAGGTTGGCGGACTTCCTTTGGTCATTCCAGTTGGTGATGAGTCGGTGGTCCATGACTATGTAGAAATGATTGATAAACTCATCTTGACTGGGGGACAAAATGTTCATCCTCAGTTTTATGGTGAGGAAAAAACAATTGATAGCGACGACTATAACCTAACTCGCGACGAGTTTGAGCTAGCTCTTCTACAAGAAGCCTTGCGTCAGAACAAGCCAATCTTAGCCATTTGCCGTGGCGTTCAGCTTGTCAACGTTGCCTTTGGTGGGACACTCAATCAGGATATTGAAGGTCATTGGCAAGGTCTACCTTTTGGGACTTCACATTCTATTGAGACAGTGGATGGCAGTGTAGTATCTAAATTGTTTGGTAAAGAAAGTCAGGTTAATTCAGTGCATCGTCAGAGCATTAAAGATCTGGCACCCAATTTCCGTGTGACGGCTGTGGATCCACGTGATCAAACTGTTGAAGCAATCGAATCTATCGACGAACACCGCATTATCGGCTTGCAGTGGCATCCAGAATTCTTGGTCAATGAAGAAGATGGCAACTTAGAATTATTTGAGTATTTATTGAATGAATTATAACGACTAGAATCTTAGTCGTTTTTTTATTCATTATTTACGAATCTTTATAGAATCGTGTTTTTACGCAAACGTTTGAATTGTGATAAAAATTGGAAATTTTTAGTATAAAAACTTGAAAAAATTGTTAGTAAGCGTTATGATAGAAAAGAAGAAATTTTGGAGGAATACTATGTCACATATTAAATTTGATTATTCAAAAGTATTAGACAAATTTGTTGCACCACATGAAGTGGAATACATGCAAGCACAAGTTACAGCAGCAGACGAATTGATCCGTAAAGGAACTGGTGCTGGTAGCGACTTCTTGGGTTGGTTGGACCTTCCTGAAAACTATGACCGCGAAGAATTTGACCGCATCTTGAAAGCTGCTGAGCAAATCAAAGCAGACAGCGATGTTTTGGTGGTTATCGGTATCGGTGGATCTTACCTTGGAGCGAAAGCTGCCATTGACTTCTTGAACCACCACTTTGCAAACTTGCAAACAAAAGAAGAACGTAAAGCACCACAAATCCTTTACGCTGGGAACTCAATCTCATCTACTTACCTTGCTGACTTGGTAGAGTACGTTTCAGATAAAGATTTCTCAGTAAACGTGATTTCTAAATCAGGTACAACAACTGAACCAGCGATTGCTTTCCGTGTCTTCAAAGAACTTTTGGTTAAGAAATACGGACAAGAAGAAGCTAACAAACGTATCTACGCAACAACTGACCGCCAAAAAGGTGCTGTTAAGGTTGAAGCAGATGCTAACGGTTGGGAAACATTTGTTGTTCCAGATGATATCGGTGGACGCTTCTCAGTATTGACAGCAGTTGGATTGCTTCCAATCGCTGCGTCAGGTGCAGACATCAAAGCCCTTATGGAAGGTGCTAACGCAGCTCGTAAAGACTATACTTCAGATAAAATCTCTGAAAACGAAGCTTACCAATATGCAGCTGTTCGTAACATCCTTTACCGTAAAGGTTATGCAACTGAAATCTTGGTAAACTACGAGCCATCCCTTCAATACTTCTCAGAATGGTGGAAACAATTGGCTGGTGAGTCAGAAGGGAAAGACCAAAAAGGGATTTACCCAACTTCAGCTAACTTCTCAACAGACTTGCACTCATTGGGTCAATTTATCCAAGAAGGAACTCGTATCATGTTTGAAACAGTTGTCCGTGTTGACAAACCTCGTAAGAACGTGATCATCCCTACTTTGGAAGAAGACCTTGACGGACTTGGCTACCTTCAAGGGAAAGACGTTGACTTTGTAAACAAAAAAGCAACTGACGGTGTTCTTCTTGCCCACACTGACGGTGACGTACCAAACATGTACGTGACTCTTCCTGAGCAAGATGCCTTCACTCTTGGTTACACGATCTACTTCTTCGAATTGGCCATCGCCCTTTCAGGTTACTTGAATGCCATCAACCCATTTGACCAACCAGGTGTTGAAGCTTACAAACGTAACATGTTTGCCCTTCTTGGTAAACCAGGATTTGAAGAATTGAGCAAAGAACTTAACGCTCGTCTATAATAGAATAAAAAAGAGTGGTTTTACCACTCTTTTTGCTTTTTCTCGAAAAGAGAAATTGGACTCTGGCGAGACTTGTGATATAATATAGAGAGCAAAAAGGCAGACGCCTAGAGACTTTATAGGAGAAGATATGTCAAAAGATATTCGTGTGCGTTACGCACCAAGTCCAACAGGACTATTACACATCGGTAATGCCCGTACAGCATTGTTTAACTATTTGTATGCACGCCACCATGGTGGAACTTTTATCATCCGTATCGAAGATACTGACCGCAAACGTCATGTCGAAGACGGAGAACGTTCACAGCTTGAAAACCTTCGTTGGTTAGGCATGGACTGGGATGAAAGTCCAGAGACTCATGAAAACTACCGCCAGTCTGAGCGTTTGGAACTCTATCAAAAATATATCGACCAACTCTTAGCTGAAGGAAAAGCCTACAAATCTTACGTTACAGAAGAAGAACTAGCAGCAGAACGTGAACGTCAAGAAGCAGCAGGTGAAACACCTCGCTACATTAACGAATACCTTGGTATGAGCCAAGAAGAAAAAGCAGTTTACGTTGCAGAACGTGAAGCAGCGGGGATTATCCCGACGGTTCGTTTGGCAGTGAATGAGTCTGGTATTTACAAGTGGCATGATATGGTTAAAGGCGATATCGAATTTGAAGGTGGCAATATCGGTGGGGACTGGGTTATCCAAAAGAAAGATGGTTACCCAACATACAACTTTGCCGTTGTCATTGATGACCATGATATGCAAATTTCTCACGTCATCCGTGGAGATGACCACATTGCCAATACACCAAAACAACTCATGGTCTATGAAGCGCTTGGTTGGGATGCACCTGAATTTGGTCACATGACCTTGATTATCAACTCTGAAACTGGTAAGAAGTTATCTAAACGTGATACGAACACCCTTCAGTTTATCGAAGATTACCGTAAGAAAGGGTACCTTCCAGAAGCAGTCTTTAACTTCATCGCTCTTCTTGGCTGGAATCCTGGTGGGGAAGATGAAATCTTCTCTCGTCAAGAACTCATTAACCTCTTTGATGAAAACCGTCTCAGCAAGTCTCCAGCAGCCTTCGATCAGAAGAAAATGGACTGGATGAGCAATGAGTACATTAAGAATGCGGATCTTGAGACTATCTTTGAAATGGCAAAACCATTCCTTGAAGAAGCAGGACGTTTGACAGACAAGGCTGAGAAATTGGTGGAACTCTACAAACCACAAATGAAGTCAGTGGACGAAATTGTTCCATTGACAGACCTTTTCTTCTCAGATTTCCCAGAATTGACAGAAGCAGAGAAAGAAGTCATGGCTGGTGAAACCGTTCCGACTGTACTTGAAGCCTTTAAAGCCAAACTCGAAGCCATGTCAGACGATGAGTTTGTGGTAGAAAATATCTTCCCACAAATCAAAGCAGTCCAAAAGGAAACTGGTATCAAAGGGAAAAATCTCTTCATGCCAATCCGTATCGCCGTTTCAGGTGAAATGCATGGTCCTGAATTGCCAGATACCATCTACTTGCTTGGACGTGAAAAATCAATCCAACACATTGAGAAAATGTTGGCAGAAATTGCAAAATAGCATACAAAAAGAGCTCAAATATTGAGTTCTTTTTATATGTATACTTGTTTGAAAATGCAAAGATTTTAGTGTATAATATGAATTGACAGGGCAAGGAAATAAGTTAGTGAGATGGTATTTTTACAGCTAGACTCGGCATAGTCTAACATTATTCCTAATGTTGGTTAGTCTACTTATTTTTTCTTTGCGTTTTGCTGGATAGAAGTAGAAATTCTTTTGTTCATGCAATTACCATCCCTTACAATGACTTTGTTTTCGATCACCAGAGTTTCTCTACAAAGATTTTGGTCCAATTTGTCCAGCTTTTTAGAGAAGTATATCTACTCTTTCTTCTCCAAAAATAGAAAGAAATCGGATTTGTCCTGTTACCTTGCGTTAAGCAAGGTTTTTTTGTGGAATAGTACTGGGAGATTTACGATTTCTTTTTGGAGTGGTATAATATTAACTATCCTGATGAATAGAGGAACTCAAATGAAAGAATTTAACAAATCAATAAAATTAGAGCATGTGGCTTATGATATCCGTGGTCCAGTTTTGGAAGAAGCGATGCGCATGCGCGCAAATGGTGAAAAGATTTTGCGTCTAAATACAGGAAACCCAGCTGAGTTTGGCTTTACGGCTCCAGATGAGGTTATCCACGACTTGATTATGAATGCGCGTGATAGTGAGGGATATTCTGACTCCAAAGGGATTTTCTCAGCTCGCAAGGCCATCATGCAGTATTGTCAACTGAAGAAATTCCCCAATGTGGATATTGATGATATCTACCTTGGAAATGGGGTTAGTGAGCTAATCGTTATGTCTATGCAAGGGCTTTTGGATAATGGCGATGAGGTCTTGGTTCCTATGCCTGACTATCCTCTTTGGACTGCTGCTGTCAGCTTGGCTGGGGGAAATGCCGTTCACTACGTCTGTGATGAAGAAGCGGAATGGTATCCAGACCTAGATGATATCAAGTCTAAGATTAGTTCAAATACCAAGGCCATTGTTTTGATCAATCCGAATAACCCAACGGGGGCTCTCTATCCTAAAGAACTCTTACTAGATATCATCGAGATTGCTCGTCAAAATGACTTGATTATCTTTGCGGATGAAATTTACGACCGTATGGTGATGGATGGCAATGTCCACACACCAGTCGCTAGTTTGGCTCCAGACCTTTTCTGTGTCAGCATGAATGGTTTGTCTAAATCTCACCGTATCGCTGGTTTCCGTGTTGGTTGGATGGTCTTGTCTGGACCTAAACATCATGTAAAGGGCTACATTGAAGGTCTCAACATGCTCTCAAACATGCGTCTCTGTTCGAACGTCCTTGCTCAACAGGTGGTTCAAACGTCACTAGGTGGTCACCAGTCAGTGGATGAGTTGCTTCTTCCTGGTGGTCGTATCTATGAGCAAAGAAACTTTATTTATAATGCCATTCAAGATATCCCTGGTTTATCAGCTGTTAAGCCAAAAGCAGGTCTTTATATCTTCCCTAAAATCGACCGCAATATGTACCGTATCGATGACGATGAACAATTTGTCCTTAATTTCTTGAAACAAGAAAAAGTGCTTTTGGTACATGGACGTGGCTTTAACTGGAAAGAACCAGATCACTTCCGTATCGTTTATCTACCACGTGTCGATGAGTTGGCCCAAATACAGGAAAAGATGACTCGCTTCTTGAAGCAGTATCGTAGATAAGGCTTTCATAGCAAAAAAGCTGGAAACATTTGTCAGAGCTATTGACAAATACGTAAGAATCAGATAGAATAGTAAAGTATGTTTAGTAACTGATCACTTTATAGCCGGCTAAACGAATACAAAATCTATGAGGAGGTATTCATCGTGAAACGTACTTATCAACCAAGTAAACTTCGTCGTGCGCGCAAACACGGATTCCGTAACCGTATGTCAACTAAAAACGGTCGTCGCGTATTGGCAGCTCGTCGTCGTAAAGGACGCAAAGTTTTGGCTGCATAATCCAAACAAATGAAACAAAGAAGTCAGTAGGAACTCGAGCCTACTGATTTTTCTTTTATTTAAAAAGATTGTTTTATAAAGTTATTGATTGAGAATAAACATTTTAGAAGACGTCTTGAAAAAATCACATATAGAAAAAGCTCAAGATCAGAAGATAATTTCTCTGATTTTGAGCTTTTCTTTATTCTTTCAAATGATAAGAGTAGCTAGCAACGACGACATCTTCGTGCCATCTGAGAGCATATTTTAATTTAAGGCTCATTTGATTGTGGAGGATATTTTGCCAAGGTTTGTTAGGGATAAATTGGGGTACAAGAACTGTAACCGTGTAGTTCTTTTTCTTGGCTTCTTGAGAAATCTTTCGAACATATCGAACTGTAGGTGTGATAATATCGCGATAGCTGGTATTAATGTTTTTAAGAGTAATATTTGGGAAGTAGTCGGCAAATTCTTGGAGGATTTCTTGGTCTTTTTCCTCAGTTTCCTTGGTGGAAATGTGCATAGCCAAAACTTCATCTCCTATGCTTTGAGCGTAATTAATCGCTCCAACACTGACTCGAGTAACATTTCCTACTAAGACAAGGACGACATTGCCATCGTAGCTTTGTTTTTGAATCCCTTCATAAAGTCGAAGTTGCTTGGCCACTTTTTGGTAATGACTGTGGATGGACAGAAATAGGAAGGTTAGGACCAGGATAATTGGGAAGAATGGCCAGATATCTCCAAATCTGAAGAGGAGTAGAATAAGAACGATAGCGTAACAAATGATGGCACCGAGGATATTTGCAAAGGCAGATTTTAAGAAATGAGAGCCTTTTTCTTTTTTCCAATGGCGAATCATCCCTGTTTGAGAAAGTGCAAAAGGAACGAAAACTCCGATAGTATAGAGAGGAATCAAGCGTTCCGTATTTCCGTTAAAAATGAGCAGAAGAATCATAGCGCCAAAGGCTAGTGTTAAGATACCGTTTGAGTAACCTAGGCGATCTCCCTTCTCCATAAAGAGATGGGGCATGTACTTGTTTTTAGCCATATTGTAAGCCAACATCGGAAAGGCAGAAAAACCAGTATTTGCAGCTACGGCAAGGATGAGAGCTGTTGAAAATTGGAAGAGATAATAAACAACCTGACCGAGAGCTGAATCCCCTAAAATTCCTTTAGCCATTTGTGAGAGGATTGTTTCTCCGTGTTGAGGTGTAATCCCCATCCAGTAGTTTAGGAAAGTAATTCCTGCAAAGAGAAATCCAAGAATCAGAGACATGATGGTCAGTGTCTGAGCTGCGTTCTTTTCTTTAGGGGTCTTGAAAAATGGAACAGCATTTGAGATGGCTTCAACCCCAGTTAATGAAGCTGAACCGCTGGTAAAGGCTCTTAAAATCAGGACAATTGAGAGACTTGGGACAGTTTGACCAATTGCAGAAGTTGCATGATAGCTTAGAGAACCTGTCAATAGTTGGAAGATACCAAACAATAAGAGGAAGACTGTACTAAAGATAAAGAGGTAGACCGGAATCATCAGAGAACTAGCAGATTCCCTCAAGCCTCGCAGATTCAAAAGCATGAGCAAACAGACCAGAAAAATGGAGATGTGGAGGTTGTAAGGATGGAGTGCGGGAAGTGCAGCAGTGATTGCATCCGCACCTGCAGCCACTGATACGGCTACTGTTAGCATATAGTCGACAAGCAGACTTCCCCCAGCAATCAAACCTAACTCAGGAGAGAGGTTTTCTCGAGTAACCATATAGGCACCTCCACCTTGAGGGTAGGCATGGATGATTTGTCTATAAGAAATGGTCAGGCTAGCTAATAGTAAGAGGACAAAAATGCCAATAGGGAGACTCCACCAGATAGCAAGCGGAGAAAGACTAGCCAATACGAGAACGACCTGTTCAGGTCCATAAGCGATAGAAGATAGGGCATCACTTGATAGCATTGCGAGTGCCTGCGTTTTTCCAAGTAGTCCTCCCTCGCCTTCAGTTAAGGATTTAAGGGGACGACCGATAAAGGTATATTTTAGTTTTGTAAACATTTTCTTTCCTTTTCTGAAAATTTCAACAAGAGTTATTATACTGCTATGAAAAAAAGTCGTCAAGAAAAAATGAATGATTTCAAAATATTTTTTCCTATAAGGATGAGGCTAGTTTTTTTGGTATAATAGAAGGTAGAAAAAACGAGGAAATATAAATGATTTTTGATACTCATACCCACTTGAATGTGGAAGAATTTTTGGGACGCGAAGAAGAAGAACTTGCCTTAGCGGCTGAAATGGGCGTAACTCGGATGAATATTGTTGGTTTTGACAAACCGACTATTGAGCGTGCTCTTGAACTAGTGGATAAGTATGGCCAACTCTATGCGACGATTGGCTGGCATCCAACGGAAGCAGGAACCTATACAACGGATGTTGAGAATTACTTGCTAGAAAAACTAAAACATCCAAAAGTTGTTGCCTTGGGCGAGATTGGTTTGGACTACCACTGGATGACGGCATCTAAGGAAGTTCAAGAAAAGGTTTTTCGTCGTCAGATTCAGCTATCTAAGGAATTAGATTTACCTTTTGTGGTTCACACCCGTGATGCGCTCGAAGATACCTATGAAATTATTAAGAGTGAGGGAGTCGGTCCACGTGGTGGGATTATGCACTCCTTTTCAGGTTCTTTGGATTGGGCGGAGAAGTTTGTGGAGCTTGGCATGACCATTTCCTTTTCTGGAGTAGTAACCTTTAAAAAAGCGACTGACATACAGGAGGCAGCTAAAGGTTTACCTTTGGATAAGATTTTGGTAGAGACAGATGCCCCTTATTTAGCCCCAGTACCCAAGCGTGGTCGTGAAAACAAGACAGCTTACACGCGCTATGTAGTAGACTTTATTGCAGACTTGCGTGGTATGACGACAGAAGAATTGGCAGAAGTGACAAGTGCTAATGCAGAAGGCATCTTTGGATTGGAACGTGAATCATGAAAGAGAAAATTTCCCAAGTCATCGTGGTAGAAGGACGCGATGATACGGCCAATCTCAAACGTTATTTTGATGTGGAGACCTATGAGACTCGTGGCTCGGCTATCAATGAACAGGACCTTGAACGAATCCAACGTCTACACCAACGTTATGGGGTGATTGTCTTTACGGATCCTGATTTTAACGGGGAACGCATTCGTCGGATGATTATGACGGCCATTCCGACAGTTCAGCACGCCTTTCTCAAACGTGATGAGGCAGTGCCAAAATCTAAGACCAAGGGACGTTCTCTAGGAATTGAGCATGCTAGCTACGAAGACTTGAGAACAGCGCTGGAACAAGTAACTGAGCAGTTTGAAGTAGAAAGCGACTTTGATATTAGCCGTAGTGACTTGATTCGCCTTGGTTTTCTAGCTGGAGCAGATAGCCGAAAACGCAGAGAATATCTAGGAGAAAGTCTTCGTATCGGTTATTCCAATGGGAAACAACTCCTTAAACGTTTAGAGTTATTTGGGATAAGTCTAGCTGAAGTTGAAGATGTTATGAAATCATACGAGAATTGAGAAACTCCCCCAAAATGTGGAGGGAATGTGATACAATAGAAGTAATCATATACGGTTTAATCAGGCTTGGTAGCAAGTATTAGAAAAGTGACTCCATAGAAATTGTGCTAAGTGGAGATGATGAGGAAAAGTTATGGGAATCTTTGATTTTTTAAAAAAGACTGAAGCAACAAAAACAACTGAATCCAATAAGGAAGCAGAAGAGTCTAAAAACAATGCATGTGTGGGAGTTTTGGACTTTCTCCCAATGAAGGAAACGAATCAATTATTGATTGTTGGAAGTTTAGAAGGTAGGCTCAAGGTTGGGGATCAGTTGCAATTTTGCAATCCCGACCAAGGAATGGAAAGTCTTGGTACTGTAGAGGTTAAAAAACTTAGCAGTCAAAACAAAGATGTAGATAGTCTAACTGATGAAGTTCTTGCCCATCTAGTGGTTGATAGGATTCCTTCTTTGGATAAACTGAAAAAAGGAAGTGTGCTCTTTAGTTCAGGTATTGAGGAAGAGCAAAAATTATCTAGCTATTCAGATGCTCTTTATCGTGCTTTTGTAGCCATCCAAGAGGGTCAGTTAACAAATGAAGACTATTTGGCAGCTACCCTTGATGACAGCGTAGAGATTTTACGTCTCTTTTTATGGAAATGCCGTCAAAATCAGGAAACTGAAAGTGAAGAAAGCTATCAATCCAACACTCGCAAGTTGGAACGTCTAGCGGAAATCGTTAAAGATAAGCTCTTAGAAGCAGATGCAGTTTATGCTGTTTATTCGGAAAAAACAGGAGAACCCTATCTTTTCTCAACGACCTATGACAGAGGAGAAGAAGGGTATCTCTGCACTGATCCCATGATTATGCTTTTGACACCATCTTGGTATCGCCAATTCAAGGAAACCATTGATAGCCGACCAAACTCAGTCGTTAAACTGATTGAAAATACGGAAGATAAAAAAGAGATTGAGAATTTCCTTGGAACAGCCTTTTACTTAAATGGTGCCTTGGGAGCAATCTTTAATTCCAAGGAAGTCAGCATCAGTGCTTCAGCCTTAGTCCAAAAACCAGATTTTTCTGATTTACCAGAAATACAAGTGCCTGTCATGAATCCTGACCTGGTAAGATGGATGCTCTTGATGGGGCAACTAGATTATCCTATTACGAAAGAGCAAGAATTACTTTATAAACTCTATTATAAGTTCTTCTCAGAAGCTATGCCTAAAGCAAAATTCCTATTGCCTTTAGATGCAGCTTCGGAATTTAAGGGAGAGAGTCAGGAAGGGAACTCCTTTGTCTTGGAAAAAGATTCCAGTTTTAACATTCCAGTCAAAGAAGGAAAAGATGGACGAAATTCCGTCCCAGTCTTTACCGATTGGAAACGTCTGAGAATGGTCTTTGATGAAAAGTGGAATGGCATGATAGAAGAAGCAGGAGGCATGATTGAAGTTTTTGACTATGCCATTAACCCAACGGAATACTATGAAGCGGGTGCCTATGTTAGCCTAACAGCTTTTAGAGACATGCAAAAGCTTAGTGAGGAACAAGAAGGAAGAGCTCAAGATTAGAAAGTTCTTTAATATTAGAAAAGAGAATAAATGAGAATTGCAGATTATAGAGTGACCAAGGCAGTGCTGGAGCGTCACGGTTTTACCTTTAAAAAATCCTTCGGACAAAATTTCTTGACCGATACCAATATCCTTCAAAAAATTGTGGATACGGCTGAAATTGATGACCAGGTCAATGTCATCGAGATCGGTCCAGGGATTGGTGCTTTGACGGAATTTTTAGCTGAGCGTGCAGCTCAAGTCATGGCCTTTGAGATTGACCACCGTTTGGTGCCAATTCTAGCAGATACTCTGCGTGATTTTGATAATGTGACCGTAGTCAACGAGGACATTCTAAAAGTTGACCTAGCGCAACATATCCAAAATTTTAAAAATCCTGACCTGCCTATTAAGGTAGTAGCCAACTTGCCTTACTATATCACGACGCCTATTCTCATGCACTTGATTGAAAGTGGTATTCCTTTTAGTGAGTTTGTGGTCATGATGCAAAAAGAAGTGGCAGATCGTATCTCTGCTAAGCCAAATACCAAGGCATACGGTAGCTTGTCAATTGCAGTTCAGTATTACATGACGGCCAAGGTTGCCTTTATCGTGCCTCGTACAGTATTTGTGCCAGCGCCCAACGTAGATTCAGCTATCTTAAAAATGGTACGCCGTCCAGAACCTGCTGTAGCAGTAAAAGATGAGAACTTCTTCTTTAAAGTTTCCAAGGCTAGTTTTACTCATCGTCGTAAGACCTTGTGGAACAACTTGACAGGTTACTTTGGGAAGTCTGAAGAAGTCAAGGATAAATTGACCAAGGCTTTGGACCAAGCAGGCTTGTCACCATCTGTACGTGGTGAAGCTCTCAGCTTGGCAGAATTTGCTAGTCTAGCAGATGCGCTTAAAGGACAAGGGCTCTAAGATGCAGGGACAAATCATTAAAGCCTTAGCGGGTTTCTACTATGTGGAAAGTGATGGTCAGGTTTATCAAACACGCGCGCGTGGGAATTTTCGTAAAAAAGGCCACACACCCTATGTTGGAGATTGGGTAGATTTTTCTGCGGAGGAAAATTCTGAAGGTTATATTCTCAAGATTCATGAACGAAAAAATAGTCTGGTTCGTCCACCCATTGTCAATATTGACCAAGCCGTTGTCATTATGTCCGTTAAAGAACCTGACTTTAATAGCAACTTGTTGGATCGTTTTTTGGTTCTTTTAGAGCACAAGGACATTCATCCTATCGTCTATATTTCCAAAATGGACTTACTAGAGGATAGGAGAGAACTGGATTTCTACGAGAAAACCTATCGTGCTATTGGTTACGATTTTGTGACGAGTAAAGAAGAACTTTTACCCTTGTTGACAGACAAAGTGACAGTCTTTATGGGGCAGACAGGTGTTGGGAAGTCAACCCTGCTTAATAAAATTGCTCCTGACCTCAATCTAGAGACGGGAGAAATCTCTGATAGTCTAGGCCGTGGTCGTCATACCACTCGAGCTGTTAGTTTTTACAACCTAAATGGAGGCAAAATCGCAGATACACCAGGTTTTTCGTCGCTAGATTATGAAGTATCAAGTGCTGAAGAGCTGAACCAGGCCTTTCCAGAGATTGCTAGTGTCAGTCGCGACTGTAAGTTCCGTACTTGTACGCATACTCATGAACCATCTTGTGCAGTGAAACCAGCAGTAGAAGAGGGCATCATTGCAAACTTCCGTTTCGACAACTATCTACAATTCCTCAGTGAGATTGAAAATCGCAGAGAAACCTATAAAAAAGTCAGCAAAAAAATTCCAAAATAAGGAGAAACCTATGTCTCAATACAAGATTGCTCCGTCAATTCTGGCAGCAGATTATGCCAACTTTGAACGTGAAATTAAACGCCTTGAAGCAACTGGGGCAGAATACGCCCATATCGATATCATGGATGGTCACTTTGTACCTCAGATCAGCTTTGGTGCAGGTGTAGTCGAAAGTCTTCGACCTCATAGTAAGATGGTCTTTGACTGTCACTTGATGGTCTCTAACCCAGAACATCATTTAGAGGATTTTGCGCGTGCAGGAGCTGACATCATCAGCATCCATGTTGAAGCGACACCTCATATTCATGGCGCTCTTCAAAAGATTCGTTCTCTCGGTGTTAAACCTTCGGTTGTCATTAATCCTGGAACGCCCGTTGAGGCTATCAAGTACGTTCTTCACTTAGTTGATCAAGTTTTGGTCATGACGGTTAACCCTGGTTTTGGTGGTCAAGCCTTTCTACCTGAAACCATGGATAAGATTCGTGAGTTAGTTGCCCTTCGTGAAGAAAAAGGACTGAACTTTGAGATTGAAGTGGATGGCGGGATTGATGATAAAACGATTGCTCAAGCCAAAGAAGCTGGTGCTACAGTCTTTGTAGCAGGATCCTATGTTTTTAAGGGAGATGTCAATGAACGAGTGCAAGCTCTCAGAAATCAACTGGACTAAAGCTGCAGTTTTTGCAGGGGGAGACCGCGGTCACTACCGGACAGATTTTGACTGTTTTGTCGGTGTGGATCGAGGCTCACTCTGGGTATTGGAAGAAGAACTTCCTCTTGCTTTAGCAGTTGGGGATTTTGATTCTGTGACTGTAGAAGAAGGTCAGTTGATTCAAGAACGTGCCCAGCACTTTGTCCAAGCTCAGCCAGAGAAGGATGATACCGATCTGGAACTAGCACTTTTAACGATTTTTGAAAAAAATCCTCAGGCTCAGGTGACCATTTTTGGTGCCCTAGGTGGTCGCATCGATCATATGCTGGCTAATGTCTTTCTACCCAGCAATCCCAAATTGGCGCCCTATATGCGCCAAATAGAGATTGAGGATGGGCAAAACTTGATTAGCTATTGCCCAGAAGGGACCAGTCAACTAGAGCCACGTTCGGACTACGATTATCTGGCCTTTATGCCGGTTCGGGATAGTCAGTTGACTATTATCGGAGCCAAGTATGAACTGACGGAGGCGAATTTTTTCTTTAAGAAAGTTTACGCTTCTAACGAATATATAGATAGGGGAGTTTCGGTGACTTGCCCAGATGGCTATGTGGTTGTACTGCATAGCAAGGACAGGAGATAGGATGGAGATTATATTACTACTGTTACTAATTGCTAACCTAGCCGGCCTCTTTCTTATTTGGCAAAGGCAGGATAGGCAGGAGAAATACCTGACCAAAAGTTTAGAAGACCAGGCAGATAACCTTTCAGATCAGTTAGATTATAGATTTGAGCAAGCCAGACAGTCTAGTCAGCTTGACCAAAAAAATCTTGAAGTGGTTGTTAGCGACCGTTTGCAGGAGGTGCGAATCGAGTTGCACCAAGGTCTGACTCAGGTTCGACAGGAGATGAATGAAAACCTCCTCCAAACCAGAGATAAGACTGACCAAAGACTACAGGCCTTGCAGGAGTCAAATGAGCAACGTTTAGAGCAGATGCGCCAAACGGTCGAGGAAAAGTTAGAAAAGACCTTGCAGACACGCTTGCAAGCGTCTTTCGAGACAGTTTCAAAACAACTGGAATCTGTCAATCGCGGCCTTGGAGAAATGCAGACGGTTGCCCGTGATGTCGGCGCTCTTAATAAGGTCTTATCTGGTACAAAAACTCGAGGAATTCTAGGAGAATTACAACTGGGACAGATTATTGAAGATATCATGACACCTGCCCAGTATGAACGAGAATTTGCAACGGTTGAAAACTCTAGTGAACGTGTGGAATACGCCATCAAGTTACCTGGACAAGGTGACCAGGAATATGTCTATCTACCGATTGATTCTAAGTTTCCACTGGCAGATTATTACCGTCTGGAAGAAGCCTATGAAGCAGGTGATAAGGATGAAATCGAAAGTTGTCGCAAATCCCTCCAAACAAGCGTTAAGCGTTTTGCCAAAGATATCAAGAGCAAGTACATAGCACCGCCAAGGACGACCAATTTTGGAGTTCTGTTTGTTCCGACAGAAGGTCTTTACTCAGAAATCGTTAGAAATCCGATTTTCTTTGATGGTTTGAGACGGGAGGAGCAGATTATCGTTGCGGGACCAAGTACCTTGTCAGCCCTTCTGAACTCCCTATCGGTCGGCTTCAAGACTCTGAATATCCAAAAGAGTGCTGACCATATTAGCCAAACTCTAGCCAACGTCAAAACCGAATTTGGCAAGTTTGGTGGCATTTTGGTTAAAGCGCAAAAACACCTCCAACATGCCACTGGTAATATTGATGAATTGTTAAACCGACGTACTTCAGCTATTGAGCGAACTCTCCGACATATTGAATTGTCAGAAGGTGAGCCTATGCTTGATTTGCTCCAGTTCCAAGAAGATGAGGAAGAATATGAAGATTAGTCACATGAAAAAAGATGAACTGTTCGAAGGCTTTTACCTAATCAAATCAGCCGATCTGAGACAGACGCGTGCTGGGAAAAACTACCTAGCTTTCACCTTCCAAGATGATAGTGGGGAAATCGAAGGAAAGCTCTGGGATGCCCAACCTCATAACGTTGAGGCCTTTACTGTAGGAAAGGTTGTCCACATGCAAGGGCGTCGTGAAGTTTACAACAACACTCCACAGGTAAATCAAATTACCCTTCGCTTACCTCAGCCTGGCGAACCCAATGACCCAGCAGACTTCAAGGTCAAATCACCAGTGGATGTTAAAGAAATCCGTGAGTACATGGCACAGATGATTTTCAAGATTGAAAATCCCATCTGGCAACGAATCGTTCGGGCCCTCTATACCAAATATGATAAAGAATTTTATTCTTATCCAGCTGCAAAAACCAACCACCATGCCTTTGAAACAGGGCTTGCTTATCATACAGCGACTATGGTTCGTTTAGCAGAGGCAATTGCAGATGTCTACCCACAACTCAATAAGAGCTTGCTCTATGCAGGAATTATGCTTCATGACCTGGCTAAGGTTATTGAGTTAACAGGTCCGGATCAGACAGAGTATACAGTGAGAGGGAATCTTATCGGACATATCGCCTTGATTGATAGCGAGATTACCAAAGCGGTTATGGAACTTGGCATTGATGATACTCGAGAAGAAGTGGTGCTTCTGCGCCATGTGATTCTCAGCCACCATGGATTACTCGAGTATGGTAGTCCTGTTCGTCCTCGTGTGATGGAAGCTGAAATTATTCATATGATTGATAATTTGGATGCGAGTATGATGATGATGTCAACAGCTCTGGCTCTTGTTGATGAGGGTGAAATGACCAATAAAGTCTTTGCTATGGACAATCGTTCCTTCTACAAGCCAAAATTAGACTAGAAACTAAAAAAATGAGCTTTATTTAGACAATAAAGTTCGTTTTTTTTGCTTTAGTGTGTTATAATGAGAAAAAGACTAATTAAAAAGAATGGTGAATAACTAATGAAATTAAGAAGAAGTGATCGGATGGTTGTTATTTCCAATTATTTGATTAACAATCCATACAAATTAACCAGTCTCAATACCTTTGCGGAAAAGTATGAATCTGCCAAATCTTCTATTTCAGAAGATATTGTCATTATTAAGCGCGCCTTTGAAGAAATTGAAATCGGCCATATTCAAACGGTGACAGGTGCTGGTGGTGGGGTTATTTTCACACCTTCTATCTCTACCCTTGAATCTAAAACAATCATCCAAGAGCTTCGCGATAAACTTTCAGAGAGCGACCGCATTCTGCCAGGAGGCTACATTTATTTGTCTGATCTCCTTAGCACTCCAGCTATTTTGAAAAATATTGGACGTATTATTGCTAAGAGCTTTATGGACCAAAAGATTGATGCTGTTATGACGGTAGCGACCAAAGGGGTTCCACTTGCAAATGCAGTAGCAAATGTTCTCAACGTACCTTTTGTCATTGTCCGTCGTGACTTGAAAATCACAGAAGGTTCAACTGTGAGTGTTAACTACGTCTCAGGTTCTAGTGACCGTATTGAAAAAATGTTCCTTTCAAAACGTAGCCTTAAAGCAGGAAGTCGTGTCTTGATTGTTGATGACTTCTTGAAAGGCGGAGGAACGATTAACGGTATGATTAGCCTTTTAACAGAGTTTGATTCTGAGCTAGCTGGTGTAGCTGTCTTTGCTGATAATGCGCAGGAAGATCGTGAACAGCAGTTCGACTATAAATCGCTCTTAAAAGTTACCAATATTGATGTGAAGAACCAACAAATTGAAGTTGAAGTTGGGAACATCTTCGAAACAGAAAAATAAGAGAGAATAAGATGCTTAAAGGTTGGAACTTTCGTCCCAGCCTTTCTTTGATAATGAATATGAAGGAGCCCTATGAAGACGCCATTTATTAAACGTGAAGACTTAGAAAAGATTGTTGAAGAGTTTCCAACTCCATTCCATCTCTACGATGAAAAAGGTATTCGCGAGAAAGCACGCGCAGTTAATGAGGCTTTCTCTTGGAATAAAGGCTTTAAAGAATACTTCGCAGTTAAGGCAACCCCAACTCCAGCTATCTTGAAGATTTTGCAAGAAGAAGGATGTGGAGTGGATTGTTCTAGTTATGTAGAACTCTTGATGAGTCATAAGCTTGGGTTTACAGGGGCGGAGATGATGTTTTCATCTAACAATACACCAGACCAGGAGTACGCTTATGCCCGTGAATTAGGGGCGACTATCAACTTGGATGCCTTTGAAGATATCGACCATTTAGAGCGCGCTGCGGGGATTCCTGAGATCATCTCTTGCCGTTACAATCCCGGTGGCGTATTTGAACTCGGAACGGATATTATGGATAATCCTGGTGAAGCTAAGTTCGGGATGACTAAGGAACAGCTCTTTGAAGCCTTTGCTATCTTGAAAGAAAAGGGAGCAAAAACTTTTGGGATTCATTCCTTCCTAGCTTCTAATACTGTGACTCATCTCTATTATCCAGAATTGGCGCGCCAGCTTTTTGAACTGGCTGTAGAAATCAAGGAAAAGTTAGGTATTTCGCTGGACTTCATCAATCTTTCGGGAGGAATCGGGGTCAACTATCGTCCGGACCAGGAGCCAAATGATATTGCTTTAATTGGTGAGGGGGTTCGTCAGGTTTATGAAGAAGTTCTTACGCCAGCAAGTCTCGGTCAAGTTAAGATTTTTACAGAACTAGGTCGCTTTATGTTAGCGCCTCATGGAATTCTAGTGACTAAAGTAACCCATAAAAAGAAAACCTACCGAACTTATCTCGGAGTAGATGCATCAGCTGTCAATCTTATGAGACCGGCTATGTATGGAGCCTATCACCACATCACCAATATGATGAATCCTGACGGTCAGACGGAAGTCGTTGATGTTGTTGGTTCACTTTGTGAAAACAACGACAAGTTTGCAGTTAATCGTGAACTACCTCAAACAGAAATTGGTGATCTGTTAGTCATTCATGATACAGGTGCGCATGGATTCTCTATGGGTTACCAGTACAATGCGAAACTTCGTTCAGCAGAGATTCTCTACACAGAGGACGGTGGTGCACGACTAATCCGCAGAGCAGAGCGACCTGAGGACTATTTTGCGACTCTCTATGGATTCGACTTTGACAAGGATTAGAAGAATTTTTGAAAATCATGAAAGTTGAAAGTGAAAAACAGTTTGTTTTCTAAAAAATAGACAAAATCTGTGGTTTTTCTTTTCAGGCATGATATAATAAAGCTATAAAACGGTTTCAAGGAAGGTGACGTGATGTCTGAAGAAACAATTGACTATGGACAAGTGACAGGAATGGTGCATTCGACAGAGAGTTTTGGGGCGGTAGATGGCCCTGGAATTCGTTTCATTGTCTTTTTGCAGGGCTGTCAGATGCGTTGCCAGTATTGCCATAACCCTGACACATGGGCGATGGAAACCAATAAATCTCGTGTACGAACAGTAGATGATGTTCTAGAAGAAGCGCTTCGTTATCGTGGTTTCTGGGGAGACAAGGGAGGTATCACAGTCAGTGGAGGAGAAGCTCTCTTGCAGATTGATTTCTTGATTGCTCTCTTTACAAAAGCAAAAGAAAAAGGAATCCACTGTACCTTGGATACTTGTGCCCTTCCATTCCGTAATAAACCACGTTATTTAGAGAAATTCAACAAACTAATGGCCGTGACAGACTTGGTTCTTCTTGATATCAAGGAAATCAACGAAGCACAACACAAGATTGTAACCAGTCAAACCAATAAAAACATCTTGGCTTGTGCTCAGTACTTGTCAGATATTGGGAAACCTGTTTGGATTCGTCACGTTCTTGTGCCTGGATTGACAGACCGTGATGAAGATTTGATTGAACTTGGGAAGTTCGTAAAAACTCTTAAAAACGTTGATAAGTTTGAAATCCTACCCTACCACACTATGGGAGAATTCAAATGGCGTGAACTTGGGATTCCGTATTCACTTGAAGGGGTTAAACCTCCAACAGCAGATCGTGTGAAGAACGCTAAGGAATTGATGGATACAGAAAGCTATCAAGATTACATGAAACGTGTACATGGATAAAAAGAAGCCTGATGGAAACATCGGGCTTTTAAGTTTACACAAATAAATACAAATAAGATTAAATTAAACAAAATTTTTATGATTTATATGACAATACAGATTTTATAAAGATTTAAAATTCTGAAAAAAATCCGAAAATTATTGGTTAATATATACTTGTTTAAAACGATAAAACAAAAAATTGAACAGGAGACATCTATGGAACAAAGTATTACCATTAAAAATCTATGTAAGTCATATGGTCACACTCAAATTTTAAAAGATATTTCTTTTGAAGCAAAAGCAGGTAGAGTGACTGCTTTCCTTGGTCCAAATGGAGCTGGTAAAAGTTCAACCTTACGTATCTTATTAGGATTAGACAAAGCAACATCTGGTCTTACCAAAATTGGAAATCAAACTTATAAGGAATTAAAATTTCCTCTAAAGACTGTAGGAGCTTCATTTGACAGTGTCGGAGCTCCTGATGATCGGACTGTTTATCAACATTTGAAAATTGTTGCTGCTAGTAATGGAATATCCAGCCAGCGAATTGAGCAAGTCTTGGATATGGTGGATATTAGCCATAAGAAAAAATCTAAAATAGGAAAATTATCATTAGGAGAAGGACAACGCTTGGGAATTGCAACAGCTCTATTAGGGGATCCTCAGTATTTGATATTGGATGAACCGACAAATGGGTTGGATCCAAGAGGAATTCGGTGGTTTAGAGAGTTTATAAAAAAACAAGCTCAAGAAGGAAAGACCGTCTTGCTATCATCTCATATATTATCGGAAGTGGAAGCAGTGACAGATGATGTGGTCATCATAAATAAAGGCAAAGTTCTTATAAAAGGGACTTTACAAGAAGTGATGAAAAATCTTTCTTCACTGGAGGAAGTCTTCTTTAGATTAACAGAGGGAGGAAAGTGACATGGCACTTATTTACTCTCTTCATTCTGAAATATTGAAATTACTTTATAAGAGAGCTACTCATGTTGTACTATTCTTGATACTAGTATTTCAAACGTTTTTAGCAAATATTGGTGCATCTCAAATTGTTTCAGTTGGTATCCATGCTACCCCAGAGACAACCCCAGAGTTAGTAGAAGCTATTCCCCCTATTGAATTTTTAGGTTTTGATGTTACTTTAGTTGGCGTTTTTTTTATGATTATCTTAGGCTCAATCTACGGAGCTGAAGAGTATAAAGGCTCTGCTATTCGCACAAGCCTCCTTTCTAATACGAGTAGAAGTACTTTCCTAGTTTCAAAAACATTAGTTTGGCTGGTATTTTCTTTTGTCATTTCCTTCCTATCAATATTTCTGACGATTAACATGACACATTATGTTTTAGGACAAGATGGTTTATTACTTTTTTCACTAAATGGGACAGTTTGGTTCTATATGTTTTTGGACAGTATAGCTTGGACGTTGTTGGGGCTTTTAGCCTATATTCTGGCTTTAACATTTAAAAAAGCCCTTGTTCCCCTATTGTTTTTGCTTCCTCAAGTCTACAATTTAGGAACATTCTTAGCCGATCATATATCAATTGCGAAATTTCTTCCAGTTTCATTGAGCTATGGACTGATTGCTACATCTCCTCAAATGTTAGAACAGAATAGTTTACAAAATATTTTGCTTTTACTTTGTTGGAATTTGTCATTCTTGGTTTTGGCAATTTACCGGTTACTTAAGTCAGATGTTGGAGGAGGGGAATGAGTTGAAAGAGCAATTTAAAAGTGAGTATCTCAAGTTTATTATGAATCCTTGGCATTGGTTGATTATAGGTGCTCTATTACTTTGTGTTCCGCCGATGGTTATTTTTTTAAATAGTAAACCAGATCAGTTGACCCTACACTTTGTTTTGGAACAGCTACTGCAAAGTCTCTATTTAGGACAGGCAGGTTTTATTAGTCTAGCTATACTATTTATAGGTCAAGAATTTACAGGTTCTAGCCTTCGTACAAGTTTTCTTACATGTCCAAATCGTTTAAAATTTATAATATGTAAACTAGCTATTGTGTTATGTGTGGAAATTGTATTATTGCTAGCTTTAATATCAGTATGTATACTAATTGCCCAAGGATACTACAATATCAATCTTTTGAGCAATATTAAAAATGTTCTAACAATCCTATTTCCAGTTTGTATTTCTATTTTAACCTTCTCTCTTTTAAGTGGTATTTTTGTATTTATTTTCCGATCTTTTACCTTAATTTTGGGAATAAGTTTATCTCTTTTATTGGGCTTGGGACAAATGCTACTACAATTCAGTTCTTTTTTTAGAAATTTACCATTACTAGCTAGTATGAACTGTTACTATATCCATCCTTTATCACTTTATTACCCAGTTTGGCAAGGTCTGGGGATACAAATAGTTTGGTTATTAATTGTTTTTGTAGTTGCTACACTGATACTTATAGGAAGAAATGTACGCTAAAGACAGGGGCTATCCTGTCTTTTTCTCAGTTAATGATATAATATAACTTAGGAGCGTGAGTTATGGCTTATAAAATTTTAGTTGTAGATGATGATCTTGCTATTCTTCGCCTAATAAAGAAGGTACTAGAGTATGAAAAGTATGAAGTAGTCATACGAGATAACATAGAAGAGATTGATCTTTGTGATTTTACAGGATTTGACTTGATTTTATTAGATATTATGATGCCTGTTAGTGGTTTAGAAGTCTGTCAGATGATTCGCGAGCAGATATCTGTTCCTATCTGTTTTATAACTGCTAAGGATATGGATGAAGATTTGGTGGCTGGAATCAATGCAGGAGCTGATGATTATATTATCAAGCCCTTTAGTATGCCAGAGCTTTTAGCACGTGTTAAAATGCACTTACGTCGTGAAGAACGGACTAAAGGAAATGTTCATCAAATAAAGATTGGGAAGCTTATACTATATACGGATAGTAAGGAACTATTTGTAAACGAAGATAAGATTGCCTTGACAAGGAGGGAATTTGATATAGTGAATCTTTTAGCAAGTAACCCAAGTAAAATATATTCTATAGAGGAAATCTATAATTATTTATATCCACAAAGTTCAGAAGCTCTTTTACGTTCGGTTTCAGAGTACATTTATCAAATTCGTCAAAAGCTGAAACCTTATCAATTAAATCCAATTAAAACCTTGTACGGTGGAGGATATCAATGGGTAGAATCAAAAGTTTTAGACAATTAATTCGAGAAACCTGCTGGAGAATTATTTGGCAGTTTAGTCTTGGCTTACTAATGGCCTATCTTATTCCCTTAGCTTCAGTATCTATACAAATAAATGAAGATGGGAAGCCTCTTAAAAATAATGATGTTCAATCAATTTTTTTTAATGTGTCATCATGGATATATATTTGTGTTTTATTGATTATTCTAATAAGTTATCACATTGGTAAATTGTTGAAAAAACTAAGTTATGAAATGAATTTGATTTATGAAAATAGTATGTGGCTTGAAAGCGAATGTACAGAAAGATTAACGGTTAAGGAGTTTCGTGAGACTGGTAATCGCATTATTGTGATGCAAAATCGTATTCGACAGCTATTAGATGATGAGAAGCAACAGAAAGAAGATTTGATGTTTCAGGTTTCAGCAGCTTCTCATGATTTAAAGACACCTCTAACTATCATCAAAGGGAATGCAGAATTTTTGCACATTTCCACTAAAGATGAGCAGTCTAAAGAATGTTTAGCGGATATAGTTCATGCTAGTCAACGCTTGCTTGATTATTTTAATCAGTTGATTCATTATTCTAAAACTTACTATGATGATGAGACAGGTTGGACGGAGTATTCTTCTTCAGATTTTATCAATGAATTAGAGAAAGAAGTCTCTTTTTTGATAAAAAATCAGATGAAGTTTTCTTTTGAACAAAATTTGAAAGGAACTGAAAGCTATTATATAAATCCATCTCTTCTGATTCGTGCAATACAAAATATTTTAACAAATGCTTTGGAGTATGCAGATAAACAGAATCCTAAAATTAAAATTAGGGTAGAGCAAGAGGGGAAGGAATTGAAAATAGGGATATGGAATAATTGCTCTGAATTTCCAGATGAAGTTTTAACTAATTTTGGGAAGCTCTTTTATCGTATGGATAAAGCTAGAACGGTTAAAGAGCAACATTTTGGTATTGGACTTAGTTTTGTATGTAGAGTTGCAAAACTGCACAAAGGCCGAGTTGAGCTTAGAAATAGAGACGAGGGAGCAGAAGTTTTAATGGCTCTTAATTGTATTAAATCAAAGTGATTTACTTACTAATTTGTTGTCATAGGATTTAAATAAATTAAGATGTGAAAGTAGATAATAAAAACGAATGAATGATACCTAGTTCATGAAAACTAATTGTCATTCATTCGTTTTTTTAATTATTGGATAGCACACGTAGCTTTATCTAGAATGTTGTTTTCCAGAATTGCGTTTTTTATTTTTCTTCTTAGCAGAAGTTGAGATAACTGCAGCTGATTCAGGAGTTACATCTTTACGAGTAGCTGAAGTTTTGCTTGCTTGTGGTGGGTTCTTGGCATATTCTTCGCGTACTTTTTTACGAAGTTTTGGACGAATGATGTAGTTGACGATGAATTGTTGAAGGATCATCATGAAACCACCGACAACCCAGTAAAGCGTAACGCTGGCTGGTGAGAAAATTGAGAACATGACAATCATCATTGGACTCATGTAAATCATCTTCTTAAGTTGTTCTCTTTGAGTCTCGTCTTCAACTCCGTGTAGTGAAAGGAGCGATTGGACGTAGTAGAGAACACCTGCACAGGCGATAAGAATCCAACTTGGAGAACCAAGTGCGATTCCTAAGAAGCTAGCTTCAGAAACACCTTCTGTATGTTGAGCAGCAAAGTAGATCGCTGAGAAGAAAGGCATTTGGATGAGGAGAGGGAAACATCCTACTCCGCCAAACATGCTGATACCGTGCTCTTTTTGAGCAGCAAAGAGAGCTTGTTGGGCTTCAAGTTTTTCTTCTTGAGTCGTTGCTTCTTTCAGACGAGTTTGATGTGGCTCAAGAACATGCTTGAGGGCGTTCATCTTTTCAGAATGAAGCGTTGCCTTCCATGATTGGTAGATACCAAGTGGCAAAATAATCAAGCGGACGATAATGGTTACGATAATAATAGCGACCCCGAAGCCTAGCCCTTTATCAGTAGCAAAGTACTTGATAGCTTCAGCCATAGGTGCTCCAATTGTATTCCAAATAAATCCTGTTGGTTGTCCAGTTGCTTTATCAACCTGGACACAGCCTGTCAAGACTAATAGCATAGCCACTCCCATGATAGAGAGGGCGATTCGTTTAATTGATTTCACTGTTTTTATTCCTTCTTTAAAAATTATACCTTTCTATTCTACTTTTTTTTTTGAAAATATACAATAGTTCTAGAGACCTAATTTGCTACTTTGAAATCTGAATAGGATGGGAAGTTGCTCAATTGAACATCTAGATAAGTTACTTTTGAGAAGGGAGTAGGTCCTTTTCGGATTTCTTGGATGAACTTAGCCATGATAGCTGAAGACTCTGCTTGGGCAAGAATTTCAACGGTTCCGTCATCGTTGTTCCAGACACGACCAGTGATTCCACCTATTTCGAGGGCAAGGGTATAGACGCCCCAGCGGAAACCAACGCCTTGAACGCGACCCTGTGCGATCATTTTGACCTTTTGCATACCAAACCTCCTTGATTGTGTTATAATACTCCTATGACTATTATAACCTCTAAAGCCAATTCTGTGGTAAAAAATGCCAAGAAATTGCATCAAAAAAAATATCGAAAATCTTCTTATTTAATTGAAGGATGGCATTTGTTTGAAGAGGCTGTTCAAGCAGGTGCAATTATAGAGAAAATATTTGCCCTGTCAGAGTATGGTGAAAAATTAACGGACTATCCTCAGACCGTCTTTGTGGCCGAAGAAATCTTGCTTGATTTAGCAGATTCACAAACTCCTCAGGGCATTGTAGCCATTGTTCAAAAGGAAGAAGAGCAGTTGCCGGATTTCACCTCTGGAAAATATCTTTTCTTGGAAGACGTGCAGGATCCTGGAAATGTTGGCACAATGATCCGAACGGCAGATGCGGCAGGTTTTTCTGGAGTCATTGTTTCAAGCAAGTCAGCAGATATTTATAGCTTGAAGACTCTCCGATCCATGCAGGGCAGCCATTTTCATTTGCCGATTTATCGGATGCCTGTTGAAACTTTTGTTGAAGAGGCTAAAAAGAGCAATTTACCAATTCTGGCAACTACTTTGTCCCAAAACTCTAAAGATTATCGTGAGCTTGCTCAGCTAGAAGATTTCGCCTTGGTCATGGGAAATGAAGGTCAAGGAATCAGTCAATTCATGACAGACCAGGCAGACCAACTGGTTCATATTACCATGAAAGGGCAAGCGGAAAGTCTCAACGTTGCCATTGCTGCAGGCATACTCATGTTTTATTTGAGTTAAAATAGTTTATTTTTGTTATAATCAGTAAAAAGATTTCATAAGGAGAAAAAGATATGAATCAAACAATTATTCAAGAACGTTCTGGTCTGAATCAATTTTATGCAAAAGTATATGCTTTTGTAGGGATCGGGATTGCTTTATCTGCAATCGTTTCAGCCTTGATGTTAACAACCTTCCAAGATCTTCTGGTTCAGTTAATGCTTAACGCCCGCATATGGTTAATTGTCACAGGAATTGTAGAAGTAGCTCTAGTGATTTTTGCGAGTGGTTTAGCGATAAAGAATAGTCCAGCAACCTTTCCAATATTCCTGCTCTATTCAGCGGTCAATGGTTTTTCACTAAGCTTCATTGTGTCGCTCTATCTTCCTGGGACAGTTTTGACAGCCTTTATCTCCAGTGCAGCCCTCTTCTTCGTGATGGCTATCATAGGAGTAGTCATTAAAAAGGATTTGAGTGGAATCGGTCGTGCTTTGATTGCAGCCCTATTTGGTTTGATACTAGCTATGGTTGTCAATATCTTCTTAAATAGTGACCTAATGGATTACATTATTAGTATTGTTATGGTGCTTGTTTTTGCAGGTCTCATTGCTTGGGATAATCAAAAAATTCGTTATGTTTACGAAGAGTCAGATGGTCAGGTCGCTACAGGTTGGGCAATTTCTTTAGCACTTAGCCTCTACCTCGACTTTATCAACCTCTTCCTTAGCTTCCTACGAATCTTTGGACGTGACGATTAATACTTTTAGAGCTCAAATGAGCTCTTTTTTAATTTTTACTTTCATTTTTAATAACAAAAAGGTATAATCTTTTTATTATTCAAAAGGAGGAACGTATGAAGAAAAGTTTTATCCATCAGCAAGAAGAGATTTCCTTTGTAAAAAATACCTTTACCCAATATTTAAAAGATAAGTTAGAAGTAGTAGAAGTGCAAGGACCAATCTTGAGTAAGGTTGGTGATGGAATGCAGGACAACCTTTCAGGTATTGAACATCCAGTTTCAGTTAAGGTTTTGCAGATTCCTAATGAGACCTATGAAGTGGTGCATTCACTTGCTAAGTGGAAACGCCATACCTTGGCTCGTTTTGGTTTTGGTGAGGGAGAAGGTCTCTTCGTTCACATGAAGGCTCTTCGTCCAGATGAAGACTCACTAGATGCGACTCACTCAGTTTATGTTGACCAGTGGGACTGGGAAAAGGTCATTCCAAACGGACATCGCAATCTTGCATATCTTAAAGAGACAGTTGAAAAGATTTATAAGGCCATTCGTTTGACAGAGTTGGCAGTCGAAGCCCGCTATGATATTGAGTCAATCTTGCCGAAGCAAATTACCTTTATCCATACTGAAGAGTTGGTTGAACGCTATCCAGACTTAACACCTAAAGAACGTGAAAATGCTATCTGTAAGGAATTCGGTGCAGTCTTCTTGATTGGTATCGGTGGTGTATTGTCAGATGGAAAACCTCATGACGGACGTGCACCGGACTATGATGACTGGACAACAGAATCTGAAAATGGCTATAAGGGTCTGAACGGGGACATTCTAGTTTGGAATGAGAATCTTGGTGCAGCCTTTGAGTTGTCTTCAATGGGGATTCGTGTCGATGAAGACACTCTTCGTCGTCAGGTAGCTATTACAGGAGATGAAGACCGCTTATCTCTTGAATGGCATAAGGCTCTCTTGAATGGACTCTTCCCATTGACAATTGGTGGAGGAATTGGACAGTCTCGTATGGCCATGTTCTTACTTCGTAAGAAGCACATCGGTGAAGTTCAAACCAGTGTTTGGCCACAAGAAGTTAGAGATACTTACGAGAATATTCTTTAATCAATCGAACCGAGAGGTTCGATTTTCTTATTTCATCAGAATTTGGTATAATATACCTTATGAAAATCGTATCAGGAATCTACGGAGGACGTCCTTTAAAGACCTTGGACGGGAAAACAACGAGGCCGACATCGGACAAGGTCCGAGGGGCTATTTTCAATATGATTGGCCCTTACTTTGAAGGAGGGCGTGTGCTAGATCTCTATACTGGTAGTGGGGGCTTATCCATTGAAGCAGTTTCAAGAGGGATGTCCAGCGCTGTCCTAGTTGAGAAGGATCGCCGAGCACAGAATATTGTGGCAGAAAACATTCAGATGACCAAGGAAACCTCTAAATTTCAATTATTGAAAATGGAATCCAGTCGCGCATTGGAGCAAGTGGATGGTGTCTTTGATCTCATCTTTTTGGACCCTCCCTATGCAAAGGAACAGATCGTATCCGACATTGAAAAAATGGCTGAGAGAAATCTTTTTTCAGAAGATGTCATGGTGGTCTGCGAGACCGATAAATCAGTAGAGCTTCCAGAAGAAATCGCCTGTTTAGGCATCTGGAAGGAAAAAATATATGGGATTAGTAAGGTGACGGTTTATGTCAGATAAAATTGGGCTATTTACAGGTTCGTTTGATCCAATTACCAATGGTCATTTGGACCTTATTGAACGCGCAAGTAAGCTCTTTGATAGATTGTATGTGGGAATTTTTTATAATCCACACAAAAATGGATTTTTACCGATAGAAAGTCGGCTAGAGACGGTTGAAAAAGCGGTGGGACACCTTAAAAATGTCCAAGTCATTGCCTCTCATGATGAATTAGTCGTTGATGTTGCTAGAAAACTGGGTGTCCATGTTCTTGTTCGTGGTTTGCGTAACGCTGCGGATCTTCAGTATGAAGCCAGTTTTGATTTTTACAACCATCAATTAGCAGGAGAGATTGAGACAGTCTATCTCCATAGTCGCCCAGAGCATGTTTACATCAGCTCTTCAGCTGTGAGAGAACTATTGAAGTTTGGTCAAGATATTAGCAAGTATGTACCAAATGCTGTCTTAGAGGAGTTAAAGAATGAAGAAAAAAACTAGATGGCCCATATATTTAATCATCGGGCTCATTATCACTTTTATATCTTTTACGGTACCACTTCCTTATTACATTGAGGTGCCAGGGACTTCAGAAGATATTCGAAAGGTTTTACAAGTAAATAACCAATCTGACCAAGAAGAAGGTTCCTACCAATTTGTAACAGTTGGAGTTAAGCACGCTAGACTGGTTGACTTGGTTTATGCTTGGCTAACACCTTTTACGGACATACATAGTGCTAAAGAGATGACTGGTGGTTCGTCAGATGCGGAATTTATGCGAATCAACCAGTTTTACATGGAAACTTCGCAGAACATGGCCAAATATCAAGGTCTGAAGGCAGCGGGCAAGGAGATAGAACTCAAATACCTGGGAGTCTATGTTTTGACCGTAACAGATAACTCAACCTTCAAGGGTATTCTCAATATCGCTGACACAGTAACGGCTGTCAATGATAAGACTTTTGAGAGTTCTAAGGAGATGGTCGACTACGTTAATTCTCAAACGCTAGGTGACAAGGTTAAGGTTACTTACCAAGAAGACGGGAAAGTCAAAACCGCTGAAGGAAAAATCATTACTCTGGAAAATGGGAAAAACGGTATTGGAATCGGTTTGATTGACCGCACAGAAGTGTCAAGTGACGTGCCAATCAAGTTTTCAACTGCTGGCATTGGTGGTCCGAGTGCTGGAATGATGTTTAGTTTATCCATCTATACGCAAATTGCAGATCCAACTCTTCGAAATGGACGTATCATTGCTGGTACAGGAAGTATCGACAGAGATGGAAATGTTGGTGATATTGGTGGAATTGACAAAAAAGTTGTTGCTGCTGCAAAAAAAGGAGCTACTGTATTCTTTGCTCCTAACAATCCAGTAACTGAAGAAGCTAAAAAGGCCAATCCTAATGCTAAAAGTAATTATGACACGGCTGTAGAAGCGGCTGAAATGATTAAAACAGACATGAAGATTGTTCCTGTAAAAACACTTCAGGATGCAATTGATTACTTGAAAAACAACCCATAGAATATAGTGCAAGTCCATAGACTAGCGTAGAAAAAAAGAAGATGGTATAATAGGCAGATGATTCAATTGTTTTTTACTCTCAGTAGTCATATGTTTTTTGTCTACCTAGTTTTTCAACTTTTGAAAGATTTAGTCAAATGGGATCAAATTTTGAAGGTGACCAAGGACAATGCGAGGAAGGTACGACTTTTGGTAGTATTGTGTAGTATCGGTTTAGGATATCTAATCAGTTCTTTTTTCCTAAATCTCTACCAATTATGGCAAGAAGCTGTACGGACATTATTCTAAATTCGAAAGTAAAGGAAAATATTTATGGAAAAAATTGTAGTTCGAGGTGGCGATAATCGCCTTGTCGGAAGTGTTACCATTGAGGGCGCGAAAAATGCAGTTTTGCCACTACTTGCGGCGACAATTTTAGCAAGCGAAGGAAAAACAGTTTTAAAAAATGTTCCTATCCTATCGGATGTCTTTACCATGAACCAAGTAGTTCGTGGATTAAATGCGAAAGTTAATTTTGATCAAGATGCACACATTGTTGAAGTGGATGCGACAGATGATATCACAGAAGAAGCTCCCTATAAGTATGTTAGCAAGATGCGTGCTTCTATTGTAGTCTTGGGTCCAATCCTAGCTAGGGTTGGTCACGCTAAAGTTTCGATGCCAGGTGGTTGTACAATTGGTAGTCGTCCGATTGACCTTCACCTTAAAGGTTTGGAAGCAATGGGGGCTAAGATTACCCAAACAGCTGGCTATATCGAAGCTAAGGCAGAACGCTTGCATGGGGCCCATATCTATATGGACTTTCCTAGTGTTGGGGCAACCCAAAACTTGATGATGGCTGCAACGCTAGCTGATGGCGTAACTGTTATCGAAAATGCTGCGCGTGAACCTGAAATTGTAGACTTGGCTGTCCTCTTGAATAAAATGGGAGCTAAAGTCAAAGGCGCAGGAACAGAGAGCATTACCATCACTGGTGTTGAAAACTTGCATGGTGCAACCCATAACGTTGTTCAAGACCGCATCGAAGCAGGGACATTCATGGTTGCTGCTGCAATGACAGGTGGAGATGTCCTGATTCAAGATGCTATCTGGGAACACAACCGTCCCTTGTTGGCGAAATTACAAGAAATGGGTGTTGAAGTCATCGATGAGGATGAAGGTATCCGCATCCGTTCTCAACGGGACAAACTAAAAGCAGTTCATGTCAAGACCTTACCACATCCAGGGTTTCCTACGGACATGCAGGCGCAGTTTACTGCTCTTATGACGGTTGCTCAAGGAGAATCAACTATGGTTGAGACAGTTTTTGAGAATCGTTTCCAACATCTAGAGGAAATGCGTCGCATGGGCTTGCATTCTGAGATTATCCGTGACACTGCTCGTATTGTTGGCGGGCAACCTCTCCAAGGGGCAGAAGTGCTGTCTACGGACCTTCGTGCAAGTGCAGCCTTGATATTGACAGGCTTAGTGGCCGAGGGTGAGACTGTTGTTGGAAAACTTGTCCATTTGGATAGAGGTTATTATCGTTTTCATGAAAAGTTAGCTCAGTTAGGAGCTAATATTGAACGGGTAAGTGTGGAAGCTGATGAAGATGAAGATGAATAAAGAAGTAGCTTATGTGCTGCGTCGATTTCTTTTAGTCATCATTGTTTTACTTTTAGGTCTCTTAGCACTTGGAATTGGCTTGATGATTGGCTACGGTATCTTAGGCAAGGGGCAAGATCCATGGGCGATTTTAGCTCCAGAAAAATGGCATGAGTTAATTGCGAAATTTACAGGAAAATAGGCTGGGAGACCAGTCTTTTTCTAGGAAGTGAAATGAAGGAGAAAGTATGAACAAAAAAACAAGGCAGGCCCTAATTGGTCTCTTGCTCTTTTTGCTCTTGTCAGCAGGAAGCTACTATATTAAACAAATGCAGTATTCCAACACTGCACCACAAACACGAGTAAAAGAAAAATCCCAGTCGTCTGATGCTCCAAGTCAAGAACTGGCCGAGAGTGTACTGACTGATTCGGTAAAAAAACAAATAAAGGGTACTATTGAGTGGAATGGAGCAGGTGCCTTTATCGTAAATGGGAACAAAACGAACTTAGATGCAAAGGTTTCAAGTAAACCCTATGCTGATAACAAGACAAAAACTGTAGGTGGGGAGACGGTTCCAACTGTGGCTAATGCCCTTATGTCAAAAGCAACAAGACAGTACAAAGACCGTGAAGAAACCGGTAATGGTTCAACTTCTTGGACCCCAGCAGGATGGCATCAAGTCAAAAACCTAAAAGGGACTTATAATCACGCTGTAGATAGAGGACATTTATTAGGCTATGCCTTGATTGGTGGTTTAGATGGTTTTGATGCATCTACTAGCAATCCCAAAAATATCGCTGTACAAACAGCCTGGGCCAACCAAGCACGCGCAGAAGATTCGACTGGACAAAACTACTATGAAAGTTTAGTTCGAAAGGCTTTGGATCAAAATAAGCGCGTGCGTTACCGTGTCACATTGCTCTACGCTACAGAAGAAGATTTGGTTCCTTCTGCATCTCAGATTGAAGCCAAATCATCTGATGGTGAATTGGAGTTTAACGTCGTAGTTCCTAACGTTCAAAAGGGAATTCAGTTAGATTACCGAACAGGAAAAGTAACTGTTACAAAGAACTAATAGATAGTCGGTCCCTTATTGTTTCGGTAGGGGATTTACTATAGAAATCACAATTTAATGTGTAGAAGTTGAAAAATATGGTATAATAGTCACAATTATACTTTTTAGGAGAAGGAAAATGGAAGACCCGAGCAGTCAGGATTTGTTACTGCAATTTGTATTATTAGTTGTTTTGACCTTTTTAAATGCTTTTTTCTCTGCTACAGAGATGGCTATGATTTCTCTTAGTCGCTCACGTGTTGAACAAAAGGCTGAAGAGGGGGATAAACGCTATATCCGTTTGCTAAAGGTACTTGAAAACCCCAATCACTTTTTATCAACCATTCAAGTTGGTATTACTTTAATTACAATCTTGTCAGGGGCTAAACTAGCAGACTCTCTAGGACAATTGATAGCCTCATGGATGGGAAATAGCGAAACTGCGCACGCAATCGCAAGCTTCCTGTCACTTGCTTTCTTGACCTATATCTCTATCGTTTTTGGTGAACTTTATCCTAAACGCATTGCTCTAAATCTTAAGGATGCCTTGGCAATCCGAACTGTACCATTTATTATTGCTCTCGGTAAGATTGTGAGTCCCTTTGTTTGGATGCTATCTGCATCAACCAATCTTTTGAGCCGTTTAACGCCGATGACATTTGACGATGCAGACGAAAAAATGACTCGTGATGAGATTGAGTACATGCTGACTAAGAGCGAAGAAACTTTGGATGCTGATGAAATCGAGATGTTGCAGGGGATTTTCTCACTAGATGAGCTTATGGCGCGTGAAGTCATGGTTCCTCGAACAGATGCCTTTATGGTAGATATCAAAGATGACACTCAGACTATTATCGAAAGTATCTTAAAACAAAATTTTTCTCGAATTCCTGTTTATGACGGCGATAAGGACAATGTTATTGGTTTGATTCATACAAAGAGTCTGCTAAAAGCAGGGTTTACCGATGGTTTTGATAATATTGTATTGAGAAAGATATTACAGGAACCTCTATTTGTACCAGAAACTATTTTTGTGGACGATTTGTTAAAAGAACTAAGAAATTCACAAAGACAGATGGCAATTCTTCTTGATGAATACGGAGGAATGGCTGGTTTGGTAACACTTGAGGATCTCCTTGAAGAGATTGTTGGTGAGATTGATGATGAAACTGACCGTGCTGAAGTCTATGTTCATACTATCGGCGAGGACACTCATATTGTCCAAGGGACAATGAATTTGAACGATTTCAATGACTATTTTGATGTTGTTCTTGAAAGTGACGATGTAGATACCATTGCTGGGTACTATTTGACTGGTGTGGGAACTATTCCAACATCTGAGAAACTCAGTTATGAGTTAGATAGTGGCAACAAGCATATCACCTTGACAAATGACAAGGTCAAAAATGGTCGTGTCACCAAGCTTAAGGTTCAAATTCAAGAACTTGAATCAGAAGAAGAAACTGAATAAAACAAAAGCTTTATCAGAGAAAACTGATAAAGCTTTTTTGAGCGGTCTTTTTTTGTTTACCCTGAGAGCTTGGATTTTAAATCCAAGCTCTAAAAAACACCCTCGCCCCAAAAGTTTTTAAAGTTATCTTTTTTATACGAAAATAAAAATAAAAAAGCCCATAAAAATGGGCTTTTTTTCGGATAAATTCCTATAAAATAGTATAAAAAAGGCGGTAGACGGATTTGAACCGACGATCAAGCTTTTGCAGAGCCGTGCCTTACCACTTGGCTATACCGCCTTAACTTTTATTATTATACCTTGAAAATTGTTTCTCGTCAATAGTTTTCTTTTCTGAAAACATAAGATTCAAATGTGTAAAAAAACATGCGACAAAATATTCTGAAAATTCGTTTACTTTTTAAAAAAACTGTGGTATAATCTTCAATATCCACTATTTAAAACGAGGAGTTTAAAAAATGAAAAAAAGTCGGATTCTTGCGGTAGCGGGAGTATCCTTGCTTGCAGTCGGAGTACTTGCTGCATGTTCAAATTCAAATTCAAATGCAGGCTCAAGCAATACAAAATTAGCATCAGATTATAAATACGTTTATTCAGTTGATCCTGAAACATTGGATTACGTTGTTAACAACGTTGATTCTACTTCTTTTGTGACGACAAATGCGGTAGATGGTTTGCTTGCTAACGATAAATATGGAAACCTTGTACCATCGATTGCTGAATCATGGACAGTTTCACAAGACGGTTTGACTTATACTTATAAAATCCGTAAGGATGCTAAGTGGGTTACTGCTGAAGGAGAAGAATATGCTCCAGTTAAAGCCCAAGACTTTGTGACAGGTTTGAAACACGCGGTAGAAGGCAAATCAAAAGGTTTGTCAGTTATTAGTTCTTCAATCAAAGGACTTAGTGCTTACATTAACGGTGAAACAAACGATTTTTCAACTGTTGGTATAAAAGCAGTTGACGATAACACTCTTGAGTATACATTGAATCAGCCAGAGACTTTCTGGAATGACAAAACAACAAATGGCGTGATGATGCCAATCAACGAAGATTTCCTTAAATCAAAAGGGGAAGGCTTTGGTGCACCTACAGATCCATCATCTATTTTGTATAATGGACCGTTTGTTTTGAAATCAATCACTGCTAAGTCTTCGATTGAGATGGCTAAGAACGATGCTTATTGGGATAAAGACGCTGTTAAAATTCAAAACATCAAATTTACTTACTGGGATGGGAAAGACCAAGATATCGTTGCTAAAGGATTCTCAGAAGGACAATACAGTAAAGCTCGGATCTATCCTACTAGCTCAACGTATGAAAAATATGCTTCTGAGTTCAAAGATAATATCTTCTTTAACGAACCAGGATCAGCTATCGCTACTGTAAGTGTGAACTATGGTCGTACAACTTATAACCATACCTCAAAAACAACAGATAGCCAAAAAGAATCTACAAGAAAAGCTTTGCTAAACAAAGAATTCCGTCAAGCCCTTAACTTTGCGGTAGACCGTAATTCTTACTCAGCTCAGACAAATGGTACAGATGGTGCTGCAGTTGCAATCCGTAATACATTCTCACCATATAATCTTCAAGTTGGAGACAAACAGTTTGGTAAACTTGTAGAAGAAAGTCTTGCGAAGACAAACTCAAGCACATGGTCAAACGTATCGCTTGCTGATTCGCAAAATGGTCTTTACAACGAAGAAAAAGCTAAAGCTGCCTTTGCTAAAGCAAAAGAAAGCTTGAAAGCAGAAGGGGTAGAATTCCCAATTCACTTGGATGCTCTAACAATCCAAGAGTCTACAGCAGTTGTAAACCGTGTTCAATCACTTAAACAGTCTATTGAAAACGTACTTGGAGCTGACAATGTTGTCATCGATCTTCAACAAATGACCCAAGCAGAAGCTTTACCACTTTCATTTAGTGCTCCAACAGCTAAAGAACAAGACTGGGATATTCATACCTTGACTGGATGGAATCCTGATTACCAAGATCCATCAACTTTCTTAGACCAGTTCACGATTAAAGGTGGTAATACTCGTTTGATTATGGGTATCGATAAAGATACTGATGCATCAGTTATCCAAAAACTTGGTTTGTCTGACTATGAAAAATTACTTGATGAAGCAAACAAAGAAAATCAAGACGTTCAAAAACGTTATGAAAAATATGCCCTTGCACAAGCTTGGTTAACAGACAACGGTTTGACAATTCCTGTAATGGCAGGTCCGAAAGAAACTGCTGTATCATTTGTATCTAAAGTTATTCCATTTACTTCTTCATACTCAGTTGCGGGTCTTAAAGGAGAAACCTCAGGTTACTTGAAGTACACTGAAGTTGGTGAAAAACCTATTACAAAAGAAGAATACCAAAAAGCTCGTGAAAAATGGCTCAAAGAAAAAGCTGAATCAAATGAAAAAGCTCAAAAAGAATTAGCGAGCCACGTGAAATAAATAATGCTCATCAGAACTTTCTCTCCAAAAGGAGAAGGTTCTTTTGGGATTTTAAAGGAAATAATATGAAAAAATATGTTTTTATGCGTATCTTGCGGTCGTTAGTTTCTATCTTTTTAGTAACGACCTTGATTTACACAATCATCTATACGATGGTTCCACGGAAGTTGATCTTCAAACAAGATACTAACTACAATAAAATTGCAACAACAGCTGATAAACGTGATAACTATGAAAATACCGTTTTTGAGCGTATGGGTTATATCGAATATTACGATACGAAAGAGTTGCAGGAAAAAGCTAGTAGCATTGACCCTTCTGTAACCGTTGATGCAAACGATACAAATAAAGCTATCTACGAAAAATATATCCAACAACTTGGTAACGGTTGGACTTTGGGTGTATTCACAGAGAGCGGACAATTCTATGCGACTCGTGAAATTCCTATTTTTGAGCGTGTGTTCAAATTCTATGCAAACTTGCTTGATATTGACCATACAAACAAGATTCAAGATCCAGAAAATCCTAATTTAGAGCGTTATTTGCGATTTGAAAACGATCCAGCTATTGGATGGTCTTTGGTAGGTTCAGGGACTAAACATAAATACCTCTTGTACTTCAACAGTCAATTCCCATTTGTTCATCAAAACTTTGTGAACTTAAACTTAGGAGATTCTTATCCAACTTATGCCAATACTCCTGTGCTTCAAGTTATCACACAAGGACAAGGACAAACCAAGACTTCTGAAGTTCAATTCCCAACTGGTAAGAAAACATCATCAGTCAATATCTACTCAAGAACTTATAAATCTCCAAGTCAAGCAGATGCACGTGAAGTAGCAAACTATGGTAAGGATGATCCATACACAGCTACTGAAAGTAACTATCAGTATCCATCAATGATTGCAAGTTCTGCTATCACAGGTTTGATTGGTCTTGCTATTTCATACGCGATTGCAATTCCACTTGGTTCTGCAATGGCTCGTTACAAAAATACTTGGATTGATAGTTTCTCTACAGGAATTTTGACTTTCTTGCTTGCCCTTCCAACCATTGCCTTGGTTTATATCATTCGTTTGATTGGTTCATCTATCGGATTTCCTGATTCATTCCCAATTTTGGGTGCTGGAGATTGGCGTTCTTATGTCCTTCCTGCAGTGATTTTGGGCTTGTTGGGTGCACCTGGTATGGCAATTTGGATTCGTCGTTACATGATTGACTTACAATCTCAAGACTTTGTTCGTTTTGCACGTGCAAAAGGTCTATCTGAGAAAGAAATTTCAAATAAACACATCTTTAAGAACGCTATGGTACCGCTCGTTTCAGGTATTCCAGGTTCTATTATTGGTGTTATCGGTGGAGCAACTCTTACAGAAACAGTCTTCGCTTTCCCTGGTATGGGTAAAATGCTGATTGACTCTGTAAAAGCATCAAACAACAATATGGTTGTTGGTCTTGTCTTTATCTTTACATGTATCTCTATCTTCTCATTATTTGTAGGGGATATTTGGATGACTATGATTGACCCACGTATTAAATTGACAGAGAAAGGAGGCAAATAATGTCTACAATTAGTAATGATAAATTTCAATTTGTAAAACGTGATGATTATGCCTCTGAAGCAATTGATACTCCTGCCTATTCATACTGGGGTTCTGTCTTTAGACAGTTTTTGAAGAAAAAATCAACAGTCATCATGCTCGGTATCTTGATTGCCATCGTTTTGATGAGTTTCATCTATCCAATGTTCTCAGATTTTGACTTTAACGATGTAAGTAAGGTAAATGATTTTAGTGCTCGCTATATCAAACCGAATGGTGAACATTGGTTTGGTACAGATAGTAACGGGAAATCTCTCTTTGATGGTGTCTGGTTTGGAGCTCGTAACTCTATCTTGATTTCTGTAATTGCGACCTTTATAAACCTTGTTATCGGTGTGATTGTAGGTGGAATTTGGGGTATTTCAAAATCAGTAGACCGTATCATGATGGAAGTCTACAACGTTATCAACAATATTCCATCGTTATTGATCGTTATCGTTTTGACTTACTCTATCGGTGCAGGTTTCTGGAACTTGATTTTCGCCATGAGTGTAACTACATGGATTGGTATTGCTTATTCTATCCGTATTCAAATCATGCGTTATCGTGATTTGGAATATAACCTTGCTTCTCAGACACTGGGGACACCGACATATAAAATTATAGTAAAAAATATTATGCCTCAGTTGGTATCTGTTATCGTAACGACTTTGACGCAAATGCTTCCAGCCTTTATCTCATATGAAGCTTTCCTTTCATTCTTTGGACTCGGATTGCCGATTACAGTTCCAAGTTTGGGACGTTTGATCTCAGATTATTCTCAGAACGTAACTACAAATGCCTACCTCTTCTGGATTCCATTGACAACTTTGGTTTTGGTTTCCTTATCACTTTTCATTGTTGGACAAAATTTAGCCGATGCTAGTGATCCACGTACACACAGATAGGAGTAGAAATGACAAATAATAAAAATGTAATTTTATCTGCTCAAGATATTGTCGTGGAATTTGATGTTCGTGACAAAGTTTTGACCGCTATCCGCGGAGTTTCTCTTGAGTTGATTGAAGGAGAAGTTCTTGCCTTGGTTGGAGAATCTGGTTCGGGTAAATCAGTTTTGACAAAAACTTTTACAGGAATGTTAGAAGAAAACGGGCGTATTGCTCAGGGGAGCATCGATTACCGTGGACAAGACCTAACAGCACTTTCGTCTCACAAAGATTGGGAACAAATTCGTGGGGCCAAGATTGCAACTATCTTCCAAGATCCTATGACTAGTTTGGACCCAATCAAAACAATCGGAAGCCAAATTACTGAAGTTATCATTAAACACCAAGGTAAAACAGCAAAAGAAGCAAAAGAAATGGCTATCGACTACATGAATAAGGTTGGTATTCCTGATGCTGAAAAGCGTTTTGAGGAGTATCCATTCCAATATTCTGGAGGGATGCGTCAACGTATCGTTATCGCTATTGCTCTTGCGTGTCGTCCAGATGTTCTTATCTGTGATGAGCCAACAACTGCCCTTGATGTGACGATTCAGGCTCAGATTATTGACTTGTTGAAGTCTCTACAAAATGAATACCACTTTACAACAATCTTTATCACACACGACCTTGGTGTGGTAGCAAGTATTGCTGACAAAGTTGCGGTTATGTATGCTGGTGAAATCGTTGAGTATGGTACAGTTGAGGAAATCTTCTACGATCCACGTCACCCATACACATGGAGCCTCTTATCAAGTTTGCCACAGTTGGCTGACGATAAAGGGGAATTGTATTCAATTCCGGGAACACCTCCATCACTTTATACAGAATTGAAGGGAGATGCTTTTGCTCTTCGTTCAGATTACGCAATGAAAATTGATTTCGAAGAAAAAGCACCCCAATTTGCTGTTTCAGATACTCATTGGGCTAAAACATGGTTACTTCATGAGCAAGCACCAAAAGTTGCAAAACCAGCAGTAATTGCAAATTTACATGACAAGATTCGTGAGAGAATGGGTCTTGTTCATCTGGAAAACTAGGAGGAAGGAAATGTCTGAAAAATTAGTAGAAATTAAAGACTTAGAGATTTCCTTCGGTGAAGGAAGTAAAAAGTTTGTAGCTGTTAAAAATGCTAACTTCTTTATCAACAAAGGTGAAACATTCTCACTTGTTGGAGAATCAGGTAGTGGTAAAACAACAATTGGTCGTGCAATTATCGGTTTGAATAATACCAGCAAAGGTGATATCATCTTTGATGGTCAAAAAATTAATGGTAAAAAATCACGTACTCAAGCGTCAGAATTAGTCCGCCGAATCCAAATGATTTTCCAAGACCCTGCTGCTAGTTTGAATGAACGTGCAACAGTTGACTATATTATTTCTGAAGGTCTTTATAACTATCACCTATTTAAGGATGAGGAAGAAAGACAAGAAAAAGTTAAAAAGATTATCAGTGAAGTTGGACTTTTGTCTGAGCATTTGACGCGTTATCCTCATGAGTTTTCAGGTGGACAACGTCAACGTATCGGGATTGCCCGCGCTTTGGTTATGGAACCTGATTTCGTTATCGCGGATGAGCCAATTTCAGCCTTGGACGTTTCTGTTCGTGCCCAAGTTTTGAACTTGCTCAAGAAATTCCAAAAAGAATTGGGCTTGACCTATCTCTTTATCGCCCACGATTTGTCAGTAGTTCGTTTTATCTCTGATCGTATCGCGGTAATTTATAAGGGTGTCATTGTTGAAGTGGCTGAAACTGAAGAATTGTTTAACAATCCAGTTCATCCATATACACAAGCACTTTTATCAGCTGTACCGATTCCAGATCCAATCTTGGAACGTAAGAAAGTTTTGAAAGTCTATGATCCAGACCAACACGACTACGAAACTGATAAACCGTCTATGGTTGAAATTCGTCCAGGACATTATGTTTGGGCTAACCAAGCAGAATTGGAACGCTATAAAAAAGATATGAACTAATGAAAAGTTTTATAATCTTCCTAGTATTATTCTAGAAAGGTTATGAAACTTTTTTATTTTGCAGATAAAAACTTGATAAACTATATAAATTTGATATACTGAATACAATAAGAACTAATCTGTTAGAAATGATATGAACTACGGGAGAATCATATGGACAACCAACCAAATTTTTTTACAGGAATGGCTAGAATTATTGGAACATGCCTCTGGGTAAGAGGAATGGGAGTACTGACTGAGAAGAAGGAATCTGAGCCAAAAGCCCTAGAGGTTGCTAAATTTCTTGCGGCTTATAAAATGTTATCTGCTCTGCCTTGGATTGCGGGACTTCCTAGAAAGGAAGATAAAAAATGAAATTTATTTGGGATATTTTATTTTATATCCTAGTCAAGCCACTGATTACGATTGTAGAATTTATTTGGTATCACATTTGTTTATTTTTTTATGAATTCCTTTTGAATTTGTTATATTCGATTTTTAACTGGATTTATAACTGGCTTTTTAGTTTATTTTAGAGACTAGAAATTGGAAGTACGTACATATATATACTCATATATAACTTTATTATCACAAAAAAGATGGAAGATATTCCATCTTTTTTGTTTATAGCAATAAGATTAAGGCGAAGTTTTAAAAAGCTGATGCAAATAATAGATTCGTAGAGAGTCTATGATATAGATTAGATTTAGTCTAATCAAATTCAGACGGTATAGGCACAGGAAAGTTTTCAAAGGTAATGACATCGCCCTTTTGAGTAGCAAGCTGGATGCGATTGTCTTTGATGCGGGTAGCTTGTACTTCCTTACCGTTTACCTTAACAAGGCTAGATTCGATATTTGGATAGTCTACGACTAAGTCTCCACCCACATTAGAAAGGAAGGATAGCGTTTCAAGATTCTTTTCTTTCCATTTCATGCTGACTTCAAAGTTACCACGAGCTACTAGACCTGAGACTTGACCATCTTTCCATGCATCTGGAAGGGCTGGTAATGGGGCAATGTAGCCGGTGTGAGACTGAAGGAGCATTTCTGCCATACCGCTGGTTGCACCAAAGTTCCCATCAATTTGGAAAGGCGCGTGCGTATCCCAGAGGTTTTCTAGAGTTGAGGATCTGAGTTGTTCTGCCAATAAACGATGGGCACGATTTCCATCTAGGAGACGAGCCCAGAGGTTGATTTTATTAGCCTTAGACCAACCGGTACCACCATCTCCACGATGGTTTAGGGTTGCGCGTGCTGCTTCCAGATATTCAGGCTGATCTTTGCCAAATAAGGTTCCTGGGAAGAGCCCAACCAGATGAGAAACGTGACGGTGATGGTTTTCAATTCCTTCATTAGTGAATTGAGGACTGTCTTCCTCATACCATTCCTTGATACGGCCATCTTGGTTGATATGAAGTGGTTTGAGCTTGTCAAATTTAGCCTTCACTTCTGTCACCAAATCTTGGTCGACATTGAGGTGATTGGCTGCTTCCATATAATCGTGGAATAACTGCCAAACTAGAGATTGGTCAAAGGTATTTCCAATCGTGATAGTTCCATGCTCTGGTGAGTAAGATGGAGAAGAAACCCAACGGTCACTAGATTTGTCGTAGTGCAGGAAGGAATTCCAGAACTTGGCTGTTTCCTTGAGCATTGGATAAATCTTTTCTTTGAGATAGGTTTCATCCTTGGTGAATTTGTAGTAGTCATAGACGTTCTGCATCATCCAAGCATTGGCAGCTGGAGACCAACCCCAATAGTAATTCCAGCCTGGAGTTGTCCAGCCAAATGGTGTTGCTTGAGTATGAACCAACCAACCGTTTTCTTGGCCTTCTTTGGATTCGATACCTGCATATTCTTTAGCAGCGATACGACCATAGTAGCGCATGTCATCAATATAATTGACCATTGGCTTAGCCGTTTCTGCAAGATTGTTCATGTAGGCAGGCCAGTAGTTCATCTGAAGGTTGACATTGAGGTGGTAATCTGAGTTCCAAGGTGGATTGTCTACAGCATTCCAAACTCCCTGCAAGTTGGCAGGAAGGGCATCTGTTCGGTCACGAGACGAACTAATGAGTAGATAACGTCCGTATTGGAAGAAGAGCTCTTCTAGTTTTTGCCCTTTTTCTGGGTTGTAGGTATGCAGAGCTTCTTTTGTAGTTTGGCTAGACTTGCTACCGCCAAGATTTAATTGTACTCGATTGAAGAGACTTTGATAGTCTTTGACATGATTTTCCTTGAGTTTCTCGTAGCCCTTGGCCTTTGCAGTCTCTACGATATTTTTGACCGTTTTTTCTAGATCAATGTCTTTACGATAATTGGTTTTTGGATTTTGAGCAAAGTTGGTCTTGGCACTGAGTAAAAGGGTCGCATAGCTGGCTCCGGTGACAGTCAAATAGCCATCTTGTGCGGTGACTTGTCCGTCTGTCTTGATTCCGAGATAGGAAGCAAATTTCAGACCATTGTCTTTGACAGTTCCTTTGAGCAAAATACCATTAGAATCAGTCGTAACTGCTCCTTGTTTATAATTCGAATATTCCCAGGAGTAGTCGCCATTCGCAATCAAATCTTCAGTCAAGCTATTCCAGAGTGTAAAATCAAGGGTTTTATCACCTTTTTTACTCAAGTGGGTCACAGTAACATCGTCAGGATAGCTAGAGAAGGTTTCACGCTTAAAGATTGTACCGTCTTGGGTATAAGAAGTGGTCGAGATGGCCTCAGAAATATCTAAGCCACGATGATAGTCGGTAACATTTTCCAAGCCTTTCTTTTGATTGTTAAAGACCATAAAGATATCACCAAAAGATAAGTAACGACCATACTGAGCATTGTTTGGTCCGACTAGGTTGCGCTCCGCTAATTGTTTTGCTTTTTGGCGGTTTCCTTCTTCTAATGCCTTACGAATTTCTGCTAAGACCTTATAGCGGTCTTGATAGTTTCCTCCATTGTAGTCGGTGCTATCCGGTTGCGGTCCACCAGACCAGAGAGTTTTTTCATTGTATTGGATTCTTTCTTCACCGATGAGCCCAAAAACTTTTGCCCCCATTTCTCCATTTCCGACTGGCAGGGCTTGTTTTTCCCAGCCGTCATAAGAAGGAGCAGTTGGTTGGTCGTAATGAAGTTGATAGTTTTCTTGCTTAGTCATAGGAAGTTCTGGTTTTTCACTCTCCTTATTTTCAGAAGGTTCAACTACAGCGTTAGTCTCTGATTGATGATGTGTTTGAGGTGTTTCCTTTTCAGGTTTTACCTCTTTGTCAGCTAATTCAGTAGAGGTTTGATTTTCTGTGCTTGGTTGATTTTCCTTACCCTCTTGAGTGGGTTCCTCTACTTTTGTATTCACTTGAACCGTAGTCTCACTGACACTTGCTTGATTTTCTTTCACTTCGATGCCATCGGCAGCTACATTCTGTGTTGCTAGAAAAACAGCTCCCAGTAAAACAGAAGCAGTTCCAACGGTCAATTTTCGGATGCTATACTTACAGGATTTTTCCCAATAGCTCTTCTCCATAAAAACTCCTTTCTCAAATCTGTAAGCGCATACATTTTCTTGTAAAAAAATAAGCCTTGCAGAAAGATGTTTCCTTTGTTTTGTATAATCTTAATATAGCAAATAAATCGATTCAATGCAAGGTTTTTTAGGAAAAACTGAATTATTTTACCAAATTTTAGTTCTTTTTTAATTTTATTGAATTAAAAAAGATTAGAGCTGAAAAAGAATCTGAGTAATGCCCTACCCTTTTGAAAGCGTAAATCAAACTAGTCAGGCGTGGGACTTTATGGTATAATATAGAAGATTCAAAAAGAAACAGGAGAAATATTATGGACCTTATTTTAGCAATTGTCTTGATTGTTTTAGCTTTTCTAGGTGGAGCTCTTGGAGGAATGTACTTGGTGCGCAAGCAAATTGAAAAAGAATTTGCTGATAACCCACGTTTGAATGCAGAAGCAGTTCGTACTCTGTTGAGTGCAAATGGTCAAAAACCAAGCGAAGCTAAGGTGCAACAAGTGTACCACCAAATCATTCGCCAACAAAAAGCAGCCCTTGCTAACAATAAAAAGAAATAAATAGGAAAAGTCTGGGATGAAAATTCCAGACTTCTCACTATGTTCAACTGATATTTAAGGATAAGACTTTTTCCTTGCATTCTATTGATATTTGATTATGATTAAGAGGGGATAGTCTGGAGTTTACCAGTCTGTCAGAAATTTCAGCGAGAAATGTAATGATAATGAACTATCAATCAGAAAAATAAGACTAGAAAGAAGACTGTATGGATAATCGACCAATTGGTTTTTTGGATTCGGGCGTTGGAGGCTTGACCGTTGTACGTGAGCTCATGCGCCAGCTTCCTCATGAAGAAATCGTCTATATTGGAGATTCGGCACGGGCACCTTACGGGCCTCGTCCTGCTGAGCAAATTCGTGAATATACTTGGCAGTTGGTCAACTTTCTTTTGACTAAGGATGTCAAGATGATTGTCATCGCTTGTAATACTGCAACAGCAGTTGTTTGGGAAGAAGTCAAGGCTAGGTTGGATATTCCTGTCCTGGGTGTCATTTTACCGGGTGCTTCAGCTGCTATCAAAGCAAGTCAGGGTGGGAGAATCGGTGTGATTGGAACACCGATGACAGTACAATCAGATATCTATCGTCAAAAAATTCATGACCTAGATCCAAATTTGCAAGTTGAAAGTTTGGCCTGCCCTAAGTTTGCTCCCTTGGTTGAGTCTGGTGCCCTTTCAACCAGTGTGACCAAGAAAGTAGTTTATGAAACCTTGCGTCCATTAGTGGGCAAGGTAGACAGTTTGATTTTGGGTTGTACCCACTACCCGCTCCTCAGACCCATTATCCAAAATGTGATGGGACCAGAAGTGAAACTGATTGATAGTGGTGCAGAGTGTGTACGGGATATTTCTGTATTACTTAATTATTTCGAGATTAATCGTAGCCGGGATGCCGGCCCTCTACAACACCGTTTTTACACGACTGCAAATAGCCATAGTTTTGCTCAGATTGGAGCGGAATGGCTAGAAAAAGAGATTCATGTGGAGCATGTAACATTATGACAAACAAAATTTATGAATACAAGGATAACCAGGACTGGTATGTAGGTGTCTGGGATGTCTACGGTGGAATCTATAGCCTCATAAAAGATCCTCTTGATCTCGATTTTATGGATTTGGCTCGCATTTTCCGTGATGAGGAAAGTGGTTTTCCAATCACGATTACGGTAATGCGCTGGTCTTCCAACTTCCGTTTACTCTCTTTTATCGTTGAGATTTTAAATGCAGAAGCTGGTCGAAACTTGGAAGTCATTCAACGCCAAGGTGCCTTGCTCTTAGTTGAAAATGGACAACTCTTGCATGTGGAATTGCCTAAAGAAGGAGTAGATGTTGAAGCCTTCTTTGAAACTAGCAAAGTCAGAGAAACCTTGTTGATAGCGACTTGTAATGAAGGGAAGACCAAGGAATTTCGTGCTATCTTTGACAAACTTGGATATGATGTGGAGAATCTCAATGATTACCCAGATCTGCCTGAAGTTGCTGAAACTGGTATGACCTTTGAAGAAAATGCTCGCCTTAAGGCTGAAACCATCTCCAAATTGACAGGTAATATGGTTCTAGCAGATGATTCTGGTCTTAAAGTCGATGTCCTCGGTGGATTGCCAGGCGTTTGGTCAGCTCGATTTGCAGGAGTGGGAGCCACTGACCAAGAAAACAATGCTAAACTCTTGCACGAATTAGCCATGGTCTTTGAACTCAAGGACCGTTCGGCACAATTCCACACCACTTTGGTTGTGGCTAGCCCAGGTAAGGAAAGCTTGGTGGTCGAAGCTGATTGGTCAGGCTACATTAACTTTGAACCTAAGGGTGAAAATGGTTTTGGCTATGATCCTCTTTTCCTAGTAGGAGAAACAGGCAAGTCATCAGCTGAATTAACCCTTGAAGAAAAAAATAGTCAATCTCACCGTGCCTTAGCCGTTAAGAAACTTTTGGAGGTATTTCCATCATGGCAAAGCAAACCATCATTGTAATGAGCGACTCCCATGGAGATAGCTTGATTGTAGAAGAAATACGTGATCGCTATCTTGGGAAAGTTGATGCCATTTTTCACGATGGTGACTCGGAGCTTCGCCCAGATTCACCACTCTGGGAAGGGATTCAGGTAGTTAGAGGAAATATGGATTTCTATTCAGATTATCCAGAACGCTTAGTGACTCAACTGGGTCCTACCAAGATTATCCAGACTCACGGACACTTATTTGACATTAACTTCAATTTCCAAAAACTAGATTTCTGGGCTCAAGAGGAAGATGCTGATATCTGTCTCTATGGTCACTTGCATGTGCCAAATGCTTGGATGGAGGGAAAGACTCTCTTTCTAAATCCAGGGTCTATCAGTCAACCACGTGGAACCATCAGAGAATGTCTCTACGCTCGTGTGGAAATTGATGACAGCTATTTCAAAGTGGACTTTTTGACACGTAATCATGTGGTTTATCCTGGCTTATCCAAGGAGTTTGCTCGATGATTGCCAAAGAATTTGAACTCTTTTTGCTGGAGCAAGAGGAAACCTTTTTGACTTCTGCTGAAAATTTGGCTGTGCTCATTGATACTCACAATGCAGATCATGCAATTCTCCTCCTTAGCCAGATGACTTATACACGAGTTCCAGTAGTGACTGCTGAGAAAAAATTTGTTGGGACCATAGGGCTTAGAGATATTTTTGCATATCAAATGGAGCAGGATTTAAGTCAGGAAGTCATGGCGGATATGGATATTGTTCACATGACAAAGAAGGATGTCGCGGTAGTTAATCCAGATTATACACTGACGGATGTTTTACATAAGTTAGTGGATGAGTCTTTCCTGCCAGTCGTTGATAAGGATGGTATTTTCCAAGGGATTATCACGCGGAAGTCAATCCTCAAAGCTGTCAATGCCCTCCTGCATGATTTTAGTAAGGAATATGAGATTCGAAGCAAATGAGAGAATGGATTTTAACATTTTTAGAAGAAAAGCAAAATCTATCTAGTAATTCTAAACAGTCTTATAAATATGACTTGGAGCAGTTTTTAGATCTTATTGGAGAACGAATTTCTGAGACAAGTTTAAAAATCTACCAAGCACAACTATCAAATTTTAAAATCAGTGCCCAAAAGCGTAAAGTTTCTGCCTGCAATCAATTTCTTTACTTTTTATACCAGAAAGGAAAGATTGGCACCTTTTATCGTTTGGAATTGCCGAAACAGGCTGAGAAAAAAAAAGTCAAGTCAGAGCTTTTAGACTTGAGTTCTTTCTGGCAAGAAAGTACCTATCCAGAAGGGCGTTTAATAGCCTTATTGATAGTTGAATTGGGCCTCTTGCCTAGTGAAATTCTAGCCATAAAAATAAGTGATGTAAATCTAGATTTTCAAGTATTGAGAATCAATAAAGCCTCTCAGCAAAGAATCTTGAGTCTTCCCACAAAATTACTTGCAGAGTTAGAACCCTTGATGGGACAGACCTACCTCTTTGAAAAAGCTGGTAGGTCATACTCTCGTCAATGGGCCTTTCGTCAGTTAGAAGCCTTTCTAAAGGAAAAAGGGTTTGCAGATTTATCGGCTCAAGGATTGAGAGAACAGTTTATACTGAGACAAATTGAAGAGAAGGTTGACTTGTATGAAATCGCCAAAAAATTGGGATTAAAAACAGTTATGACCTTAGAAAAATATAGATAATGGATATTAAATTAAAAGATTTTGAAGGGCCTTTGGACTTGCTCTTACACTTGGTTTCAAAGTATCAGATGGATATCTATGATGTACCGATTACAGAAGTTATTGAGCAGTATCTAGCCTATGTATCAACCTTACAAGCCATGCGTTTAGAAGTGGCAGGTGAATATATGGTAATGGCTAGCCAACTGATGCTGATCAAAAGTCGTAAGCTCTTGCCAAAGGTTGCGGAAGTGTCTGATTTAGAGGATGACCTAGAGCAGGATCTCCTTTCTCAGATTGAAGAATACCGCAAGTTTAAACTTTTGGGAGAGCAGTTGGAAGTCAAGCACCAAGAACGAGCTCAATATTACTCAAAAGCACCGACAGAGTTAATTTACGAAGATGCAGAACTCGTTCATGATAAGACCACTATCGATCTTTTCTTAGCCTTTTCAACTTTATTGACCAAGAAAAAGGAAGAATTCTCGAAAAACCATACAACCATTTTACGAGATGAGTATAAGATTGAGGATATGATGGTCATTGTTCGGGAAGCCTTGGTAGAAGGGCAACAACTATGTCTGCAGGATTTGTTTAAAGAAACCAAAGATTTACAAGAGGTCATTACACTCTTTTTAGCAACCTTGGAGTTGATAAAAACCCAAGAAATTCTCTTGATTCAAAAAGAGAGTTTTGGAGATATCTATCTCATGAAAAAGAATGAGGAAAGTCAAGTAGAGCAAAGTTAGGCTTGATAGAGAGGAAGTATGAGTACTTTAGCAAAAATAGAAGGGCTCCTGTTTGTGTCAGGTGAAGATGGGATTAGGGCTCGTCAGTTGGCAGAACTCTTATCGCTACCACCAACAGGGATTCAGCAAAGTTTAGAAAAATTAGCCAAAAAGTATGAAAAAGACCAGGATTCTAGTCTGGCACTGATTGAGACAGGAGGGGCCTACAGATTGGTGACCAAGCCTCAATTTGCAGCTATTTTGAAGGAATATTCTAAGGCGCCAATCAACCAGAGTCTATCTAGGGCTGCGCTTGAAACCTTGTCCATTATTGCTTATAAGCAACCTATCACACGTATAGAAATCGATGCTATTCGTGGGGTTAATTCGAGTGGAGCTTTGGCAAAGTTACAGGCCTTTGACTTGATACGAGAAGATGGAAAGAAAGAAGTTCTTGGTCGCCCTAATCTCTATGTAACTACGGATTATTTTCTAGATTACATGGGTATTAACCATTTGGAAGAATTGCCTGTGATTGATGAGCTTGAAATTCAAGCACAAGAAAGCCAATTATTTGGTGAAAGGATAGAAGAAGATGAGAATCAATAAATATATTGCCCACGCAGGAGTGGCCAGTAGGAGAAAAGCAGAAGAGTTGATCAAGCAAGGCTTGGTGACTGTTAACGGTCAGGTAGTACGTGAATTAGCGACAACCATTAAGTCTGGTGATAAGGTTGAGGTTGAGGGCCAACCCATCTATAACGAAGAAAAGGTTTACTATCTGCTCAATAAGCCACGTGGAGTGATTTCTAGTGTAACAGATGATAAGGGACGTAAGACGGTTGTCGATCTTTTGCCTAATGTGAAAGAGCGTATCTATCCTGTAGGACGTTTGGACTGGGATACATCAGGTGTATTGATTTTGACCAATGATGGTGACTTTACAGACGAGATGATTCACCCTCGAAATGAAATCGATAAGGTTTATGTGGCGCGTGTAAAAGGGATTGCTAACAAGGAAAACCTCCGCCCCTTAACTCGTGGTCTTGAGATTGATGGTAAGAAGACTAAGCCGGCCGTCTACGAAATTCTCAAAGTAGATCCTGTTAAAAACCGTTCTGTTGTACAGTTGACCATCCATGAAGGACGTAACCACCAGGTTAAAAAGATGTTTGAAGCAGTTGGGCTTCAAGTGGATAAGTTGTCTCGGACACGTTTTGGACACTTAGACTTGACAGGTCTCCGTCCAGGAGAATCCCGTCGTCTTAACAAAAAAGAAATCAGCCAACTACACACCATGGCTGTAACAACTAATAAATAATGAAACGAATTTTAATTGCGCCTGTGCGCTTTTACCAACGCTTTATATCCCCTGCATTCCCACCTTCTTGTAGATTTGAGCCTACTTGTTCAAATTACATGATTCAGGCTATTGAAAAGCATGGATTTAAGGGGGTTCTGATGGGATTGGCACGGATTTTACGATGTCATCCTTGGTCTGAAATAGGTAAAGACCCCGTACCAGATCACTTTTCTTTAAAGAGAAATTCAAAATAAAAAGAATCACAGTCGTGATTCTTTTTTGGTGTAGATAGATCTATAGATTGATGATTTTCACTACACTTCTCCTATAAAAAGTGGTAAAATGGTTGAAAGAAAGAAGGGATAGAAATGACAACATTATTTTCTAAAATCAAAGAAGTAACAGAACTTTCTGCTATCTCAGGTCATGAAGCACCTGTACGCGCTTATCTTCGTGAGAAGATAACTCCTCACGTGGATGAAGTAGTGACTGATGGCCTAGGTGGTATTTTTGGTATCAAACACTCAGAAGCAGTCGATGCACCTCGTGTTTTGGTAGCATCTCACATGGATGAAGTTGGTTTTATGGTGAGTGAAATCAAACCAGATGGAACCTTCCGAGTAGTTGAAATCGGTGGTTGGAACCCGATGGTTGTCAGCAGCCAACGATTTAAACTCTTTACGCGCCAAGGACGTGAAATTCCAGTCATCTCAGGTTCAGTACCTCCACATTTGACTCGTGGGACAGGCGGGCCAACCATGCCAGCTATTTCAGATATCGTCTTTGATGGTGGTTTTGCGGATAAGGCTGAGGCCGAAAGTTTTGGTATCCGCCCTGGAGACACAATTGTTCCAGATAGTAGCGCAATCCTAACAGCTAACGAAAAAAATATCATTTCCAAAGCTTGGGACAACCGCTACGGAGTTCTCATGGTGAGTGAATTGGCAGAAAACTTGTCAGGCCAAAAACTAGGCAATGAACTTTATCTTGGGGCTAATGTCCAAGAAGAAGTTGGACTTCGTGGTGCTCATACCTCAACAACCAAATTTGATCCAGAAGTATTTTTGGCAGTTGACTGTTCACCTGCTGGTGATGTTTATGGTGGTCAGGGTAAAATTGGTGATGGAACCTTGATTCGTTTCTACGATCCAGGTCACTTGCTTCTCCCAGGTATGAAGGACTTCCTTTTGACAACTGCAGAAGAAGCTGGAATCAAATACCAATACTATTGTGGAAAAGGTGGTACAGATGCAGGAGCAGCTCATCTGAAAAATGCTGGTGTTCCATCTACAACAATTGGTGTCTGCGCTCGTTATATCCACTCTCACCAAACCCTTTATGCAATGGATGACTTCCTAGAAGCTCAAGCTTTCCTACAAGCCTTGGTTAAAAAATTGGATCGTTCTACAGTAGATTTGATTAAAAATTATTAAACAGAAATGATGGAGGCAATAGGGATGGAAGAACCAAACCTAGAAACCTTGATACGGGATCTTTATAATCATGCCCGTCAAAACCTGAGTGAAGATCTAGTGCTTGCACTTGTAGAGACTGCTAAGCAATTGCCCAGTACCAATGAGCGCTTGCTAGCAGTACGGCTATCGGGTCTGGTCACCCTTGAACTTCTCAAGAATCCTAGAACACCTTCGCCAGAGTTAGTCAATCTGGCCCGCTTTATCAAAAAGGAAGAAGCGAGATACAGGGGTGCAGCCGCATCTTCCATTATGATTGGAGAGCTATTTAAAATGCTTTGATTCGAAAGAATCAAAGCATTTTTTTCGTTTTAAATTTGTTCTGCCAAAACCTTTTCAGCAAGGTTCATAGCGTGGTCTGATACACGAGTGTAGTGTGAAATAATATCGATAAAGTTGACACCTGCTTGGGTAGAACATTCTCCGTTATTTAGACGTTTGATGTGAGTCTTACGAAGGACACGTTCCATGTTGTTGATGTCTTCGTGTCGCTCGATAAGAGCTTGAGCTTTCTCGAGGTCGTTGTTTTCCACACTCTCAAGAGCATCTTTGACGAAATCACTAGTTTTAAGATAAATCTCTGCTAGTTCTTCTAAGGCAGCCTCAGAGAATTGAACATTCTTGCGTTGCAAATAATCGTTAAGATTGAGCAGGGCTTCTGCGTGGTCTCCGATACGTTCCAAGTCTCGTGAAGAGTCAAGGATATTTGTTAAGACTTCACTCTCTTTTTGGCTCAAAGCTTCACCAGATAAACTAATGAGGTAACGAGTCAATTTTTCATCAATGGTATTGATAGCTTCTTCAGTCTTATGTCCCTTTTCTGCAACTTTTTCATTAGAATTGATGATATAGTCGTAAGAGAGGTCAAAGGCTTTCGCAGCATAATTACCCAAGTGTAGAAGTTCTTTTTTAGCATTTCCAAGAGCGATAGATGGAGCTTGTTTGATCAGTTGCTCATCAAGGTAAAGTGGCTCGTATTTGACAACTTCGTCTTCTCCAGGGATAAGTTTGGTTACCAAGAAGGCAAGAGCTCCGATGAATGGAAACTGAATGATTGTATTGGTAATGTTGAAGGTTCCGTGGGCGAAGGCAATGGTCATTTCTGGAGCTAGATTTAAGAAGCTCTCAAACCATTGGATTAAGCCTGTAAATGGAACGAGGAAGATAATACAGATAACAGTCCCGATAACGTTAAAGGCCACATGGGCTGCCGCCACACGTTTGGCTGCAATATTAGCACCCAAGGAAGCGATAATAGCAGTGATAGTAGTTCCGATGTTATCTCCAAAGAGAACTGGTAGGGCACCCTGAAGGTCAATCAGATTGCTAGCGTAGAGATTTTGTAGAATCCCGATGGTCGCTGAGGAGGCTTGAATCAGAAGGGTTAAACCTGTTCCGACAAGAACACCCAAGATTGGATTTTTACTAAGTTCTACCATGTAGTCTTTAAAGACTTGTAAATCTTTAAGGGGTTCCATAGCGCCACTCATAAGATTGAGGGCAAAGAAGATACCACCGACACCAAAGACAATTCGTCCGATGTTATTGATAGTTCTATTTTTTGTGAAGAAGAGACAGACTGCTCCGAGAAAGAGCATAGGTAATGCGTAGTCTCCCAATTTAAAACCAATGATAAAGGATGTGACGGTTGTTCCAATATTGGCTCCCATAACAATCCCAATAGCCTGACGTAAAGTCAATAGTCCAGCGCTAACCAGACCAACTGTAATAACCGTAACACCTGAACTCGATTGAATCAGGGCAGTCATCCCAATTCCAACTAAAATTCCAAAGAAAGGATTGCTAGTATATTTGTCAATGTAATATCGAAGACGATCTCCAGCTGCTTGTTGCAAACCGTCCCCCATGGTTTTGATACTATATAAGAATAGTCCCAGGCCACCTAAAAAGTGAAATGCAATTTCCTGCCAATTAATGGACATTTTATTTTCCCTCCGAAAACTAATCGCGGAATTTCTCCCATTCTATTTTAAAGGATTCTAAGCAATCTAACAAGTAGTAAATAGTAAATTTTAATAAAAATGTAATGAATCTTTTATTAAAAAGTATCATTTAGTTGGGATATCATTATTCCAACTAGTAAGCATTTAATGATTTTTTGGATGAAAATTTAAAATTAGTGAGAGTTCCGATTATCTAATAATCACTAGTTTTATACTCTTATTTTTAAAGTAACAGACTAATCGAGAAAGAGAAAAGTTTAAGGTTTTGCTATCTCTTTTATTGATTTTGTGATATAATTAACACGTAAAAAAAAAGAAGGAGTCATATCTAATGGCAAAATTGACTGTTAAAGACGTTGACTTGAAAGGGAAAAAAGTTCTCGTTCGTGTTGACTTCAACGTACCTGTAAAAGATGGCGTGATCACTAACGATAACCGTATCACTGCTGCTCTTCCAACAATCAAGTACATCCTTGAACAAGGTGGACGTGCAATCCTCTTCTCTCACCTTGGACGTGTGAAAGAAGAAGCAGACAAAGAAGGTAAATCACTTGCTCCTGTAGCGGCTGACTTGGCTGCTAAATTGGGTCAAGACGTTGCTTTCCTTCCAGGTGTTACTCGTGGTGCTGAATTGGAAGCAGCGATTAATGCTCTTGAAGATGGACAAGTTCTCTTGGTTGAAAACACTCGTTTCGAAGATGTTGACGGCAAGAAAGAATCTAAAAACGATCCTGAACTTGGTAAATACTGGGCATCACTTGGAGATGGTATCTTCGTAAACGATGCATTCGGTACAGCTCACCGTGCACACGCATCTAACGTTGGTATCTCAGCAAACGTTGAAAAAGCTGTTGCTGGATTCCTTCTTGAAAACGAAATTGCTTACATCCAAGAAGCTGTTGAAGCTCCAGAACGTCCATTCGTAGCTATCCTTGGTGGTTCAAAAGTTTCAGACAAGATCGGTGTTATCGAAAACTTGCTTGAAAAAGCTGATAAAGTTCTTATCGGTGGTGGGATGACTTACACATTCTACAAAGCACAAGGTATCGAAATTGGTAACTCACTTGTAGAAGAAGACAAATTGGATGTCGCTAAAGCTCTTCTTGAAAAAGCAAACGGCAAATTGATTTTGCCAGTTGACTCAAAAGAAGCAAACGCATTTGCTGACTACACTGAAGTGAAAGACACTGAAGGTGAAGCAGTAGACCCAGGATTCCTTGGTCTTGATATCGGTCCTAAATCAATCGCTAAATTCGACCAAGAATTGACTGGTGCGAAAACAGTTGTATGGAATGGTCCTATGGGTGTATTTGAAAACCCTGACTTCCAAGCTGGTACAATCGGTGTGATGGATGCTATCGTGAAACAACCAGGCGTTAAATCAATCATCGGTGGTGGTGACTCAGCTGCCGCAGCTATCAACCTTGGTCGTGCAGACAAGTTCTCATGGATCTCTACTGGTGGTGGAGCTTCAATGGAGCTTCTCGAAGGTAAAGTTCTTCCAGGACTTGCAGCTTTGACTGAAAAATAAGAATATAAAAAAGGAGGCTGGGACAAAAGTCCTAGCCTCTCAATTGTCTTTGGATTTTCGAGCAGGACGCAGTGGTTGAGTGGTCTCTACTACGCTGATTTCATCAACTTTTACAACCCTACTCAACTGTACGGAGGTGGGACGACGAAATCGAATTCTAACGAATTACCGATTTCTGTCCCACTCTCTTTTTTGCGCTCTTTTAAAGTTTGAGAGTAGCGAGGGATAATTGGACAGAATCCAAAAAAAACAGTAAAATAGAGGAATACCAATTTAAATGAAATTTGAGTAATAATCGTGGAAAAAAGAGACAATCATACAAAAACAGCTATTTGCGGTATTATCAATGTCACCCCAGATTCTTTCTCTGATGGGGGCCAATTTTTTGCTATTGAAGAAGCCTTAAAACAAGCTCGAAAATTGATTGCTGAAGGTGCCACTATTTTAGATATCGGTGGAGAGTCTACTCGACCTGGAAGTAGCTATGTTGAGATTGAAGAGGAAATCCAACGTGTCGTCCCAGTCATTGAGGCTATCCGTCAAGAAAGTGATGTCTTGATTTCGGTAGACACTTGGAAAAGTCAAGTTGCAGAAGCAGCTCTAAAGGCTGGGGCCCATATAGTTAATGACATTACAGGTCTTATGGGGGATGAGAAGATGGCGGAAGTGGTTGCCAAAGCTGGAGCTCAGGTAGTCATCATGTTTAATCCAGTCATGGCACGCCCTCAGCACCCTAGTTCACTTATCTTCCCTTATTTTGGCTTTGGAGAGCCTTTTACAAAGGAAGACTTAGATGAGTTTGAAAAACTACCAGTAGAAGAATTGATGATAGCTTTCTTTAACCGTGCTCTAGTAAGAGCGGAAAAAGCAGGAATTTCGAAAGAAAAGATCATGCTGGATCCTGGGATTGGCTTTGGCTTGACCAAAAAGGAAAATCTCATACTTCTACGTGACCTTAATAAATTACAAGAGATGGGCTATCCTATCTTTTTAGGAGTCTCTCGCAAGCGCTTTGTCATCAATATTCTGGAAGAAAATGGTTTTGAAGTAAATCCAGAAACTGAAGAAGGCTTCCGAAATCGTGATACGGCTTCATCTCATGTGACCAGTATCGCCGCTAGACAAGGTGTGGAAGTGGTGCGCGTACACGATGTAGCCAGCCACAAGATGGCGGTTGAAATTGCATCAGCCATCCGTCTGGCAGATGATGCGGAAAATTTAAACTTGAAACAGTATAAATAAGATGAATAAAAACGAAACGAATCAGTGGATAACTAACTACCGGACAGACCAACCGCATTTTGGTTTGGATAGAATGGTGAAGCTATTAGCCCTACGTGGCAATCCCCATCTGAAACTAAAGGTTATCCATATCGGAGGAACCAATGGTAAGGGATCTACTATAGCCTTTTTGAAGAATATGTTGGGAAAGATGGGGCTAAGAGTTGGAGTCTTTAGCTCACCCTATCTGATTCATTATACCGATCAGATTGCCATTAATGAGGAATCTATCCCAGAAGCAAGATTAGAGGCCTTGATGGTAGCCTATCGCTCACTACTTGAAGGGGAGTACGCTCCTGCCTTGCAGGGAACGACAGAATTCGAGATTATCACTGCTATAGCCTATGATTATTTTGCTTCTGAGCGAGTCGATGTGGCGATTATGGAAGTTGGTATGGGTGGACTCTTGGATAGCACCAATGTTTGCCAGCCTATCTTAACAGGTATTACGACCATTGGATTAGACCATGTAGCGCTTTTAGGGGATAGCTTGGAAGCCATCGCAGAGCAGAAGGCAGGAATTATCAAGCAAGGAATCCCTATAGTGACTGGTCATATTGTCCCAGAAGCTATGGAGGTTATTGACCAGATTGCGAAAGCGAAAGAGGCTCCTAGCCTGTTCTATGGGGATGCCTATCAGGTTAGCCATCATGAAAGTATTGTCACTGGAGAGATATTTGACTATACAAGTTCTGTTAGACAAGGTCGCTTTCAAACAGGTCTGCTTGGTTTGCACCAGATAGAGAATGCTGGAATGGCACTAACTTTGTTGGATGCCTATTGTCATGAGACTGGGCGAGAATTGCCAGAAAATGATTTAGTGGCTCAAGCTTTAGAGGAAACAAGCTGGCCTGGACGTTTAGAAGTTGTTTCTAGAAAACCCTTGATGATTTTAGATGGGGCCCACAACCCCCATGCAATCAAAGCTTTATTAGCTACCCTGAAAGAACGATTTGCTGACTATCACAAGGAAATCCTCTTTACTTGTATTAAAACCAAGGCTTTAGAGGATATGTTAGATTTATTAGAGGCCTTACCAGATACTAATCTTACACTAACACATTTTGATGATGGTCGAGCGACAGACGAAGAGGTGCTAAAACAGGCAGCTCATTCTAGAAATTTAAACTACCAAAGTTGGCAGGCATTTCTAGACCAAAGTATGATAGATATTGAAGAGAAAAAAACAGTTAGGATAGTAACGGGCTCCTTGTATTTCTTGAGCCAGGTGCGAGCCTATCTAATGGAGAGGAAAAACTAGAGAATGGATACACAAAAAATTGAGACGGCTGTAAAAATGATTATCGAAGCGGTCGGCGAAGATATCAACCGTGAGGGATTGCAGGAGACACCAGCTCGTGTAGCTCGCATGTATCAAGAGATTTTTTCAGGACTTGGTCAAACTGCAGAGGAATATTTGTCAAAATCCTTTGAGATTATTGATGACAATATGGTAGTGGAAAAGGATATTTTTTTCCATACCATGTGTGAACACCACTTCTTGCCATTTTATGGGAAAGCCCATATTGCTTACATCCCAGATGGACGTGTAGCAGGTTTGTCGAAGCTTGCACGTACAGTTGAAGTTTATGCAAAAAAACCACAGATTCAAGAACGCTTGAATATCGAAGTGGCAGATGCTTTGATGGAATACCTAGGTGCTAAGGGAGCTTTTGTTGTCATTGAAGCAGAGCATATGTGTATGAGTATGCGAGGTGTCCGAAAACCAGGAACTGCAACCTTGACAACAGTATCTCGTGGAGTCTTTGAAACGGATAAAGACCTCCGAGATCAAGCATACCGTCTCATGGGGCTATAAAAAATCTGTTTTAAGTAGATTTTTCTAGAAAGGACTAGTTATGGATCAATTGCGCATTAAGGATCTGGAAGTTTTCGCCTTTCATGGACTCTTCTCTAGTGAGAAGGAATTAGGGCAAAAGTTTGTCATTTCAGCTAGCTTATCCTATGATATGACCAAGGCTGCGACGGAGCTGGACTTAGAATCTTCAATTCACTATGGAGAACTTTGTCAGCAATGGACGACTTGGTTCCAGGAAACCACTGAAGACCTGATTGAAACAGTAGCCTATAAACTAGTAGAGCGCACTTTTGAAACCTATCCAATAGTTCAAGAAATTAAACTGGAACTCAAAAAACCATGGGCGCCTATTCATCTACCGCTAGAAACCTGTTCAGTAACTATTCACCGTCGTAAACAAAGAGCTTTTATCGCTCTAGGAAGTAATATGGGTGATAAGACAGCTAATCTTGAGCAAGCGATTGACAAAATGCGAGCTCGTGGCATCCATGTTCTCAAGGAGTCTAGCGTAATTACGACTGAGCCTTGGGGCGGGGTAGAGCAAGATAGCTTTGCTAATCAAGTCATTGAGGTGGAAACTTGGTTGCCGGCGCCAATCTTGTTAAATACTTTGTTAAGTATTGAATCAGAGATGGGTCGGGTTAGAGAAGTGCATTGGGGACCTCGCTTGATTGACTTGGACTTGCTCTTTGTAGAGGATCAAGTTATCTATACAGATGACCTCATCTTACCTCATCCTTATATCGCTGAGCGCCTCTTTGTCCTAGAATCCCTTCAAGAAATAGCACCTCATTTTATCCATCCAGTGCTAGGGCAACCGATACGTCACTTATATCGTCAATTGGAGAAAGAAAATGGCCAAGGTTTCTGAAACTTATAGTAAATGGAAAAGTATAGGGGAAGGTCTTGTAGCTATTGTCTTAGGCCTTCTCTTGGTTTGTTTTGGGCAGGTAGTTCCAATACTGGGTTACCAACTCCTGATGGCCTACTTTTTCTTGTCAGCAGTTTGGCAACTATTGACGCGATGGTTTCAAGAAAAGTCCCGTAGAGAAAATATATTTGTAACTCTAGCCAAGCTCTTTCTTGCAGTCATTCTATTTGACTCAGTCATCTTGCAAGGGATAGCTCTCTATTTCTTGGTTGTTATCATTGGAAGTTATCAGCTTTTTACAGGTCTAATCAGTCTGATTACCTGGTTGCTATACCGGAAAAATCATATTCATCCGAGGATTAATTATTTATTTGATGCTTTGTGGATGATGGGATTTGGTCTCTATAGTATTTCCCCTTTTCATGATGCGACAAATTTTGAATTGCTCTTACTTGGTTTTTACTTGATCATGTTGGGGGCAAGCAGTGTCAGGGATGGATTCTTTTTTGAAAAAGGGAGAAGCAATCCTAAGCTCAAGCGTAGAATGAGAATGACCCTGCCTATATTTATGACAGCCTTGATTCCCATCAGTACCTTACGACGATGGAATGAAAGGTTATCTACTCATCAGGTAGAAGAAAACGAAGTGCATTTGGAGAGAAAAAATGAAAAATCTGTTGACTTAGAAATTTTCATCCATACTTCAGAATCATCCTTCTTCTTGGCCATGGGCCATGTAGATATTTGCTACCAAGGTCAGGTTATTTCCTACGGTTCTTATGACCCTCACTCAGAGCGCTTGTTTGGGACAATCGGTGACGGAGTATTATTTAAGGCTAATCGTGAAAAATATATTGAACTTTGTAAGAGAGAAAGCCAGAAAACCCTATTCGCCTATGGTTTAAGCCTGTCTGAACAACAGAAAAAAGCCATCGAAGAACGATTGAGAGAGATAGAAAGCCTCTTGATACCTTGGGAGCCAAGTTCACAACTGCTGAAAAGAAGGGAAGGAGAGGTCAAACATACCTACTCTTATCAGCTGAAACACGAGGCTGATGCGACACTCTATAAGTTCACATCCTCTAAATTTAAAACCTACTTTGTTCTCAGTACCAACTGTGTTCTATTAGCCGACTCTATTGTTGGGGAGGCTGGAACAGATATCCTGAGTCCCCAAGGTTTTATCGTTCCTGGGACTTATCAGGACTATCTTGATTTAGAATTTAAAAAACCGAGTGGCATCGTAGTCAGTCGTTCTGTTTATTAAAAAAAAATAAAACTCTAGTCAGAAGGCTAGAGTTTTTAAAATAGGTCATTTTCTTCAGGGAGGAGGATAGTTTCCTTGCCGTCCATATCCATAACAAGTACTTTCGGTGGATACAATGGGTCAAAGGGATGATTAAAATCGAAGTCAATCGTTGTAGGTAGATGCTCGCTTGAAAAACGGAAGGTGATGAAACCGTTACTGTTTAAAAGTTGAAATTCTAACTCATCTTCTAGTTCAAATACATGCTTTAAAAAATGATCGATAATATACCAGATTGAGTCGATGACATCGTCTGGGAGATTGGTTACCACACCAAAGCTGGCACAACGTCTATGTGAATCCGTAAAAGCCATTGATACCTCCTACTTAATTTTTTATTATCATACTGCAAACTGGCCTAAAAATCAAGAAAAGTAAACTGATTACAAAAATATGATTATCGGTGAAATTTTTTCAAATAAACTTTATATATCCCTTGAAAATGCTTACAATTAGTGGTAAACTAGTAATGGTGTAAACATGAAAACAAAATTTTCAACATTAGAAAGGAAATGGTATGAACACAGATGATACAGTAACAATTTATGACGTTGCCCGAGAAGCAGGAGTTTCAATGGCAACAGTCAGTCGTGTAGTCAATGGTAATAAGAATGTCAAAGAGAACACTCGTAAGAAAGTTCTAGAGGTTATTGAACGCCTAGACTATCGTCCCAATGCAGTAGCTCGTGGCTTGGCAAGCAAACGAACAACAACTGTTGGTGTTGTCATTCCGGATATCACAAATACTTATTTCGCTGCTCTGGCAAAAGGGATTGATGATATTGCCGAAATGTACAAATACAACATCGTCCTTGCTAATAGCGATGAGGATGATGAAAAAGAAGTAGCAGTAGTGAATACACTCTTTTCAAAACAAGTCGATGGTATTATTTTTATGGGCTATCATTTGACAGAGAAGATTCGTTCAGAGTTTTCACGTTCACGCACTCCTGTGGTTCTTGCAGGAACAGTGGATGTAGAACACCAGCTTCCAAGTGTCAATATTGACTATAAGAATGCTACTGCGGATGCTGTTCGCCATTTGTTGAAACGTAACAAAAAGATTGCTTTTGTGAGTGGTCCCTTAGTTGATGATATCAATGGTAAGGTTCGCTTGGTTGGATATAAGGAAGCTTTGAAAGAAGCTGGAGTCAACTATAGTGAAGGTCTTGTATTTGAATCTAAATATCGCTATGACGATGGTTATGCCTTGGCAGAACGCTTGATTTCTTCTAAAGCAACAGCAGCTATTGTGACTGGTGATGAATTGGCGGCAGGTCTCTTGAATGGTTTGGCTGACCATGGCATTTCAGTACCAGAAGACTTTGAAATCATTACAAGTGATGATTCTCAAATCGCACGCTATACTCGACCAAATTTGACAACTATCGCACAACCCTTGTATGACCTTGGTGCGATCAGTATGCGTATGTTGACGAAGATTATGCATAAGGAAGAATTGGAGGAACGTGAAGTTCTTCTCCCTCACGGTTTGACAGAACGCAAATCAACTCGCAAAAAGTAATAAAAATCCCCAGGAATCTAACTGATTTCCTGGGTTTTTCTTATCCTTCCATATATGCTCGGAGCTCGTCACCTTTAAGTCCTGCATTAACTGCAATGAGGAGCTTTAGCCGCGCTTTCTGAGCGTTTAGTTCTTTTACAAAATATACACCATCATTCTGAAGACAAACACCACCGCCTTCGTAGGCGTAAACAGGTTCTGCAATCCCATTGAAACAACGTGAGACTAGTGCAACAGGAAGTCCTGCTTGACTGAGAGATTTTAATTTTTCAGCTGTTTCTTTTGGTACATTTCCAGCGCCAAAAGCCTGAATAATCAATCCATCTAGTTGGTTAACAGGAAGTAAATCGAGAAGTTCATCGGTCATGCCCGCATAAACAGGGATAATAGGGACCAACCCTTGAATGCTCTCAAGGTCAAAACGAACACGAGGTTCAGCCGTTTTGAAGTAGAGAATTTCCTGCTTCATAATGAGCCCAAGAGGGCCATGGGTCGGTGTTTGAAAGGTGCTAACATTCGTCGTATGCGTCTTGGTCACATACTTAGCAGCGTGAATTTCGTCATTCATCACGACCAAGACACCCTTGTCAGCAGCTTTATCGTCACTCGCGACGCGTAGGGCACTGAGATAATTGTAGACGCCATCGCTTCCTAGTTCATTGGAGCTTCTCATAGCGCCTGTCAGGACGATAGGCATATGAGGGACTTCCATGGTATCGAGGAAATAAGCCGTTTCTTCTAGGGTATCTGTCCCATGTGTAATCACAACACCATCATAGGACGATGCCTCTTGTTTAATTTTTTTGTAGAGGGCCAACATATGCTTGGGCTTGATGTGTGGGCTAGGTAAATTTAAAAAATCCAAGGAATGGACTTCGACACCTTCTAGAGGATTAGAGATATGGTTCATAGGGTTATCAACACTAGTCCTTACAGCTCCAGATTCATCTGCCTGCATGGAGATAGTGCCACCGGTATGTAAAACAAGGATTTTCTTAGTCATGATTCGCTCACTTTTTCTGAAATGTGGTATAATCATTGTATCATAAAAGAAAGGAATGAGATAGAATGGAAGTCAAAGCTGTTTTTTTTGATATTGATGGAACGCTTGTAAATGACAGTAAGAGTGTTTTGAAGTCCACAAAGGAAGCTATCAAGATTGTGAAAGAACAAGGGGTGCTTGTTGGGGTAGCAACAGGGCGAGGACCTTTTTTTGTTAAGGATTTGATGGATGATTTGGACCTGGATTTTGCAGTAACTTACAATGGCCAATATATCTTTAACAAAGATCGTGTTCTTTTTGCTAGCCCTATTGATAAGAGAAGCCTCAGACAAATCATCTCTTATGCTAAGAAAAATCGAAAAGAGATTGCCATGGGAACGCGACAAGACGTTGTCGGTTCTCGGATTATGTCTTTTGGGCTCAGTCCTCTTTCACAGCTAGTTAGTCGATTTGTACCTAAATTTTTGACTCGTACTGTTAGTCATTCCTTTAATCGTATGGTCAGTAAGGCCCTTCCTCAGAAGGAAGATGATTTGTTGGACTTAATCAACCAACCAATCTATCAGGTGCTTATGTTGATGACGCCTGAGGAGACAAACCATGCTGCTGAAGCATTAAATCATTTGAAATTTACCAGAAGTAATCCATTCGCGGCCGATATTATCAATCAAGAAAATTCTAAGTTAGAGGGTATCCGTCGTGTCGGGAAAGAGTATGGTTTTGAACTCAATCAAGTCATGGCCTTTGGGGACTCGGATAATGACTTGGAAATGTTGGCTGGTGTTGGTATGTCTGTTGCCATGGGAAATGGTAGTAGCAGTGTAAAAGAAGTTGCTAAGCATATTACTACCAGTAACCAAGATGATGGGATTCACAAGGCTTTGGAATATTTTGGAGTCTTGGCTTCTGAAAAAGTCTTTGTCAGTCGTGACTATCATTTCAACAAGGTTAAGACCTTCCATCGTATGATGGATGAGCGAACTCAAGAAGAACCTATAGCTTGGGATTTAGAAGGGGCGACCCACCGTGCTGGCTTTAAGATTGAAGAGTTAGTTGAATTTGTCCGTGCTGCAAGCAATTCTGAAGAGGAATTCCAACAAGCTGTGCAGGATTTACACCAAGCACTTGATATAGCTGCCGAAAAAGTATCTCAGTCAACACCAGCTGAGAAAACCCTCGTTGGTCAAGTGGATGCTTTGATTGACACGCTCTACTTTACTTATGGAAGTTTCGTTTTAATGGGGGTAGACCCAGAGAGAATCTTTGAGATTGTCCATCAAGCAAACATGGGTAAAATCTTCCCAGATGGTAAGGCTCATTTTGATCCAGTAACCCACAAAATCTTGAAACCAGATAACTGGAAAGAAAAGTACGCTCCAGAGCCTGCAATAAAAAAGGAAATAGAGCGCCAAATCAAGGCTTATGAACGTCATAAGGAAAGAGAAAACCAAAAATAAAAGGAGCAGATGCTCCTTTTATTTTTGGTTTATAAAGTTTTATCCTTGTCTCGGACGACGAGAAGGTCAACGCTTGTATGGCGTAGGATATATTCTGATGAAGATCCGACAAGCAAACGTTCGAAGGCGTTAAGCCCTGTTGCTCCAACCAAAATCAAATCAACGTGTTCTTGATCAGGGATTGTTTTAGCCAAAAGAGTTTTAGGATTTCCCATTTCGATGACAACTTGAATATCTTTAAGACCAGCGTCTCTTGCACGCTTTTCATATTCTGCCATCAACTCTTGTGCCTCGACTTGTAACTCTTCGTAAACTTCTGCATCGAATGTTGAAATGCTTTGAAGAGCACGAGTATCGATTACATGCGCAATGGTTAATTTAGCCTGGTTACGTAATGCTGACTGAACTCCTTTGATAAAAGCCAAATCAGCTTCTTTAGAACCGTCGACTGCTACCATGATGTTTTCGTAACGTTGTGTCATATCAAAAACCTCCTCATTTCTTATCACCTTCATTGTAATCCTTTTCACTAAAAAAGTAAAGTAAAACATGATAGTAAAAATGCTTTTTGACTTTGATTTTGAGAGTGCTATAATTAAAGGAGAGAATGCAAGAGGGAATCATATGACAAAAATTGCGGTACTTTCAGATATCCATGGAAATACAAGAGCACTGGAAGCTGTTTTAGCAGATGCAGAGAAGGCAGGCGCTGAGGAATATTGGCTCTTGGGAGATATTCTCATGCCTGGGACAGGACGAAAAAATATTCTCAGACGATTAGAGGACTTGCCAATAACGGTTCGAGTTTTGGGGAATTGGGAAGAGAGTTTGTGGCGGGCTGCTCATCGAAAATTAGATACAAGTAGACCTAGCCATCGATACCTCTTGCGCCAATGCCAGTATATTATGGAAGAAATTAGTCTAGATGATATTGAAGCTCTACAGGCATTTCCCATGCACACACACCGCCAGTTTGGAAATCTGAAGGTAGGGATAAGCCATCATTTGCCGGATAAAAATTGGGGAAGAGAACTGATCCATCTTGGCAAGCAGGAAGATTTTGACCGTTTGGTAACCAATCCTGACTATGATATTGCGATTTATGGGCATATTCACCAGCAATTTCTTCGCTATGGGAGCGAGGGACAACTCATTTTAAATCCAGGATCAATTGGGCAACCGTTCTTTTTATCAGCAAGTCTTCGCAAGGATTTACGTGCTCAGTACATGATTTTAGAGTTTGATGAAAAAGGCTTGAAAGATATCGATTTTCGTCGTGTTGATTACGATGTTGAATCAGAATTACAATTGGCTAGAGATTTGAAATTGCCCTACTATGAGGTATACTATGAAAGCTTAGTCAATGGAATTCACCATACCCATAATCAGGACTTGTTGCACGAAATCGCTCAGAGTCAAGGACATGATGTTGAATTGGACGACTGGCTTAGTCGTAACTCTTGACATTACAACTCTAGGAGATATAATAAATATAAGAGAAGAATGAGCTTTGTTGATAATAAAGGAGGACTGCATGCAAATTTCAAGCCGATTTACCATTGCGACACATATGTTGGTAATCATTGCCCTAAAGGGGAAGGAAAGCAAGGTGACTAGTGATTTTCTAGCTAGTAGTGTTGGAGTCAATCCTGTTATTATCCGAAAAACTTTGTCCCAACTGAAAAAAGCAGACTTGATTTCCGTCGCGCGTGGAACTGGAGGGGCAGAGATTATCAAAAATCTTGAGGATATCAGTCTTTTGGATATTTATCAAGCAGTGGAATGCCTTGGAAAGACTGGACAACTCTTTAGTTTTCATGATAATCCTAATCCAAATTGTCCAGTTGGAGCCAATATTCATGTGGTTTTAGATGAGAAATTGCTAAAAATCCAGCAAGCTATGGAAAAAGAATTGAGCCTAACGAGTCTCGCTCAACTAGTGGCTGATACAGAAGCGAGAATTAAAGAATAAATTTTAAAATAAGGAACACCTGAATTGCTAAGCTGAAAAGCTTGGTTGTTTAGGTGCTTTTTGCGTAATTAAATATGCTGGGTGTTAGCTGAAGTGGCCTGAAAATTTAGCAAGGAATGTGGTTAGATTAGCAAGAGAAAAACTAAAAATCATGTTATAATAAAACGATAGAATCGTAAGAAAGAGTGGATGAATTTTGATTATTCCGACTTATAATTGGCAATTTGCACCTCAAGTTGAGGATGCGGATTTTACAAAAATCGCCAAGAAAGCTGGGCTAGGGCCTGAAGCTGCTCGTCTATTATTTAGCCGTGGTATTAAGGATGAAGATAGTTTGTCTCGTTTTTTGGCACCAAGTCTAGATGATTTACACGATCCCTATCTTCTCCACGATATGGACAAGGCAGTGAATCGTATTCGTCGTGCTATAGAGCAGGGTGAATTTATTCTCGTTTATGGAGACTACGATGCAGATGGGATGACATCAGCTTCTATCCTTAAAGAAACATTAGAACAATTAGGAGCCGAGTGTTTAGTCTATCTTCCTAATCGTTTTACAGATGGTTATGGTCCTAATGCTAGTGTTTACAAGTACTTCATTGAGCAACAAGGGATATCTTTGATTGTAACTGTAGATAATGGAGTTGCAGGCCATGAGGCTATTGACTTGGCTCAATCTATGGGGGTAGATGTCATTGTGACAGACCATCACTCTATGCCAGAAGTTTTGCCAGATGCCTATGCGATTGTCCATCCTGAACGTCCAGAAGCAGACTATCCTTTTAAACATTTAGCAGGTTGTGGAGTGGCGTTTAAACTAGCTTGTGCCCTCTTGGAGGAAGTACAGGTTGAGTTGCTTGATTTGGTTGCTATTGGGACAATTGCCGATATGGTCAGCTTGACGGATGAAAATCGTATTATGGTTCAATATGGTCTAGAAGTTTTGCGCAATACCCAAAGACTAGGCCTCCAAGAACTATTTGAAATTGCAGGGATTTCTAGTAGTGACCTTACAGAAGAGACAGTTGGTTTTCAACTAGCTCCTCGTTTGAATGCGCTAGGACGCTTGGATGATCCCAATCCAGCTATTGAGTTACTAACTGGCTTTGATGATGAAGAGGTGCGTGAGATTGCCCTCATGATTCAAGATAAAAATGAAGAACGTAAGGAAATCGTTCAAGCCATTTATGAAGTAGCTAAAAGTTTGGTAGACCCTAACAAAAGTGTTCAAGTTTTAGCCAAAGAAGGTTGGAATCCAGGAGTGCTTGGGATTGTAGCTGGGCGCTTGTTGGAAGAATTAGGGCAGACAGTTATTGTTCTGAATATTGAAGATGGCCGTGCCAAGGGAAGTGCTCGAAGTATTGAAGCAGTCGATATCTTTGAAGCCTTGAATCCGCATCGGGAACTTTTTATCGCCTTTGGTGGGCATGCAGGCGCTGCAGGTATGACACTTGAAGCGGAACAGCTAGACGCCTTATCGGAAATTTTAGAAACCTATGTAAAAGACAAAGGGATAGATGCCAAGGGCAAGAATACATTATATCTAGATGAAGAATTAGATTTGGAAAGCCTAAGTTTAGAGACGGTTAAAAGTTTTGAACGATTAGCTCCTTTTGGAATGGATAACCAAAAACCTGTTTTTTATATTCGAGATTTTCAAGTTGAAAATGCTCGTTCTATGGGAGCGGGAGATAGTCATCTAAAATTGAAGATTTCCAAAGGGACCGCGAGCTTTGAGGTAGTAGCTTTTGGCCAAGGATCAAAGGCTACAGAGTTTTCTCAGGTAAAACAACTGGAATTGGCAGTTACCCTTTCTGTTAACCAATGGAATGGGCAAACAACCCTCCAGTTGATGATGGTAGATGCCCGTGTGGACAGTGTTCAACTTTTTAACATCCGTAGTAAGAGTGTAGAGATACCAGAGGGAGTACCTGTCCTAGATTTTACCAGTGCTTTGCCAGAAATGCTTTCTAGCCCAGCAATCGTTGTAAAAAATATTCCCGAGGATCTCAATCTTCTCAAACAAGTGTTGCAAGAACAGGATTTCTCTGCTATTTACTTTAAAAATGATATCGCTAAAGCATACTATTTGACAGGTTATGGTACAAGAGAGCAATTCGCTAAGCTTTACAAGACAATCTACCAGTTCCCGGAATTTGATATTCGTTATAAGCTCAAGGACTTATCAGCTTATTTGAAGATAGAACAGATCTTGCTAGTCAAAATGATTCAGATTTTTGAAGAACTTGGTTTTGTCACCATTGAAAATGGTGTGATGAGGGTTAATAAAGATGCGGCTAAACGGGATATTGCTGAAAGTCAGATTTATCAAAATCTCAAGCAAACTGTTAAAGACCAAGAAATGATGGCACTAGGTACAGTACAGGAAATATATGATTTCTTGGTGAAAAAATAAATACAAAGAGGCTGAAGTAACCTATTTCAGTCTCTTTTTGTAAGTGATTTTTAACTTTATGTAGTAAAAGTATACAGATTTGTAACATGACTACAACATAAATCTAAAACAACTGACATGTAAATCAGGTATGATTCTCTTATCAACATAAAAATTAAAAATTATCAATAAAATTTTAGGAGAAAATTGTTATGAAAAAAACAGTTGCTAAACTGACTCTTGGTTTAACATCTACAGCTATTTTGGCTACAGTTGGTGCTCAGACTGTTAGCGCAGACTCTTACGTTGTTCAAGATGGTGATTCATTTTTTGGTATTGCTGCTGCAAGTGGTATGGATCCGTATGTGTTGGCGGCAAATAATGGAAAAAGCATTTTTGACACCATCCACCCAGGTGATGTGCTAGAAGTGAGTGGCCTAACTCAAGCTAGCTATTCATACAATGCTCCGGCTTATGAAGCAACTAGTACTGTGAATGGGGTAGCAACTGCTGATGTTGTCGTAAATACTCCTACAAACTACGGGAACTCATATCCTGTTGGTCAGTGTACATGGGGCGTGAAAGAAATGGCTCCTTGGGCTAGCAACTGGTGGGGAAATGCCAACACTTGGGCAATCTATGCTAGTACACAAGGTTTTAGGACAGGAACTGTGCCTGTAGTAGGCGCAATCGCCGTTTGGGACGGTGGTGAATATGGACACGTTGCTTATGTGACAGATGTACAAAGTGAAAATTCTATCCAGGTATTGGAAGCAAACTATGATGGTAGTGGTACTCAACCAATCGGAAATTACCGTGGATGGTTTAATCCAACAGCTTCAAAAGGTACTGTAAGATACATTTATCCAAACTAAAAATAAAAAAAGATTTAGAATTTCTAAATCTTTTTTTATTTCTGAGTAACTTCCTTTATCAGTGGTGAATGAACTCTAGCTAAAATCCTATCTTCATTTTGAAAATTAGTAAAAAAATGGTATAATGAGAGGAAAAGATTCGGATAAAAGTAAATTGAACTTTTAAAAAAAGAGAGTTGTGAAGACTCTACAAACACGTTATAGTAATGCTTCGGAGGAAAAATGACCAATATTAAATTAACAACTCTGGGCGGTGTTCGTGAAAATGGAAAAAACATGTACATCGCAGAAATTAATGACTCAATCTTTGTTTTAGATGCAGGTTTAAAATATCCTGAAAATGAGCAGTTGGGTGTCGATGTCGTTATTCCAAATATGGAATATCTGTTTGAAAATAGCGACCGTATTGCAGGTGTCTTTTTAACGCACGGACATGCGGATGCGATTGGAGCTCTTCCTTATCTTTTGTCAGAAGTGAAAGTTCCTGTTTTTGGTTCAGAGTTGACAATTGAGCTTGCTAAGCTTTTTGTTAAAGGAAATGATAGTGCTAAAAAATTCGATGACTTCCATGTTATTGATGAAAATACAGAAATCGACTTTGGCGGTACGGAGGTTTCCTTCTTCCGCACAACTCACTCTATCCCAGAGAGTCTGGGTGTCGTTTTGAAAACATCTGAAGGAAGTATCGTTTATACAGGGGACTTCAAATTTGACCAAACGGCTAGCGAATCATATGCAACTGACTTTGGTCGTTTAGCAGAAATTGGTCGCGAAGGAGTTTTAGCTCTTCTAAGCGACTCAGCAAACGCAGACAGTAATATTCAAGTAGCTAGCGAAAGTGAAGTTGGTGATGAAATTACACAAACCATTTCTGACTGGGATGGACGTATCATTGTAGCTGCTGTTGCAAGTAACCTTTCTCGCATTCAGCAAGTCTTTGATGCTGCTGCAGAGACAGGACGTCGTGTTGTTTTGACTGGATTTGATATTGAAAATATCGTTCGTACAGCTATTCGCTTGAAAAAATTGTCATTGGCTAACGAAAGTCTCTTGATTAAACCTAAAGATATGTCTCGTTTTGAAGACCACGAGTTAATCATCCTTGAAACCGGTCGTATGGGTGAACCAATTAATGGACTCCGTAAAATGTCAATCGGTCGTCACCGCTATGTTGAAATCAAGGATGGAGACTTGGTTTATATCGTTACAACGCCATCAATCGCTAAAGAAGCTGTTATGGCACGTGTAGAAAATATGGTCTACCAAGCAGGTGGTGTCGTTAAACCGATCACTCAAAGCTTGCGTGTATCAGGACATGGGAATGCGCGTGATCTGCAATTGATGATTAATCTTTTGCAACCTCAGTATCTCTTCCCAATCCAGGGTGAATACCGTGAGTTGGACGCTCATGCCAAGGCTGCTATGGCTGTTGGGTTGTTGCCAGAACGCATTTTTATCCCGAAAAAGGGCACAACCATGTCTTATGAACATGGGGACTTTGTCCCGTCTGGTGCAGTTGCTGCAGGTGATGTCTTGATTGACGGAAATGCCATTGGGGATGTTGGTAATGTTGTTCTTCGTGACCGTAAGGTCTTGTCAGAAGATGGTATTTTCATCGTGGCTATCACTGTTAACCGTCGCGAGAAGAAAATCATTGCCAAAGCACGAGTGCATACACGTGGCTTTGTCTACCTCAAGAAGAGTCGAGATATTCTGCGCGAAAGTACAGAGTTGGTGAACCAAACAGTTGAAGACTATCTCCAAGGGGAGGACTTTGACTGGGCTGATCTTAAAGGTAAGGTTCGTGACAATTTGGCTAAATTCCTTTTTGAACAAACGAAACGTCGTCCAGCCATTTTACCAGTAGTCATGGAAGCAAAATAAGGATTAAATAGCAAGAGAGAAAGTCGAGTTTCGGCTTTTTCTTATCTCAAACGAATAAGGAGCAAGTTATGGCAGTAATGAAGATTGAGTATTACTCAGAAGTTTTAGGTATGGAGTGGGGAGTAAATGTACTCTATCCGGATGCATCTCGGGTGACAGAGCCAAACAGTAAAGATATTCCAGTTCTCTATCTCCTTCATGGAATGTCAGGGAACCACAACAGTTGGCTCAAACGGACCAATGTAGAACGCTTGCTACGTGGGACCAATCTGATAGTTGTCATGCCAAATACAAACAACGGCTGGTATACAGATACTCAGTATGGCTATAACTATTACACAGCTCTAGCAGAAGAGTTGCCTAAGGTGCTCAAACGCTTCTTCCCCAATATGACCAACGAGCGAGATAAAACCTTCATTGCTGGTTTATCAATGGGCGGCTATGGTTCCTTCAAGTTAGCACTGTCAACTGACCGTTTCTCCCATGCAGCTAGCTTTTCTGGGGCGCTTAGCTTCGAGAAGTTTTCTCCTGAGAGTCAAGATTTAGGAACGCGTGCCTACTGGCGAGGTGTTTTTGGCAAAGTTAATGATTGGGTGAATAGCCCTTACTCGCTTGAGACCCTTGCCAAAAAGTCAGACAAGGAGACCAAACTCTGGGTTTGGTGTGGCGAACAAGATTATCTCTATTCTGCCAATAATCTAGCAGTTAAAAATCTTAAGAAACTTGGTTTAGATGTGACTTATAGCCATAGTGCAGGAACCCATGAGTGGTATTATTGGGAAAAGCAATTGGAACGTTTTTTAACTACCTTGCCAATTGATTTTGTTTTGGAAGAACGTTTATCCTAATTTTAGCTTTCTTTCAGCTTGTTTTAGTAGAATAAAGAATCTATCTTTAGAATGGGAATCCATGACTTAAAGATGGGTTCTTATTTTTTTAGAAAGGTGGGCAATTATGGGCTGGATTATTCGTGTGTTATGTCGGTTTTTACTAGGGATTTTACGTATGTTTTGGCGCCTTGTATGGACGCTTATCTTCTTCATTCTCATCACTTTTGGGATTCTCTGGTATGTGACAGGTAATTTACCTGCTACTTTAAATCAAGTTAGCAAAGTGGTCCAAGTCGGCCAAGCAGGTTGGGATCAATGGCAAGAAACTGGCAAGTTGCAAGGTTTATCTCAGACAGATCATCATCAAGATTCAGGAGCAAAATGGTCAAAGGCGCAAGCAACTATCTATATTGATCCTCAAATGGATGCCACTTTCCAAAAGGCCTACCTTGAAGCTATTGCTAACTGGAACCAGACAGGGGCTTTTAACTTTGAGCTTGTAACAGAAGCGGATCAGGCCAATATTTTCGCTACCGAAATGAATGATGGTTCGACAGCTGTAGCAGGTGAGGCGGAGAGTCAGACAAATCTCCTAACCAAACAATTCATTTCAGTGACCGTTCGCTTGAATCATTATTATTTATCCAATCCAAACTATGGCTATACCTATGATCGTATCATGCATACAGCAGAGCATGAACTAGGTCATGCGATTGGTTTGGAACATACCAATGAAGTTTCGGTTATGCAACCAGCAGGCTCTTATTATGGAATCCAAGCTCAAGATGTAAAAGAAGTTCAAGAACTATATGAGTCTGGAGAATAAGTGATTTTCTAAGGGAACTGGAGCTCTCTGATTTAAGCAATACAGGGCGCTTTTTGCTATAATGGAACTATGAATAACTTAATTAAATCAAAACTGGAGCTCTTGCCGACTAGCCCTGGTTGTTACATTCACAAAGATAAAAACGGCACTATCATTTATGTAGGAAAGGCTAAAAATCTGCGCAATCGGGTGCGGTCCTACTTCCGTGGGAGCCATGATACCAAGACAGAAGCTCTGGTGTCTGAGATTGTGGATTTTGAGTTTATTGTCACGGAATCTAATATTGAGGCCCTTCTTTTAGAGATTAATCTCATCAAGGAAAACAAGCCTAAGTACAATATTATGCTCAAGGATGATAAGTCCTATCCTTTTATCAAAATCACCAATGAGCGCTATCCTCGCTTGATTATCACCCGTCAGGTCAAAAAAGACGGAGGTCTCTATTTTGGTCCCTATCCGGATGTGGGTGCGGCCAATGAAATCAAACGGCTTTTAGACCGGATTTTTCCTTTTCGCAAGTGTACCAATCCGCCCTCGAAGGTCTGTTTTTATTACCACATCGGCCAGTGTATGGCTCATACGGTTTGTCACAAGGATGAATCTTATTTTAAAGCGATGTCCCAAGAAGTTTCTGATTTTCTCAAGGGGCAGGATGACAAAATCATTAACGACCTCAAGGATAAGATGGCTTTGGCAGCCCAGAATATGGAGTTTGAGCGTGCAGCCGAATACCGTGATCTTATCCAGGCTATTGGCACCCTTCGGACTAAGCAACGAGTCATGGCTAAGGATCTCCAAAACCGTGATGTCTTTGGTTATTATGTGGATAAGGGCTGGATGTGTGTACAGGTTTTCTTTGTCCGTCAGGGTAAGCTGATTGAACGCGATGTCAATCTCTTTCCTTACTACAATGATCCAGATGAGGATTTTTTGACCTATGTGGGACAGTTTTATCAAGAAAAATCTCACCTGGTTCCCAATGAAATTTTGATTCCTCAAGATATTGACGAAGAAGCTATCAAGGCTTTGGTGGATACCAAGGTTCTCAAGCCTCAACGAGGGGAGAAGAAGCAGCTTGTTAATCTAGCCATTAAAAACGCTCGCGTTAGCTTAGAGCAGAAGTTTAATCTGTTAGAGAAATCAGTTGAAAAAACTCAAGGAGCTATTGAAAATCTTGGGCGACTTCTACAAATTCCAACCCCAGTCCGTATCGAGTCTTTTGATAACTCTAATATTATGGGGACCAGTCCAGTTTCTGCTATGGTTGTTTTTGTTAATGGGAAACCAAGCAAAAAAGATTACCGCAAGTATAAAATCAAGACTGTTGTCGGACCAGATGACTATGCAAGTATGCGAGAGGTTATTCGTAGACGTTATGGACGGGTCCAGCGTGACGGTTTGACACTGCCAGATCTAATCGTCATTGATGGTGGACAAGGTCAAGTAAATATTGCTAAGCAGGTTATTCAAGAAGAGTTAGGCTTAGATATTCCGATCGCAGGACTTCAAAAGAATGACAAGCACCAAACCCATGAATTGCTTTTTGGAGATCCGCTTGAGGTGGTAGAGTTGTCTCGCAATTCTCAGGAATTTTTCCTCTTGCAACGCATTCAGGATGAGGTACACCGCTTTGCCATTACATTCCACCGTCAACTCCGTTCGAAAAATTCCTTCTCTTCTCAATTGGATGGAATTGAAGGCCTAGGTCCCAAACGCAAGCAGAATTTGATGAAATATTTCAAATCTCTGACAAAAATCAAGGAAGCCAGCGTGGATGAGATTGTCGCCGTTGGTATACCAAGAGCTGTGGCAGAAGCAGTTCATCATCACCTGAATCCAGAAGTAGACTCCGCGTTAACTCAAGTAGCTGAGAAGCCAGTTGAATATAAGGAATAAACTAGCAGAGGAATGTTTTAGCTTTAGTGGATGCAAGCTAGTCGGATTTGTGGTAAAATAGATAAGATATGACAAAAGAATTTCATCATGTAACGGTCATGCTCCATGAGACCATTGATATGCTAGATGTGAAACCTGATGGTATTTACGTTGATGCGACCTTGGGAGGAGCAGGACACAGCGAGTATTTATTAAGTAAGTTAAGCGACAAAGGGCATCTCTATGCCTTTGACCAAGACCAGAATGCCATTGATAATGCGCAAAAACGTTTGGCTCCCTATATCGAAAAGGGAATGGTCACCTTCATCAAGGATAATTTCCGTCATTTGAAGGACTGTTTACATAACTTAGGTGTGACTGAAATTGATGGAATTTGTTATGATTTAGGTGTGTCAAGCCCGCAGTTGGATCAGCGTGAACGTGGTTTTTCCTATAAGAAGGATGCACCGCTGGATATGCGCATGAATCAGGAAGCTAGTTTGACCGCTTATGAAGTTGTCAATCATTATGACTATCATGAATTGGTTCGAATCTTTTTCAAATATGGAGAGGACAAGTTTTCCAAACAGATTGCTCGAAAAATTGAACAGGCGCGTGAACAGAAACCGATTGAGACCACGACGGAATTGGCAGAGATTATTAAATCTGCCAAACCGGCAAAGGAGCTCAAGAAAAAAGGCCACCCAGCTAAACAAATTTTCCAAGCTATCCGTATAGAGGTCAATGATGAACTGGGTGCTGCAGATGAATCAATCCAGCAGGCTATGGATATGCTGGCTCTAGATGGCAGAATATCAGTGATTACCTTCCATTCGCTGGAGGATCGCTTGACCAAACAGTTATTTAAGGAAGCTTCCACAGTTGAAGTTCCTAAAGGTTTGCCTTTCATCCCAGACGATCTCAAGCCCAAGATGGAATTAGTCTCTCGTAAACCGATTTTACCAAGCAAGGAAGAATTGGAAGCCAATAATCGTTCCCACTCAGCCAAGCTTCGAGTGGCAAGAAAAATTCACAAGTAAGAGGAAACCATGGTAGAAAACAGAGGAACAACGAGCCAATTGCTACAAGCTCGTATAAAAAAATTTTCACGTGTTGAAAAGGCCTTTTACCTTTCAATTGCCATCACAGCCCTTGTCTTAGCGATCAGTGTAGTCTATATGCAGACAAAACTTTTTCAGGTTCAGAGTGATTTGACAAGAGTCAATGCACAAATCGAGGAAAAAAAGACAGAGCTGGATGATGCTAAACAAGAAGTTAATGAATTGATCCGATCAGAACGTTTGACCGAAATTGCAAATTCACAAGATTTGCAATTGAATAATGAAAATATTCGATCGGCGGAGTAGTAGATGAAAACTATGAAAGAAAGAATCATACGCTTTGCCATTAAGAATCGTAAATCTCCAATGGAAAACCGCAGACGAGTGGGGAAGAGTCTGAGTCTCTTGGCTGTCATTCTCTTTGCTGTTTTTTTGGTTAACTTTGCGGTGATTATTGGTACGGGAAAGAAGTTTGGTGTTGACCTGGTCAAAGAAGCTTATAAGGTTCATCAAACAACTCGAACAGTCCCTGCTAAGAGGGGAACCATTTATGATCGTAATGGAACTCCCATAGCAGAAGATGCGACCTCTTATAATGTTTATGCTGTAATAGATAAAGAATATAAGTCCGCTAATGGTGATGTTCTTTATGTAGAAGAATCTCAGTACAACAAAGTGGCAGAAATTTTTCATAAATACTTAGATATGGAGGAGACTTACGTCAAAAATCAACTCTCTCAACCAAATCTCAAACAGGTTTCTTTTGGTGCTAAAGGGAATGGGATTACCTATGCTAATATGATGTCCATTAAACAGGACTTAGAATCTGCTAAGGTTGAGGGTATTAATTTTACGACTAGTCCAAATCGAAGTTATCCAAATGGGAAATTTGCCTCATCCTTTATTGGTTTAGCACAGTTACATGAAAATGAAGATGGCACGAAAAGTCTAATTGGGACATCTGGTATCGAGAGTTCCTTAAATAGTTTATTGGCAGGGACAGATGGTATTATTACATACGAAAAAGACCGTCTAGGTAATATTGTTCCTGGTACAGAACAAGTCACCCAACAGACCGTAAACGGGAAAGACGTCTATACGACCCTATCTAGTCCTTTGCAGTCCTTTATGGAAAGTCAAATGGATGCCTTCCAAGGAAAACTAAAAGGCAAGTATATGACTGCGACCTTGGTTAGTGCCAAGACAGGAGAAATTCTGGCCACGACTCAAAGACCGACCTTTGATGCTGATACCAAAGAAGGGATTACAGAGGACTTTGTCTGGCGTGATATCCTTTACCAAAGTAACTATGAACCAGGTTCAACCATGAAGGTCATGACCTTAGCAGCAGCTATAGATAACAACACCTTCCCTGGTGGAGAATACTTTAATAGTAGCGAATTAAAAATAGCAGATGCAACTATTAAGGACTGGGATGTGAATGATGGCTTATCAGCTGGAAGTATAATGACATACTCACAAGGTTTTGATCACTCGAGTAATGTCGGTATGACCTTGCTCCAGCAAAAAATGGGGGATGCCACTTGGTTAGACTATCTCAGTCGTTTCAAATTTGGTGTTCCTACTCGTTTTGGGATGAGTGATGAATATGCCGGACAATTGCCTGAAGACAATATCGTTAGTATTGCCATGAGTTCTTTTGGTCAAGGGATTTCTGTTACTCAGACCCAGATGCTTCGTGCCTTTACAGCAATCGCTAATGATGGGGTCATGCTAGAGCCGAAGTTTATTAGTGCCCTCTATGATCCAAATGATCAGACTGTTCGTAAATCGCAGAGGGAGGTTGTAGGGAATCCTGTTTCTAAAGAAGCGGCTAGTCTGACTCGAGAAAATATGATTTTGGTTGGTACAGATCCTGTTTATGGTACAATGTACAATAAACTTACCGGTAAACCAATCGTTACTGTTCCTGGTCAGACTGTTTCTGTCAAATCTGGAACAGCTCAAATTGCCGATGAGCAAAACGGAGGATATTTAGTTGGGAAAACCAATTATATCTTTTCTGTAGTAACCATGCATCCTTCTGAAAATCCTGATTTTATTCTTTACGTAACAGTTCAACAGCCAGAACACTTTTCTAACCCTTGGTTTGGAGAATTTGCTAATCCTATTCTTGAACGAGCTTCTGCCATGAAGGAATCTCTCAATCTTCAATCTACAGCTAAGAACTTGGATCAGGTAACATCAACAACTAACTATGCAATGCCTGCGACTAAGGATTATAGTGCTGGAGATTTGGCTGAAGAGCTACGACGTAACCTTGTTCAACCAATTGTTATCGGTTCCGGAACAAAAATTAAAGAAAGTTCAGTATCAGAAGGAACCAATCTAGATGCTAATGAAAAAGTTCTACTACTCTCTGACAAGGTAGAGGAGATGCCTGACTTGTATGGTTGGTCTAAGAAGAATGTTGAAACCTTTGCAAAATGGCTCAATCTCGAGGTAGAATATGAAGGCTCTGGACAAACTGTTACGAAACAAAGTGTTCGTGCCAATACAGCTTTAAAAAACATACAGAAAATAAAAATAACATTAGGAGATTAGAATGTTAGTTTCTATCTTTGCTGGAGTCGTTGCTTTTGTTCTTACAGTAGTAGGAATTCCAGTCTTTATCCGTTTTTATCATAAGGCACATATTACCGGTCAGCAGATGCATGAGGACGTGAAACAACATCAGGCTAAGGCCGGAACCCCAACAATGGGGGGGATCGTCTTTCTTATAACGGGTGTCTTAGTTAGTTTAGTTCTTGCTCTTGCGACGAATCAGTTAACCAATAATGCTGGGATGATTCTTTTTATCCTAGTCTTATATGGATTGGTTGGTTTCTTTGATGATTTTCTCAAGGTTTTTCGTAAAATCAATGAAGGACTTAATCCTAAACAAAAGTTCCTGCTTCAATTAATAGGAGGAGTTATTTTCTATCTCTTTTATGAAAGAGGAGGGGATGTTTTAAATGTATTTGAGTATCCATTGCACCTAGGCGTTCTTTACATTTTCTTTGCTCTCTTCTGGTTAGTTGGTTTTTCGAATGCTGTTAACTTGACTGACGGAATTGATGGCTTGGCAAGTATCTCAGTAGTGATTAGCCTATCTGCCTATGGAGTCATTGCTTATGTACAAAACCAATTGGATATTCTCCTAGTGATTCTTGCTATGATTGGTGGTCTTCTTGGTTTCTTTGTCTTTAACCATAAGCCTGCTAAAGTTTTTATGGGAGATGTCGGAAGTCTTGCTCTTGGAGGGATGTTGGCCGCTATTTCTATGGCACTGCACCAAGAATGGACGCTACTCCTGATTGGTATAGTGTATGTTTTTGAAACAACATCTGTCATGATGCAAGTTACCTACTTTAAGTTGTCTGGCGGGAAACGTATCTTTCGAATGACACCAGTTCATCACCATTTTGAGTTGGGTGGATTTTCTGGTAAAGGTCAAGCATGGAGTGAGTGGAAAGTCGATTTCTTCTTTTGGGGAGTGGGCTTGCTTGCTAGTCTCGTCACCTTGGCTTTCATGTATTTATTCTAAAATAGAATATTGGAATATAAAAGAGAAGGATTTATACCCTTCTCTTTTTAGTTCCTATTTTCTTCAGTTGAGGAATCCTTTTCTCAAAAAAGTAAAATTATGATAAAATGGAAAAAAAGAAAGATGAAATGATGAGTTATTTTAAAAAGTATAGATTTGATAAATCTAAGTTTAAGTTGGGGATGCGCACCTTTAAAACAGGAATCGCTGTTTTTTTGGTCCTCATGATTTTTGGTTTTTTTGGATGGAAGGGACTTCAGATTGGAGCTCTTACAGCCGTTTTTAGCTTGAGAGAAGACTTTGATAAGAGTGTCCATTTTGGGACATCTCGTATCTTAGGGAATAGTATCGGTGGTTTTTATGCGCTGATTTTCTTTCTCTTGAATAACTTTTTTCATGGAGCCTTTTGGGTAACTCTCCTTGTGGTTCCGATATGTACCATGTTAACCATCATGACAAATGTTGCCATGAACAATAAGTCGGGAGTTATTGGGGGAGTTGCAGCTATGCTGATTATTACCCTATCAATTCCGAGCGGAGAGACTGTTTTGTACGTGTTTGCTCGAGTTTTTGAGACTTTTATGGGAGTTTTTGTAGCAATTCTAGTCAATTATGATATTGATCGCTTGCGGAGTCTCATACAGAAAAAATAAAATAATGTCACAAGATATGACATTAACAATTGACGATTGATTTTTTTTAGACTATAATAGACAGAAAGAAGAGGAAGTGCACATGAAGGAAAAAGAATTTCGTCGCAATATGGCAGTTTTCCCTATTGGTAGTGTTATGAAGTTGACCGATCTTTCGGCGCGTCAAATTCGTTATTATGAAGATCAAGAGTTGATAAAACCTGATCGAAACGAAGGTAATCGCCGGATGTATTCTTTAAATGACATGGATCGGTTGCTTGAGATTAAGGATTATATCTCTGAAGGTCTGAACATTGCTGCTATCAAGAAAAAATATGCCGAACGTGAGGCGAAAGCCAAGAAACCAGTTAGTCAAACTGAGGTTCGTCGTGCCCTTCGGAATGAAGTTCTTCAACAAAGTCGCTTTGCTTCTCAACAATCACCTTTTGGTCGCGGTTAGGCAACCGCAAGTCGTCATATATAAGGAGAAAAACCATGCCAATCACAGCTGCAGATATTCGTCGTGAAGTTAAGGAAAAAAATGTAACCTTTATCCGTCTCATGTTTTCAGATATTTTGGGAACAATGAAAAACGTCGAAATTCCTGCTACAGATGAACAACTAGACAAGGTCTTGTCAAACAAGGCTATGTTTGATGGATCTTCTATTGAAGGGTTTGTTCGTATCAATGAATCAGATATGTACTTGTACCCTGACCTGGACACATGGACTGTCTTCCCTTGGGGAGATGAGAACGGTAGTGTCGCAGGATTGATCTGTGATGTCTATACAACAGAAGGAGAGCCATTTGCTGGAGATCCTCGAAGCAACCTTAAACGAGCTCTTCATCACATGGAGAAAGTTGGATTCAAATCTTTCAACCTTGGTCCGGAACCAGAATTCTTCCTATTCAAGCTTGATGAAAATGGAGACCCAACTCTTGAGGTGAATGACAAGGGTGGTTACTTTGATTTGGCGCCTACAGACCTTGCCGATAATACCCGTCGTGAGATTGTAAATGTCTTGACTAAAATGGGATTTGAAGTAGAAGCCAGTCACCACGAAGTTGCCGTAGGTCAACATGAGATTGACTTTAAGTATGATGAAGTTCTTCGTGCTTGTGATAAGATTCAAATCTTTAAACTTGTTGTAAAGACAATTGCGCGTAAACATGGTTTGTATGCAACCTTTATGGCTAAACCTAAATTTGGTATCGCTGGTTCAGGAATGCACTGCAATATGTCCTTGTTTGATGCTGAAGGCAACAACGCATTCTTTGATCCAAATGATCCAAAAGGAATGCAATTATCAGAAACAGCTTATCACTTCCTTGGTGGTTTGATCAAGCACGCCTACAATTACACAGCTATCATGAATCCGACAGTTAACTCATACAAACGTTTGGTTCCAGGCTACGAAGCGCCGGTTTACATCGCTTGGGCTGGTCGTAACCGTTCACCGTTGGTGCGCGTTCCTGCTACTCGTGGAATGGGAACACGTTTGGAATTGCGCTCAGTAGACCCAATGGCAAATCCATATATCGCAATGGCTGTTCTTTTGGAAGTTGGTTTGCACGGTATTGAAAACAAAATCGAAGCGCCAGCACCAATTGAAGAAAACATCTATATCATGACTGCAGAAGAACGTAAAGAGGCTGGTATCACAGACCTTCCATCAACTCTTCACAACGCTTTGAAGGCTATGACAGAAGACGAAGTGGTTAAAGCAGCTCTAGGTGAACACATCTACACTAGCTTCCTTGAAGCTAAACGAATCGAATGGGCAAGCTATGCAACCTTCGTTTCACAATGGGAAATTGATAACTACCTAGATCTATATTAATGATAAATCAGAAAGATTGTCCGTGAGGACGATCTTTTTTTCTTGCAATTTATATCGAGGTGTGATATATTTTATATAACGAGGTGCGATATATCGAACTAAATAGGAGGTCTGATTAAATGGAATTAACAGATAAGATTAGGCGGGTTTACCTTCCCATGACTGAAACGGGTTTTTATATTCTATTCTGTCTGCAAAAGGAGAACCATGGCTATGGTATTACGCAAAAGGTTAAAGAGATGACAGATTCGCAAGTTTCGATTAGTCCTGGAACTATGTATGGAACCCTATCGAAGATGGAAAAGGATGGTTTGGTTTCCTTTGTCCGAGAAGAGGAAAAACGTAAAATCTATCAGATAACAGACTTGGGTCGAAAAGTTTTAGAGATTGAGTTGAAACGTATTGAGCGACTCTATAGAAACAGTCGGGAGGAACTTTGATGGAAAAGAAAGTTGTTTATAGAATTGCTACCATTGCAGATTATGATAGAGAGGCTCTCTATCTCGGAGAAATGCATGCTCAGGGTTGGAAACTTAAGGAAGTAAGTTATTCTAACTTAGTAGTTGCAGTTAAGTATACTTTTGAAAAGTGCCAACCGGAGCAGGTGGTTTATCAGTTGGACTTTTATCCTATGAAAAAGTCAGAGAGAGCTTCCTATTTACAACTATTTAAAGATTGTGGGTGGGAACATATTACAGACTTTAATGGTTTTTCCTACTTTAGAAAGCCTTATTCTGGTGTTGAGTTGGATGCCGAGTTTGAAATTTATAATGACGCGGCTGGGAAATTAGCAATGGTCAAGAAGATTTTAACAATGCGGATGCTTCCTATTTTGCTTCTCTTTTTAGCTCTACTACCGGTTTTATCAAAGTTTGTCAGTGGAGGTAGTCATTTCAGTTGGGGAATGTTTTTCATTGTCATAATAGATTGTGTTTTATTGATAGTTTTTGCGATTCAGATTTCATATGTTTTTTGGAGATTGTTTCAAAAGTGGAAAGAATTATCTGATAAATAAAACCATTTTGGAGGTTAGACAATGAAAAGCAATGTACAATTTCGAATGTTTACCATTTTTGATTTGGATAAGGTAGAAGATTATTTGCATGAGATGCATTTGAAAGGTTGGAAATTTATATCGAATCGTTTTGGCTTTTTCTATTTTGAACCATGCCAACCAGATGATGTGATTTACCGTGTGTGGAATACTAGCTACCTTAGAAAAAATGATGTAGATTTACAAAGTATGAAGGATAGAGAATGGGAATTTGTGGAAAATTGTTCTTATACTGTTTTTAGAAAAGCAACTTGTGATGTAGATTTAAATGATCAATCTTTCATGGACAATCGTCTTCAATGGGCTGATGTGAAATCTAGATTTCGTACATCTACAGTTTCTATCTCTGGCGGTCTAGTTATTTGTATGAGCTTGTTTCGCGAAAGTCTCTCTCAATCTTTCTTCCTTATTTTTGCCCTTTATGCCCTCATGATTTCTTACCTAATCTATAGTTTTTACAGACTTAAAAAGAAATATCTTGAGAATGTAAGATGATTTTCTAGGTCCTCAGACTGATTTTTAGCACTCTTGGCAAAAGAGTGCTAATATTTTGAGTTTTTGTCTTGACATTCTTTACTAAGGGTGTATAATAGAATCATAAGTTAGCACTTGGATGTGTCGAGTGCTAAAAAGATCTATCAGAGAGGAGTAGCGAGATGGTTACAGAACGTCAGCAGAATATTTTAAATCTGATTATTGACATCTTTACCAAAACGCACGAACCTGTTGGATCTAAGGCCTTGCAAGAGACTATCAACTCAAGTAGTGCTACCATTCGAAATGATATGGCAGCTCTAGAAAAGCAAGGTTTGCTTGAAAAGGCTCATACTTCCAGTGGTCGGATGCCGAGTGTGGCTGGTTTTCAATATTATGTCAAACACTCCTTATCCTTCGACCGTTTAGCTGAGAATCAAGTTTATGAGATTGTAAAAGCCTTTGATCAGGAATTCTTCAAACTTGAGGATATTCTTCAAGAGGCAACTAGAATCTTGACAGACTTGAGTGGTTGTACGGTTGTTGCACTGGATGTAGAACCAAGTAGACAGAAGCTAACAGCTTTTGATATTGTTGTCCTCGGGCAACATACAGCTCTTGCTGTTTTTACGCTTGATGAGTCTAGAACAGTTACCAGTCAGTTTTTGATTCCGAGAAATTTCTTGCAGGAGGATTTAAATCGCCTCAAGACCATGATTCAAGAACGTTTCCTGGATCAGACTGTTTTGGATATTCACTACAAGATTCGGACAGAGATTCCGCAAATTATCCAACGTTACTTCACAACAACGGATAATGTTATGGATCTTATTGAGCATATCTTCAAAGAAATGTTCAATGAAAATATCGTGGTTTCTGGCAAAGTCAATCTTTTGAATTTCGCTAATTTAGCGGCCTATCAATTCTTTGATCAGCCACAAAAGGTAGCTTTGGAAATTCGAGAAAATCTGATTGGTGACCAGATGCAAAGTGTCCGAGTTGCGGATAGCCAAGAATCCTGTTTAGCTGACTTAGCAGTGATTAGCAGTAAGTTCCTGATTCCCTATCGTGGATTTGGAATCCTTGCGATTATAGGTCCGGTCAATCTGGATTATCAACAATTGGTCAATCAACTCAATGTAGTTAATCGAGTTTTGACTATGAAGTTGACGGATTTTTACCGCTACCTCAGCAGTAATCACTATGAAGTGAATTGAGATTGAAATCATTAAAGGAGGCGAAAATGGCCCAAGATATAAATAATAAAGAAGTAAAAGAAGAGGAAGTTGTTGAATCAGTAGAAGAAACAACTCCTGAGAAGTCTGAATTGGACTTGGCAAATGAACGTGCCGAAGAGTTTGAAAACAAATACCTTCGTGCTCATGCAGAAATGCAAAACATTCAGCGACGTGCCAACGAAGAACGCCAACTCTTGCAACGCTATCGCAGTCAAGATTTGGCAAAAGCAATCTTGCCATCATTGGACAACCTAGAACGTGCCCTTGCTGTTGAAGGGCTGACAGATGATGTGAAGAAGGGCTTGGAAATGGTCCAAGAAAGTTTGGTACATGCTCTGAAAGAAGAAGGAATTGAAGAAATTCCAGCGGACGGTGAATTTGACCATAACTACCATATGGCTATTCAAACAGTTCCAGCTGATGATGAGCATCCAGCAGACACCATCGCACAAGTCTTCCAAAAAGGCTACAAACTCCATGACCGCATCCTAAGACCGGCTATGGTAGTAGTTTATAACTAGGCAATAGAGCTTAAAAAAACCTTGTCCGAAACGACATTAAACTATGAAAGAAAGATAAACAATGGTTCAGCTTTACCAATAGTGAGCGAAGCGAACCAAAGGCGGTACTCTTCGCCGTGGCGTTATTTGCGCAAATTTTGAGACCTTAGGCTCAAAGTTTAGTCAAAGAGATTAACGAAGTTAAGCTCTGACGGCGCCGCCACCTAAGAAGAGTATCAAAAAGAAAAATCAAAAATAGAATATAAAATTTAAGGAGAAAAACACATGTCTAAAATTATCGGTATTGACTTAGGTACAACAAACTCAGCAGTTGCAGTTCTTGAAGGAACTGAATCAAAAATCATCGCAAACCCAGAAGGAAACCGCACAACTCCATCTGTAGTTTCTTTCAAAAACGGTGAAATCATCGTTGGTGACGCTGCAAAACGTCAAGCAGTAACAAATCCAGATACAGTTATCTCTATCAAATCTAAGATGGGTACTTCTGAAAAAGTTTCTGCAAACGGTAAAGAATACACACCACAAGAAATCTCAGCTATGATTCTTCAATACTTGAAAGGTTACGCTGAAGAATACCTTGGTGAAAAAGTAACCAAGACTGTTATCACAGTTCCAGCTTACTTTAACGATGCTCAACGTCAAGCGACTAAAGACGCTGGTAAAATCGCTGGTCTTGAAGTAGAACGTATCGTCAACGAACCAACTGCAGCAGCTCTTGCTTACGGTTTGGATAAGACTGACAAAGAAGAAAAAATCTTGGTATTCGACCTTGGTGGTGGTACATTCGACGTATCTATCCTTGAATTGGGTGATGGTGTCTTTGATGTATTGGCAACTGCAGGGGATAACAAACTCGGTGGTGACGACTTTGACCAAAAAATCATCGACTACTTAGTAGCAGAATTCAAGAAAGAAAATGGTATCGACTTGTCAAACGACAAGATGGCTCTTCAACGTTTGAAAGACGCAGCTGAAAAAGCTAAGAAAGACCTTTCTGGAGTGACTTCAACTCAAATCAGCTTGCCATTTATCACTGCTGGTGAGGCTGGACCTCTTCACTTGGAAATGACTTTGACTCGTGCTAAATTCGACGATTTGACTCGTGACCTTGTAGAACGTACAAAAGTTCCAGTTCGTCAAGCCCTTTCAGATGCAGGTTTGAGCTTGTCAGATATTGACGAAGTCATCCTTGTCGGTGGTTCAACTCGTATCCCTGCCGTTGTTGAAGCTGTTAAAGCTGAAACTGGTAAAGAACCAAACAAATCAGTAAACCCTGATGAAGTTGTTGCTATGGGTGCTGCCATCCAAGGTGGTGTTATCACTGGTGATGTCAAAGACGTTGTCCTTCTTGACGTAACACCATTGTCACTTGGTATCGAAACAATGGGTGGTGTCTTTACAAAACTCATCGACCGCAACACTACAATTCCAACATCTAAATCACAAGTCTTCTCAACTGCAGCAGACAACCAACCAGCCGTTGATATCCACGTTCTTCAAGGGGAACGCCCAATGGCAGCAGATAACAAGACTCTCGGACGTTTCCAATTGACAGATATCCCAGCTGCACCTCGTGGTATCCCACAAATCGAAGTAACATTCGACATCGATAAGAACGGTATCGTATCTGTTAAAGCCAAAGATCTAGGAACTCAAAAAGAACAAACAATTGTTATCCAATCTAACTCAGGTTTGACAGACGAAGAAATCGACCGCATGATGAAAGATGCAGAAGCAAACGCTGAAGCAGATAAGAAACGTAAAGAAGAAGTTGACCTTCGTAACGAAGTAGACCAAGCTATCTTTGCGACTGAAAAGACAATCAAGGAAACTGAAGGCAAAGGCTTTGATGCAGAACGTGATGCTGCCCAAGCTGCACTTGATGAGCTTAAGAAAGCCCAAGAAGACAACAACTTGGACGAAATGAAAGCAAAACTTGAAGCCTTGAACGAAAAAGCTCAAGGACTTGCTGTGAAACTTTACGAACAAGCTGCAGCAGCGCAACAAGCTCAAGCAGGAGCAGAAGGCGCACAAGCAACAGGAAACGCAGGCGATGACGTCGTAGACGGAGAGTTTACTGAAAAGTAAAACAATCCAGTGGATTGTTTTAGCGGAACCTCTTGAAATAAAGAAAGGTTCCGAGATTTTAGGATTCCTTTAATCCGAAACTCAATTCAGCCTTACTAGTTTTAAAACAAAGTATAATCGACTTTGTTTTAGAGCGTCGTAATGATAAGAAGAAATCCAGAGGTTGCAACCCAGCCTCTGTTTTTCGGTAAAATAGAGGATGTTGCGTATGAAAAAAGTACTTTGCTTGATTTATCCTAATTTTTCTCTTTATGAGATAACTGCTTTAACGAGTACTTTAGCTCTGTCTTTTGATATCACGATTGATTATGTTGCTTCTGAGCATTCGATAGTGGTCTCTGAGGATGGTTTGCCCTGTCAACCGACGAAAACACTAGATCAAATCTGTATAGAAGAGTATTCTTGTGTGATTTTGCCAGGAATGGTCAATATAGGGCCTGCTCTACAGGATGAGAAATTGATTTCGTTTTTGAGGGACCTTGGTGAGCAAGATATCCTAATTGCAGCCATTTCTTCAGCGCCTCTTTTATTAGCGAAAGCAGGTCTGTTGAAGGACACGAAATTTACAGGTGGAATTTGGCAAAATTTCTTTGACTATTTTGAATTTCTGCCACGTGAAAATTTCCAACCGAAAGTTCTTGTGCAAGATAAACAAATCATTACGGCTATCGGTTTTGCACATCAAGAGTTTGCAAGAAAAGTGATTCTAAGTTTAGGGCTGGCAGAGAATACGGACAACTATTTTAAAGAAAAAAACGAGTACTCTGATGAGGATTTGATATTTACTCTATCAGATGAAGAGTTTGATCAAGTGAAGCGAAGTATAGAAAACATCTTCTAAAGATTTACATGAAAATTATAGAAAGGAACAAAGGTGTTCGCAACTGAACACGGGTTCCAAAGTTTCTAATTCAATATAAAAGAAAGGAACAAAGAGCGTTCGGGGAATTGAACTCGAGCGGGAAGCTTGGAAATTAGATAAACCACCTAAGAAATCAGGATTTCTTGTTGGTTTCCTAAATTTCAGTCGCTTTCTGTTCGCTCTTAGTATCTTGTATGAACAATACTGAATTTTATGACCGTTTGGGCGTTTCAAAGAATGCATCTCAAGATGAGATCAAGAAAGCCTATCGGAAATTATCTAAAAAATATCACCCAGATATCAACAAAGATCCTGGTGCTGAGGACAAGTACAAGGAAGTTCAAGAAGCTTATGAGACCTTAAGTGATGAACAGAAACGTGCTGCCTATGACCAATATGGTGCGGCTGGAGCCAACGGTGGCTTTGGTGGTGCAGGCGGTTTCGGTGGCTTCGATGGTGCAGGCGGTTTTGGTGGATTTGAAGATATCTTCTCAAGTTTTTTCGGCGGAGGCGGTTCTTCTCGCAATCCAAACGCTCCTCGTCAAGGTGATGACCTCCAGTATCGCGTCAATTTGACTTTTGAAGAAGCCATCTTTGGTACTGAAAAAGAAGTCAAATACAATCGTGAATCAAGCTGTCGTACTTGTAACGGATCAGGTGCTAAGCCTGGAACAAGTCCAGTTACTTGTGGACGCTGTCACGGTTCTGGTGTTATCAACGTCGATACTCAAACACCGCTTGGTATGATGCGTCGCCAAGTAACCTGTGATGTCTGTCATGGTCGCGGAAAAGAAATCAAAGATCCATGTACAACATGTCATGGAACAGGTCATGAAAAACAAGCCCACAGTGTCCATGTGAAAATTCCAGCAGGTGTCGAAACTGGTCAACAAATTCGTCTAGCTGGTCAAGGGGAGGCAGGCTTTAACGGTGGTCCTTATGGAGACTTGTATGTGGTGGTTTCTGTAGAACCGAGCGATAAATTTGAGCGTGAAGGAACAACTATTTTCTACAAGTTAAACCTCAATATCGTCCAAGCAACTCTTGGTGATACTGTCGATATCCCAACCGTTCACGGTGATGTTGAATTGGTGATTCCAGAGGGGACTCAAACTGGTAAACGATTCCGCCTACGTGGTAAGGGAGCTCCGAGCCTACGTGGTGGTGCTGTTGGTGACCAATATGTCACTGTTAATGTCGTGACGCCTACAGGCTTGAACGAACGGCAAAAAGCAGCCTTGAAAGAATTTGCAGCTGCAGGTGACTTGAAAGTCAATCCAAAGAAAAAAGGCTTCTTTGACCACATAAAAGATGCCTTCGAGGGGGAATAAAAAAAAGAGCCATGAGGCTCTTTTTTGTTTGTAGATAGTAACGGAGAAAAGAATCTCCGACTGTCTCCTATTGATATTTTTGAGTGAGTAAACCAGCCTCATCCATGTCCTGGATGAGTTGCTTGAGTTCCGCTTCCTTGCCAGGTTTCACGGTGACGGTATCAATGTGCTTAATCGCCGAATTATCCTGGATATCCACCAAGGTCAACGCTTTTTCATAGAATGCGATTCCCTTTTTCATGCTTTCCGGATCATTCAAAGTTAGAATTGTGTAAGAAGAATGTGATTTCTTTCCGTTTTCTCGGAAATGCTTCTCGCCTTCCTCCTCTAAAAATTGTATTAAACCATGATTGAACAAGTTATCCCCTACTTTATAGTAAGAAATATCTCCTGTCTGTAGGACATAGACTTTGAGTCGGTTTTTAGTGAGGTTTGAACTTTCTTTAAGGACTGGGTGGCTATTGATGACCTCATCTGAGAAAGTCACATAAAAATCCAAGCCTCCCCCCTCGAATTGATAGCTACCATTTGATTCTACTTTTTCAGGAGGGAGGTCAATGGAGATAAAGATTTGTTTTAAGGCTTCCTTCCCCTCTCGGATGTCACTCGGTGAAGCCTTGAAAAGATTGGCCACTAGTAGAAATGCTAGGGTTACAAAAAGACAGAAGCAACCGGAAATAATCAAGATGACTTTTAAAAACTGTTTCATGTTTAGTCCCTCCCTTTTCTGTTCGAATCTAGTAACCCAAAATGGATTTAAGGAAAGTTGGATGCTTTCTTTTTTAGTTTTCTTCAGTTTCTCGTAGTTCTTTTATGACAGCAAGTCTTGCTTGGAGGTCTTTCTCTAAGACTTTAAATTTGTAAGTGAGGTCTTCTTGATACTCTTTGATGACTTCTTTTTGTTGATTGATAATTTGTAAGCTATTTTGGATAACATCTAAATCACCTTTGATTGCTTCAACGCGATCAGTTGTATCTAAAACTTCTTCAGTGATAACTTCACGATTTTTAACGAGGAGGTAAGATCCGACTGCTGATCCAGCAAAAAGTAGTAAATTTGATAGTTTCATAGGAACTCCTTAAGCGTTTTTGATCGTTTCAGCGACTTGGGCAAGTTTGTCAAAGTCAGGTTCATGGGCAACAAAGTCAATTTTTAGGTCATCATCTGCACCATAACGAGGAACGAGGTGGACATGGGTATGGAAAACGGTTTGTCCAGCTACCTCTTCGCAGTTGGCGATGATATTCATACCTTCAGCTTGGGTAGCTTTCATAACCTTTTGAGAAATGACTGGAACCTTAGCAAAGAGTTGGCTAGCGCTCGCAGCATCCATTTCTAAAAGATTGCGATAGTGTTCTTTTGGTACGACCAAAGTATGACCAGGTGTTACTTGAGAAATATCAAGAAAGGCAAGAACTTGCTCATCCTCATAAACCTTGGCTGCAGGGATTTCTCCTGCTAAAATCTTACAAAAAATACAATCTGACATAAAAACCACCTCTAGTGTATTGAATTTTGATATAATATAGCTACATTATACCAGATTCGGAGAAAATATGTTAGAAATTAAAAACCTGACAGGAGGCTATGTTCATGTCCCTGTCTTGAAAGATGTTTCCTTTACAGTTGAAAGCGGACAGTTAGTTGGTTTGATTGGTTTGAATGGTGCAGGAAAATCAACGACTATCAATGAAATTATTGGTCTTTTGACGCCATATAGTGGGGAGATCAAGATTGACGGATTGACTTTAGGAGAGGATGCTACGAGCTATCGCAAGAAAATTGGTTATATCCCTGAAACTCCTAGCTTGTACGAGGAATTGACTCTCAGAGAACATATTGAGACAGTTGCTATGGCCTATGGTATCGAGCAAAATCTAGCTTTTGAACGTGTAGAGCCGCTTTTAAAAATGTTCCGTTTGGATCAAAAATTGGATTGGTTTCCAGTTCATTTTTCCAAAGGGATGAAGCAAAAGGTTATGATTATCTGTGCCTTTGTCGTGGATCCTAGTCTCTTTATCGTAGATGAACCTTTCCTTGGTCTTGATCCTTTAGCGATTTCAGATTTGATTCAACTTCTAGAAGCGGAAAAGAAAAAAGGAAAGTCTATCCTTATGAGTACCCACGTTCTTGATTCTGCTGAAAAGATGTGTAACTCTTTTGTCATTCTTCACAAAGGTCAAGTAAGAGCCAAAGGAAATCTCCAACAACTCCGAGAAGCCTTTGATATGCCAGAAGCAAGCCTCAATGATATCTATTTGGCTCTGACCAAAGAGGAGGAACTATGAAGGACTTGTTTTTAAAACGAAAGCAGGAATTTCGCAAGGAATGCTTGGGCTATCTCCGTTATGTGCTCAATGATCATTTTGTCTTATTTTTGTTGGTGTTGTTAGGATTTTTGGCCTACCAGTACAACCAGTTGCTCCAACACTTTCCTGAGAATCATTTCCCAATCCTAATTTTGATTGGGATGATGTCTATTTTGCTTTTGCTTTGGGGTGGTATTGCGACCTATCTAGAAGCGCCTGACAAACTATTTCTTTTAGTTGCTGAAGAAGAAGTGAGAGAACACATACAGAAGCAAAGTATGATTTCTTTCATCTTTTGGGTCAGTGTACAGACTCTCTTTTTGCTCCTGTTTGCGCCTTTATTCTTAGCCATGGGTCTTGGTTTGCCGATTTTTGGAGTCTATCTCCTTGTCTTGGGGATAGTAAAATATGTGATTTTTCGCCAAAAGTCTAGCAACTTTTTCCTTGGAAATGGACTAGACTGGGATTATGTCATTGCACAGGAAAGCAAACGTAAGCAGTTCTTGCTTCGATTCTTTGCCCTCTTTACACAGGTCAAGGGGATTTCAAATAGTGTTAAGCGCCGAGCTTATCTGGACTTTATTCTCAAGGGAGTTCAGAAAGTACCAGGAAAAATCTGGCAGAATCTTTATCTCCGCTCCTACCTGAGAAATGGAGATTTATTCGCCCTTAGTATGCGACTCATAATCCTATCTTTGACCGCTCTCGTCTTCATTGAGCAATCTTGGATTGCAGTCGCAATTGTAATTTTATTCAATTATCTTTTGTTATTCCAGCTTCTAGCCCTCTATCATGCCTTCGACTATCAATATTTGACGCAATTATTCCCAGTAGGTAAGGGGCAAAAAGAGAAAGGCTTGAAGGAAATTTTGAGAGCGATTGGGTTCTTTGTATTAATCTTGGAAAGTCTTATAGGATTGCTTGTTTTTAAGGACAAAATTCTTGTTCTAGCACTTGTGGGAGCAAGTCTTGTCTTGCAATTTCTTTATTTGCCGTATCAACTGAGAAGATTGGTTGACGAATAGCATAAAAATTAGTAGAATAATAAGGAAACTTTATTCGGAGGAAAGAAATGGACTTGGGTGATATTGAGCTAACGCTAACCCCGATATCTGGGAAGAGCGGAAAAGCTTATATGGGAAGTTATCCTGATGGAAAACGTGTTTTTATAAAAATGAATACTTCTCCAATCCTGCCTGGTTTAGCTAGAGAGCAAATTGCACCACAATTGCTCTGGAGTCGTCGTTTACCAGACGGCCGTGATATGTCCGCTCAGGAATGGTTGACAGGAAAAATTTTGACGCCAAGCGATATGAACCGTAAACAAATTATCGATATTTTGACACGTTTACACTGTTCACGTCCCTTAATGACCCAGTTGACACGATTGGGATATGCAATGGAAACACCTTCGGATTTACTTCAGTCATGGGTAAACAAGGCTCCGGATGCTTTAAAAAACAACCAGTATCTACGTATGGTTTTAGGTGATTTGCGTGAGAATCTTCCTGGCTTTAGGGAAGACTATGCAACCATAGTCCATGGGGATGTCCGTCATAGCAACTGGTTTGAGACAGAGAGTGGCTTGATTTATTTAGTAGATTGGGATTCCGTTCGCTTGACTGATCGTATGTTTGATGTGGCCTATCTGCTCTGTCACTATATTCCAGAGTATCAGTGGCAAGAATGGCTAACTAATTATGGCTATAAGTATAATCAAACTGTCTTGAATAAGTTATATTGGTATGCTCAACTGTCATTTTTGAGCCTCATTACCAAATACTATGAAAATCAAGATTTGGATAATGTAAATCGGGAAATCTATGCTTTGCGTAGTTTCCGAGATAAGTATGGAAAGAAAAAATGAGAGTTAGAAATCGTAAAGGGGCAACAGAACTGTTAGAGGCTAATCCGCAGTATGTTGTCTTAAACCCCGCAGAAGCTAAAGGAAAGTGGCGAGATTTATTTGGCAATGACAATCCAATCCATGTAGAGGTTGGTAGCGGCAAAGGTGGTTTTGTAACAGGAATGGCCAAACAAAATCCTGGCATCAACTATATCGGGATTGATATTCAGAAGTCTGTATTAAGCTATGCATTAGACAAGGTCTTAGAAGTTGGAGTTCCCAACATCAAACTTCTATGGGTTGATGGTTCAGAATTGACCAATTATTTTGAAGATGGTGAAATTGACCGCTTGTATTTGAATTTTTCGGATCCATGGCCTAAAAAACGCCATGAGAAGCGTCGTTTGACTTATAAGAGCTTCTTGGATACTTTCAAACGAATCTTGCCTGAACACGGTGAAATTCATTTCAAGACAGATAATCGTGGCTTGTTTGAATATAGCTTAGTGAGCTTTTCACAATATGGCATGAAACTCAATGGCGTTTGGCTAGATTTACATGCCAGCGACTTTGAAGGAAATGTCATGACTGAGTATGAGCAAAAGTTCTCAAGCAAGGGCCAAGTCATCTATCGAGTTGAGGCAGAATTTTAAGAAAAAGCTTGAATCCAAGCTATTTGGGTGCTTATGCTTTACATTAGTACATAAAAGTGCTATACTATTAGCAAGAATATAAGAAAGAGAGGCGGGGAGATATCTTCGCCTCTTGCTTATGAGGAGGTGGACGCAATCGCAACTATCGTTGAATTAGTCAGAGAAGTCGTAGAACCTGTTATTGAAGCTCCTTTTGAACTCGTAGATATCGAGTACGGAAAGATTGGCAGTGACATGATTCTTAGTATTTTTGTAGACAAGCCTGAAGGAATCACCTTGAATGATACGGCAGACTTGACTGAAATTATCAGTCCGGTCCTAGATACTATCAAGCCGGATCCCTTCCCAGAACAATATTTCCTAGAAATTACAAGTCCAGGATTGGAGCGTCCTTTGAAAACCAAGGAAGCAGTCGCTGGAGCGGTTGGGAAATACATCCATGTCGGGCTCTATCAAGCCATCGATAAGCAAAAGGTTTTTGAAGGAACCTTGTTGTCCTTTGAAGAGGATGAGTTGACTATGGAATATATGGATAAAACTCGCAAGAAAACAGTCCAAATTCCATATAACTTGGTATCAAAAGCACGTTTAGCAGTAAAATTATAGAAAGAAAGGATAGCTTTTGAGAATTCAAAAGTAAAAAGAACATGAGTAAAGAAATGCTAGAGGCCTTCCGCATTTTGGAAGAAGACAAGGGAATCAAGAAAGAAGATATCATCGACGCAGTAGTAGAATCACTTCGTTCTGCTTACCGTAGACGCTATGGTCAATCTGATAGTGTAGCTATTGATTTTAACGAAAAGACAGGGGACTTTACTGTCTATACTGTCCGTGAAGTTGTTGATGAAGTATTTGATAGCCGTTTGGAAATCAGTTTAAAAGATGCCCTTGCTATTAATTCAGCCTATGAGCTTGGTGACAAAATCAAATTTGAAGAAGCACCAGGAGAGTTTGGTCGTGTAGCAGCCCAATCTGCTAAACAAACAATCATGGAAAAAATGCGTAAGCAAACACGTGCCATTACCTATAATACTTACAAAGAGCATGAACAAGAAATCATGTCAGGTACAGTTGAACGTTTTGATAACCGCTTCATTTATGTCAATCTTGGCAGCATTGAAGCCCAATTGTCAAAACAAGACCAAATTCCTGGAGAAGTGTTTGCTTCCCACGATCGTATCGAAGTTTATGTCTACAAAGTGGAAGACAACCCTCGTGGAGTTAATGTTTTTGTCAGCCGTAGCCACCCAGAGATGATCAAACGTTTGATGGAACAAGAGATTCCTGAAGTATATGATGGAACTGTTGAAATCATGAGCGTAGCCCGTGAAGCAGGTGATCGTACGAAAGTTGCTGTTCGTAGCCACAATCCTAACGTGGATGCTATCGGAACAATCGTTGGACGTGGTGGTGCAAACATCAAGAAAATCACTAGCAAATTCCACCCAGCTCGCTACGATGCTAAGAGCGACCGCATGATTCCGGTAGAAGAAAACATCGACGTTATCGAATGGGTAGCAGATCCAGCTGAGTTTATCTACAATGCCATTGCTCCTGCCGAAGTTGACCAAGTTATCTTTGATGAAAATGATAGCAAACGTGCCTTGGTGGTTGTTCCAGATAACAAGCTATCTCTTGCAATCGGTCGTCGTGGACAAAATGTTCGTTTAGCAGCACATTTGACTGGTTACCGTATTGATATCAAGTCTGCAAGTGAATTTGAAGCTATGGAAGAAGCAGGTCAAGTGGATTACGCTGAAACAGACGAATTGACTGAAGAATAAGATCTGCTAGAGGAGGGAAAGATGAAAACAAGAAAAATCCCTTTGCGCAAGTCTGTTGTTTCCAACGATGTGATTGACAAGCGAGATTTACTTCGTATTGTCAAGAACAAAGAAGGTGAGGTCTTTATCGACCCGACAGGCAAGGCTAATGGCCGGGGCGCTTATATCAAGCTAGACAATGCAGAAGCCCTAGAGGCTAAAAAGAAAAAAGTCTTTAACCGTAGCTTTAATATGGAAGTTGAAGAAAGCTTTTATGACGAGTTGATTGCCTATGTTGATCACAAAGTAAAAAGAAGAGAGTTAGGACTTGAATAAGCAAAAAGTAAGTAATCTCTTGGGATTGGCTCAGCGAGCGGGGAAAATCATCTCGGGTGAGGAAATGGTTGTCAAAGCCATTCAAGACCGGAAAGTTAAATTGGTATTTCTAGCTCATGATGCTAGCCCAAATCTAACCAAGAAGATTCAGGATAAAAGCCACTATTATCAAGTAGAAGTTATTACCGTGTTTTCAACACTGGAATTAAGCATAGCAGTCGGAAAATCGAGAAAGGTTCTGGCTGTAACAGATGCTGGATTTACAAAGAAAATGAGGTCTCTTATGGAATAGAAGAGGAGGACATGATTTGTCTAAGAAAAGATTGTACGAAATCGCAAAAGAACTTGGAAAAGAAAGTAAGGAAGTTGTCGCGCGTGCAAAAGAGTTGGGCTTGGAAGTAAAGAGCCACTCGTCAAGCGTTGAAGCAGATGCTGCTGAAAAAATTATAGCTAGCTTTAAGCCTGCTGCTCCTAAGGCAGAGGCAAAAGCAAGTGTAGAAAAGAAAGTTGAAAAGCCTGCATCAGCTAAACCAGTTGTCGCTAAGGAAGAAAGCAAACCAGCTACACCTGCAGCTTCTAAGGAAGAAAAAGTTGTAGCTGCAAGACCGCAGAGTCGAAACTTTAAGGCGGAACGTGAAGCGCGTGCCAAAGAGCAAGCGGAAAGACGCAAGCAAAACAAGGGTAACAACCGCGATCAACAACAAAACGGTAACCGTCAAAAGAACGATAACCGTAATGGTGGGAAACCTGGTCAAGGGAACCGTGACAATCGTCGTTTTAACGACCAAGGGAAGAAACCACAAGGCCAAGGAAATCGTGGCAATGATTATCGCCAACAAGCTGATAATCGTCCCAACCAAGCTGGTCCTCGTATTGACTTTAAAGCCCGAGCAGCAGCTCTGAAGGCTGAGCAAAATGCAGAATACGCACGCTCAAGCGAGGAACGCTTCAAGCAGTCTCAAGTTGCCAAAGAAGCCTTGGCTCAAGCTAATAAACGTAAGGAGCCAGAGGAAATCTTTGAGGAAGCTGCTAAACTAGCTGAACAAACTCAGCCTGTAGTTGAAGTAGCTCCTGTAGCCAAAGAGGCTGTAGTGGATACACGTCGTAAAAAGCAAGCTCGACCAGACAAAGATCGTGATGATTACGATCACGAGGAAGATGGTCCTAGAAAACAACAAAAGAATCGAAGTAGTCAGAATCAAGTGAGAAATCAAAGAAATAGTAACTGGAATAACAATAAGAAAAATAAAAAAGGCAATAAACAAAATAACTGTAATCAGGCTCCAAAACCTATTACAGAGCGTAAATTCCATGAATTGCCAACAGAATTTGAATATACAGATGGTATGACTGTTGCGGAAATCGCAAAACGTATCAAACGTGAACCAGCTGAGATTGTTAAGAAACTATTTATGATGGGCGTTATGGCCACTCAAAACCAATCTTTGGATGGAGAAACAATCGAACTCCTCATGGTTGATTATGGAATTGAAGCTAAACAAAAGGTAGAAGTGGACAATGCGGATATCGAACGTTTCTTCGTAGAAGATGGATATCTAAATGAAGACAAGTTGGTTGAACGTCCACCAGTTGTAACTATCATGGGACACGTTGACCATGGTAAAACAACCCTTTTGGATACCCTACGTAATTCTCGTGTCGCTACAGGAGAAGCAGGTGGGATCACTCAGCATATTGGTGCCTACCAGATTGAGGAAAATGGTAAGAAGATTACCTTCCTTGATACACCAGGACACGCGGCCTTTACTTCTATGCGTGCACGTGGTGCCTCTGTTACCGATATTACGATCTTGGTCGTAGCGGCAGATGACGGGGTTATGCCTCAAACTATCGAAGCCATCAACCACTCAAAAGCAGCTAATGTTCCAATCATCGTTGCTATTAACAAGATTGATAAGCCAGGTGCAAACCCAGAACGCGTTATCGGCGAATTGGCTGAACACGGTGTTATGTCAACAGCTTGGGGTGGAGATTCTGAGTTTGTAGAAATCTCAGCTAAGTTCAACCAGAATATCGATGAACTCTTGGAAACGGTTCTTCTTGTAGCTGAAATTCAAGAGCTCAAAGCAGACCCAACCGTTCGTGCCATCGGTACTGTTATCGAAGCTCGTTTGGATAAGGGTAAAGGTGCGGTTGCAACTCTCCTTGTTCAACAAGGTACCTTGAACGTTCAAGACCCAATCGTTGTTGGTAATACTTTCGGACGTGTCCGTGCCATGACCAATGACCTTGGACGTCGTGTTAAGGTTGCAGGACCATCAACACCAGTATCCATTACAGGTCTAAACGAAGCACCGATGGCAGGTGACCACTTTGCTGTTTACGAAGATGAAAAATCTGCTCGTGCAGCTGGTGAAGAACGTGCCAAACGTGCTCTAATGAAACAACGTCAAGCAACTCAACGTGTCAGCCTAGAAAACCTCTTTGACACTCTTAAAGCTGGTGAACTTAAGTCTGTTAACGTCATCATCAAAGCCGACGTACAAGGTTCAGTTGAAGCCCTTTCTGCCTCACTACAAAAGATTGACGTGGAAGGTGTAAAAGTTACCATCGTCCACTCAGCAGTTGGTGCTATCAACGAATCTGACGTGACTCTTGCTGAAGCTTCAAATGCCTTTATCGTTGGTTTCAACGTACGTCCTACACCACAAGCCCGCCAACAAGCAGAAGCAGATGATGTAGAAATCCGTCTCCACAGCATTATCTACAAGGTTATCGAAGAGATGGAAGAAGCCATGAAAGGTATGCTTGATCCAGAATTTGAAGAAAAAGTTATCGGTGAAGCAATTATCCGTGAAACCTTCAAAGTGTCTAAAGTCGGAACAATCGGTGGATTTATGGTTACTAGCGGTAAAGTTACCCGTGACTCTAAAGTCCGCGTTATTCGTGACGGTGTCGTTATTTACGATGGTGAACTTGCAAGCTTGAAACACTATAAAGATGACGTCAAAGAAGTTACAAACGGCCGTGAAGGTGGTCTCATGATTGATGGCTACAATGATATCAAGATGGATGATGTGATTGAAGCATATGTCATGGAAGAAATCAAACGCTAAGATTCTTGCTCCTTCCTTAGGTGATGTGGGACGCAAGCAAACCGATGGTTTCATTGCTTATTTTTGAGCCTAGAGTCTCAAAAATCCCCAGTGATTGAACTAAATGATCAGCCCAATCACTTTCACCACGGCGAAAGAAGCAGATGATTTCAAATTGAACTTCGTTTCAATTTGAATTGAAAATCAATAAGTTTAAAAATAGCTAGGTCTGCTGGCCTAGCTTTTGATTCAATAGAGAGGAAGGAATAGCATGGGAAATCATTTCCGTACGGATCGTGTAGGCATGGAAATCAAACGCGAAGTCAATGAGATTTTGCAAAAGAAAGTCCGTGATCCTCGTGTCCAAGGAGTGACCATCACAGATGTTCAGATGCTAGGTGACTTGTCTGTAGCTAAGGTTTACTACACCATTTTGAGTAATCTTGCTTCAGATAATCAAAAGGCCCAAATTGGCCTTGAAAAAGCAACCGGAACTATCAAACGTGAGCTTGGTCACAATTTGAAATTGTATAAAATTCCAGACTTGACCTTCGTCAAAGACGAATCCATCGAGTATGGAAACAAGATTGACGAAATGTTACGCAATCTGGATAAAAAATAAGAAAGAGGGGTAACCCTCTTTTTTGTTTAGAAGAAGGAGGGTATTCTAGACTTAAAGGCTAATCAGAAAGAAAAAATAAGTTCTTAAAATTTCTTTTATGGAGCAAATATGATATGATATAGTTCAAATTGAAAGAAAAAGAGAAGAAACTAGATGTCTAAACAAGATTTAGCTATGCAAGTATTGCAACAAGTCGTGAAACTCCCTGTTGTTAAAGTTGATCGTTCAAAATTTTTAGTAGATAAATTTTCCAAACTATTAGACCCAAAAGATATTCCTCGATTACTAGAAGAGGGACCAACAGCCTTGTTATCCCAGGATATTTTAGATAAAGTTGCCGATTCTTGTATTAAGGATAATGTTCTATTGGCGAGTGGAACTTCTGTTCTTGCAGGTATTCCTGGTGGTCTAGCCCTTGCAATCACCATTCCAACTGATGTTGCTCAGTTTTATGCTTTCTCCTTAAAACTAGCGCAAGAATTGGGATATATTTATGGCTATGATGATCTTTGGGCTTCACGAAATGAATTGAGTGAAGAAGCCAAAAATACGCTCTTGCTCTATCTCGGGGTCATGCTTGGGGTCAATAGTGCTGGAGCCCTCCTTCGAGCTGGGGGAGTATCAGTTGCTAAACATGTCATGAAGACAGTTCCCCAGAAGGCTTTGGCTAAGACTTTGTGGTATCCCATTTTAGAAAAAGTTTTGAAAATTTTTGGGGTGAATCTGACAAAGGGAGGCTTTGCAAAAGGAATGGGCAAATTTATCCCAATCCTAGGAGGTGTCGTTTCAGGTGGTTTAACCTATACGACTATGAAACCTATGGGTAAAAGTTTGCAAAGAGAATTATCCAAACTAGTCAATTATAGTGAAGCTCAGTATCAAAGAGATGTAGAAACGATTCGAAAAGAAGCAGAAATCATCGAAGTAGAGTAATGGGAAGAAACTAGTAGGCTTGTACTGCTAGTTTTTTTATCCTAGCCCTTGTGGTATAATAAAAAAAGAAAATCTAGTGTGAAAACAGAATGGAGGTTGTGATGGATAATATTATTGACGTATCTATTCCCGTTGCGGAAGTGGTGGATAAACATCCAGAAGTTTTAGATATTTTGGTTGAGCTTGGTTTCAAACCACTTGCAAATCCCTTGATGCGTAATACTGTAGGGCGAAAAGTTTCGCTCAAACAAGGTTCCAAGCTTGAAGGGACTCCTATGGATAAGATTGTGCGTACGCTTGAAGCAAATGGTTACGAAGTGATCGGGTTAGACTAATGACAGATGAACGTATTCATATCCTGCGGGATATTTTATTAGAATTGCATAATGGAGCCTCTCCAGAGTCCGTTCAGGAACGCTTTGATGCGACCTTTACTGGTGTATCTGCTATCGAGATTTCCCTCATGGAGCACGAGTTGATGAACTCTGACTCAGGCGTAACCTTTGAAGATGTCATGGAACTCTGCGATGTGCATGCCAATCTCTTTAAAAATGCTGTTAAGGGCGTAGAAGTTGAAGATACCGAACATCCTGGTCATCCTGTGCGTGTCTTTAAGGATGAAAATCTAGCTCTCCGTGCTGCCTTGATTCGGGTCCGTAGATTGCTCTCGACTTATGAATCTGTGGACGATGAGGAAATGTTGGTTGAGATGCGCAAAGGCTTGGTACGTCAGATGGGGCTTGTTGGTCAATTTGATATCCACTACCAGCGCAAGGAAGAGCTCTTTTTTCCCATCATGGAACGTTATGGGCATGATTCACCTCCCAAAGTCATGTGGGGAGTGGATGATCAGATTAGGGATCTCTTTCAAACAGCCTTAGTGGCAACTAAGTCGCTCCCAGAAGTGCCAATTTCCGCTGTGAAGGAAGCTTTTGAAGCTTTTGCGACAGAGTTTGAAAGTATGATTTTTAAGGAAGAATCAATCCTTCTCATGATTCTGCTTGAATCCTTTACCCAGGATGACTGGATTCAGATTGCTGAGGAAAGTGATGCCTATGGATATGCTATTATCCGTCCGTCTGAGAAATGGGTTCCTGAACGTCAACCTTTTGTTGAGGAAAAAAGTGTAGAAGAACCAACTCAGCCAGAAACTGTAGATGGACAAGTTCAGCAAGTGATTGATACACCAGAAGGTCAGTTTACTATCACCTTTACACCAAAGGAAAAGGAATCGGTGCTAGATCGCAATAGCCAGCAGGCTTTTGGCAATGGCTATCTCTCAGTTGAACAGGCAAATCTAATCCTCAACCATCTACCTATGGAGATTACCTTTGTTAATAAGGATGATATCTTCCAGTATTATAATGACAATACTCCAGCGGATGAAATGATTTTCAAGCGGACACCGTCTCAGGTTGGACGAAATGTCGAACTATGCCATCCACCAAAATATTTGGAGAAGGTCAAAGCGATTATGCAAGGTCTTCGTGAAGGGAAAAAAGACAAGTACGAGATGTGGTTCAAGTCAGAATCACGTGGGAAGTTTGTCCATGTCACTTACGCAGCTGTCCACGATCAAGCAGGAGAGTTTCAAGGAGTCTTGGAATATGTTCAGGACATCCAACCCTACCGTGAGATTGATACAGACTTTTTCCGTGGATTAGAATAAGGAGAAAAAATGAGTTACGAGCAAGAATTTATGAAGGAATTTGAAGCCTGGGTTAATACCCAGATTATGATCAACGAAATGGCTCTTAAGGAAAGTCAAAAGGTCTATGAAGAAGATCAAGATGAGCGCGCTAAAGATGCCATGATTCGCTACGAGAGTCGCTTGGATGCCTACCAGTTCTTACTAGGTAAATTTGAAAACTTCAAGGCAGGCAAGGGATTCCATGATTTACCAGAAGGTTTGTTTGGCGAGAGAAATTATTAATGTTTAGAAATTAGAAAGGAGGCTGGGACAAAAGTCCTAGCCTCTCAATTGTCTTTGGATTGTCGAGCAAGACGCAGTGGTTGAGTGGGCTCTACTACGCTAATTTCATCAGCTTTTACAGCCCTACTCAACTGTGCGGAGGTGGGACGACGAAATCGAATTCTAACGATTTACCGATTTCTGTCCCACTCTCTTTTTCATTGTTCCTTGAGCCTTTTTGTGTTACAATGTTAGCATGAAAACGAAAAATATTATTAAAACAGGTTTAGTCGTGGCAGGGCTTGGAGCGCTTGCCTTTGGTGCTAAGAAAGTAGCTGATGATCATAAACTCATGAAGACACAGGAAGAGTTAACTGCTATTGTGCGTGACTATTTCTCAGAAATGGGTGAGATTGGGACTCTCTATGTTCAAGTATACGAAAGTAGCTTAGAACGTCTTGTTGGTGGTGTCATTTTTGAAGATGGTCGTCACTATACCTTTGTCTATGAAGATGAAGATCTCATCTACGAGGAGGAAGTCTTATGATTTCTCCTAAAAGTATAGAAGAATTAGCAAATCTAGTAGAGCAGGATGGCAAGAAGGTCTTCCTTTTTGTTGCGGATTGGTGTGGCGATTGCCGTTATATCTATCCTGCCTTGCCAGAGATTGAAGAGGCAAATCCGGAGTTCACTTTTATACGGGTAGACCGAGATGAGTACATGGAACTTGCTAAACTTTGGGATGTATACGGGATTCCAAGTCTTGTTGTTTTAGACAAGGACAAGGAGATTGGACGTTTTGTCAATCGTGACCGTAAAACCAAGGGGCAAATCAATGACTTTTTAGCAAGTTTGAAATAGGAGAAAAGAATGATTTTTACATATAATAAAGAACATGTCGGCGATGTCCTTATGGTCATCGTGAAAAACAGTGGAGATGCCAAGCTAGATGTTGAGCGTAAAGGTAATGTAGCGCGTGTTTTCCTAAAAGAAACTGGTGAAACTGTCGCATGGAACATTTTTGAAGTTTCTAGCATGTTTGAGATCGCTGAGCGCGGTCAAGTCTTTTTAACTGACGACCAAGTAGCACGTTTGAACCAAGAATTGCAAGAAGAAGGATTTGCTGAAGAAATCATCAACGACAAGGAACCCAAATTTGTGGTTGGAGAGATTGTAGAAATGGTTGCGCATCCAGATAGTGACCACCTCAATATCTGCCAAGTTGCTGTTGGGAATGACAAAACAGTACAAATCGTTGCTGGTGCTCCCAATGCACGTGTTGGTTTGAAAACCATTGTTGCTCTTCCTGGAACCATGATGCCAAAAGGCAATCTCATTTTCCCAGGGGAACTTCGTGGGGAAAAGAGTTTTGGTATGATGTGTAGTCCTCGTGAACTTGCCTTGTCAAATGCTCCCCAAAAACGTGGTGTCATTGAATTATCAGACGACCAGGTAGTTGGAACACCCTTTGACCCAGCTACACACTGGACTGCTTAATCACTAAAAGTGGTTTATAATCTTTGCTTGAGGGAAATAAGATGGCAAAAAATGTAGTCATTACAGGTGCAACATCAGGTATTGGTGAAGCAATTGCGCGTGCCTATCTAGAAAAAGGTGAGAATGTTGTACTCACAGGGCGTCGAACAGAAAGACTCGAGGTTCTAAAAAACGAGTTTACAGAAGCCTTTCCAAATCAAAAAATCTGGACCTTTCCGTTAGATGTTACAGATATGTGCATGGTAAAAACTGTTTGTTCAGAAATTTTAGAAACTGTTGGTCAGGTTGATATCTTGGTCAATAATGCTGGACTGGCTCTAGGCTTGGCTCCTTATCAGGATTATGAAGAGTTGGATATATTGACCATGCTGGATACCAATGTCAAGGGTTTAATGGCGGTTACACGCTGTCTCTTGCCTTCCATGGTAGCAACTAATCAAGGGCATATTATCAATATGGGTTCTACTGCAGGGATTTACGCATATGCTGGTGCAGCAGTCTATTCAGCAACCAAGGCTGCAGTCAAAACCTTTTCAGACGGGCTTCGGATTGACACCATTGCGACAGATATCAAGGTGACCACTATTCAGCCAGGAATTGTAGAAACTGATTTTTCAAAAGTTCGTTTCCATGGAGATGAGGCACGGGCGGCGACGGTCTATCAGGGACTTGAAGCCTTACAGGCGCAAGATATCGCAGATACTGTAGTTTATGTGACCAGTCAACCACGACGAGTACAAATCACAGATATGACCATCATGGCCAATCAACAAGCAACTGGATTTATGATTCATAGAGATTAATATTATTTTTAAAAAAGTTACAAATCTTGTAACTTTTTTTCTTTTCCTTCGAATAGATAAGTAGGAGGATGAAAAATGTATAATAAAGTTATTATGATTGGACGTTTAACGTCTACACCAGAATTGCACAAAACCAACAATGACAAGTCAGTGGCTCGTGCGACTATTGCTATTAATCGTCGTTTCAAGGACCAAAATGGGGAACGTGAAGCTGACTTCATCAATATTGTTGTTTGGGGGAAACTTGCTGAAACCTTAGCTAGCTACGCGACTAAAGGCAGTCTCATTTCTGTCGATGGGGAGCTTCGTACCCGTAAGTTCGAGAAAAATGGTCAGACCAACTATGTGACCGAAGTTCTCGCTACAGGCTTCCAACTTTTGGAAAGTCGTGCTCAACGTGCTATGCGTGAAAATAATGCTGGTCAAGACTTAGCAGATCTGGTTTTGGAAGAGGAGGAGCTTCCTTTCTAGAATCAATTATAGAAAAAAGCTGGTTCGTTTATAGACTGGCTTTTTCTATTGTTTCTAGTTTTATTGTTCGGAAATTACTTCTTAAAATAGGTCAAATAAATGTCCTTGTACAATAAAATCAAGCATTTTTTTTGAAAAAGTAGTAGAATAAAGTAATATATATTCAAAATTTTCAGAAAAGGAATGAAATTTGAAGGAAAATAAAGAGAAAAAAGAATTGTTGAAATGGATGATAAAGCGTATATTACTGCTGATTCCAGTTGTCTGTATTCTCTTTTGGATTTTTGGCCGTTGTCAAACAAGTGGCATCAAGGATCAGACTAAAATTGGTGTAACCTATATGACCATGAACAATGAGTTCTATAAAAGTATTCATTCGGAAATTAGTCGAATTTCCGATGAAAGAGGAGCTCTTGTTTGCGTCCGAGATCCAGAATTGGATGAAGAAAGGCAGAGCCAGCAGATTGATGATTTTTGTGCTCAAAAAGTTGATGTGATTGTGATCAATCCGGTCAAGGGGGATAGCCAGTCCATTTTAACTGCTCTTGAAAAAGCTAGAAAACAAGGAATTAAAATCATTGCAGTCGATACCCAATTGAAAAATTTTAAGCCCGATGCAAGTATTGTATCTGATAACTACCAAGCGGGAGTAATGATTGCTAAAGAGCTCATGAAACGTTCTTCTAGCGCTCGAGTCCTCCTTTTGGAGCATAAAGGGACTGTCTCAGCAGATACGCGGATTCAGGGGTTTAAAGACACTATAGAGGGGCACAGTTCTTATCAGATTGTATCGGAACTAGAAACCAAGGGGCAAACGGAGATCGCCATGCCGGCTGTCCAGAATTTTTTACAATCAGGGATTGAAATTGATACCTTGGTTGCCTTAAATGACCGCTCGGCTATAGGAGCTTTAGCTGCAATTAAGGAGCAAGGAAATAGCCAGTCCATTGCAATTTATGGAATCGATGGCTCACCAGATATGAAATCCTTGTTGCACTCGACGGATGATGTAGTGGGAACCGTTGCTCAATCTCCCTTGAAGATGGGAGACCGTGTTATGGAAGTTATCCAAGATATTTCTGAAGGGAAGAGCTATACCAAAGAGGTGATCATTCCAGTTGAAATGATGACAAAGGAAAACATTGATCAGTTTGATGTGAATGGGTGGCAGTAATGAGAAAGTTTAGAGGTGTTCGATACAGTTTGGCCATTCTTATGGTCGTGAATTTTATTGCTGTTATGCTCAACAGCATCATCTATCTTCAAGCAACCAACTATATCATTGCTCAACGCCAAGCCTCTCTATTATTGGAGCGCCTAGAGCGTATTCCTTTTGCTCCATCTACGACTTTTTGGTTGTCAGCAATCTTATTTGCTGGGATTGCCTTAATCTCAATGAGTCGTTATAGACCTCAAACAAGTCGATGGTCCATTTTTGATAAGAGGAATCTTCTAGAGATTCTCCTGATGTTACTGTTGATGTGGGTTCAGAACATAGCTTATAACGGGCTCATTCTCTTGGTTTTTGCAGATATCTTCTATGGCTCCAAAGAGTTGAATACCAAGAGAGATCGGAAGTATTGGTTTGCCTTTATCCTAGTGAGCTTCTTGATGCTCCTTGTAACCAATTCAGACGTCTTTTCGCTTTTCTTCCCAATTCCTTCTCTTGATACCTATATTCATTTTTATCCTGAATCTATCCGTATTTTGGCCTTTTTCTTAAAGAATTCCCTCTACGCCTTGAATATGGTACTCTTCATTATTTCACTTTTATTTTATATCATGAATGTCCTTGCGGAAAACCATGAAGTTGAACAAGAGCTGGCCATGGTGTCCAAGGTTAATACCGAGTTGAACAACTATATGGCCTTATCTGAGAAGATTGCAGAGGATCGGGAGCGCAAGCGGATTGCTCGGGAGATTCACGATACCTTGGGACACGCGTTAACAGGGATTTCAGCAGGTTTAGATGCTGTCGGGGTCTTGATTGATATCAATCCAAGTCGTGCCAAAGAGCAGGTAAAAAACGTATCAGAAGTCGTCCGTGAAGGAATCCAGGATGTGAGAGGCTCTCTCAATCGCCTTCGTCCAGGAGCCCTTGAGGAGCGAACTCTCAAAGATGCTTTAGAAAAGACAATCCGCGAGTACCAAATTCTTTCAAACTTGCAAGTTGATCTCAACTATGAATGGATCGATGTCGATATGGACGTCATGATTGAAGATACAATCTTTCGTGTGATACAAGAGTCTATGACTAATGCGGTTCGCCACGGTCATGCCAGCCACATGGACCTCCATTTTTTTGAGGACGAAGAAGATTACATGATTGAGTTGCAGGATAATGGAGTTGGGTTTGAAACCTTGACCTATGGCTACGGACTCAAACAGATGATGGAGCGTATTTCAATTCTAGGAGGCCAGCTTCAATTTGAAAGTCGCGATGGATTTTTCACACGTGTTAGTTTACCAAAATATAAAGAAGGGAGATAATAGATGATGATAAAAGTAATGGTGGCGGATGACCAGTCCTTGATTCGAGAATCTCTGAAAATTATTTTGTCGGCCTACTCAGATATTGAAGTGGTAGCCACAGTGGAAGATGGGAATCATGTCTTGTCTAGCATTCCACACTCGCATCCGGATTTAATCTTAATGGATATTCGGATGCCAGGCATGGATGGGGTTTTGGCTACAAAAGAAGTAAAAGAGCACTATCCGGATATCAAAATTATTATTTTAACAACCTTTGACGATGATGAATTTATCTATAGTGCGCTCAAGTATGGTGCTTCAGGGTATCTCTTAAAAGGAGCCTCGACAGAGGAGCTTTATGAAGCTATTAAGGTGGTGCATCAGGGAGGAGCAATGATCAACCCTGATATCGCAAGCAAGGTCTTTCAAATTTTCTCGCAAATGGCCAAATCAAATTTCTCTATTGCTGTGGATGAGGATAACGTTAAGGATTTGAGCACGACGGAATGGCGCATTATCCAAGAGATTGGCTATGGTGAGTCAAATAAAGAGATTGCGGCTAAACTCTTCTTATCAGAAGGAACTGTTCGTAATTACTTATCAACGATTTTGTCGAAATTAAACCTAAGAGATCGAACGCAATTAGCGATTTGGTCAGTCCAAACAGGAGTGACCCGACGTGATTTTTCAAAAGGAAATACGGAATGAAATTGAAGCGAAAGCAACTTTGTTTAGGGATTTGTCTCCTTTTTATGCTCTCTTTGAGTGCTGGTTTTTATTGGTGGAAACAGCAACCGACCGTCCTTCATATAGGAGTTTATGCAGGCTCTAGTTGGGATGTACCGACCAGTCAACGTTCTCATGCATTGGATCTTGCGATCCAAAAATTTGAAAAGTCCCATCCTAATGTCCGTGTGGAATATGAAAATGGAATTCCGCAGTCGGAATATTCAAACTGGCTCTCAGAAAAAATTGTATCAGGAAAGACCCCTGATGTGTTTATGGTTTCTGAGAAAGATTTGTCCTTATTGGCGGCACGTGGCGTTTTAGAAAAGTTAAACGGCTATATGAATAAAGAAGACCAAGTTGCTTTTTATCCTGTTGCATTTGAATCAGGTGTTTATCAGGGGCAAACCTATGCCTTGCCATATGAAAGTAATCCTATTTTGATGTGTGTCAATAAAGATTTGCTGGATAAAGAAGGCATTGAGGTTCCCAAAGAAGGTTGGAGCTTGGAAGAGTTCTATACAATTTGTAAAAAACTAACCAAAGATACCAATGGAGATGGTCAATTGGATCAGTTTGGGAGTACAGAATACACCTGGAAAGAAGCTTTGGCAGCAAATGGGGGTAGTCTCTTTCAAGGTGGGATGCTCAAACTTACGGCTCCAGAAGTCAAAGAATCTTTGACTTTTCTGCAAAAATTGGAAGAGTTAAATAAAAATTATAAGGTGAGTTCCAAAGATTTTGACCAGGGGAAAGTAGCGTTTTACCCCATGACTTTGGCTCAATATAGGACTTATAAACCTTATCCCTATCATGTTTCCAAATATTCAAACTTCACCTGGACCTGTATTCCTATGCCTGCTAAGTCAAAAACCACTAAGGCGACCTTGGTTACGACGACTTCTTTTGCCATGTCTGCTCGGACTCCTCATTCAAAGTTGGCTTGGGAGTTGATGCAAGTGTTGACAGAGGATCCAGAAATCCAACAAACTCTTTTTGCTGAATCTCAAGGGATTTCTGTCATGCCTGATGTAGTCAAGAGTCGTTCTAGTAAAGACCTTCTGCAAGTGGATGATTTTGGGGCAGATTCCTTAACCAATCAGACCTTGAACCGAATCATGGAACAAGCTGTAGAAAGTAGTCCCAAGAATGTCTCGAAAGAAGTGTTAGAAAAACTGGACTACTTGATTGGCAATGCCTTGCGCAATCAAGATGTTGAGAACCGCCTGCCGCAAATTCAAAGGGAGATTGAAAGTAGTCTCCAGGTAGGATTTTAAAGAAAAAAAGATGACATCGTGTCAAGTGACAGATGTCATTTTTTTATTGCTAAATGTCATGTTTATAATGTGACATTTGACAATGTAAAAACGCTTTCAAATAATCTACAATAGAGTCAAATAAAGGAGGCGTAGCAAAATGAAATACCTCATTTTAGTCAGTCATGGAGGATTGGCAGAAGGCCTAAAAACATCACTAGCTATGTTTGCTGGTGATAAGATGAACCAGGTCATTGCAGTTGGACTCAAAGAAGGAAAGTCGGTCGATGATTTTGCAGTTGATTTTAGAGAAAGCATTTTAGAATTGACAGCAGATGATTCTGTACTGGTCTTGGCAGATATTGTAGGCGGTAGTCCACTAACCACAGCAGCAACTGTCCTAGAAGAAGTTGGGAAGCTAGATGAAGCTTTGATCCTTGGTGGAATGAATCTTACCATGGCTTTAACAGCAGTAGTGATGAAGGATGTGTTGGATGGAGACGATTTGTCAGCCACCATCTTATCAGAAGCACGAACTGCACTACAGCCTTTTGAAGTTTCAGCCACTAGTGCTGAAGAAGATGATGACGATATTTAATAGGGAGGTACCTTATGGTAGTAACATTTGTACGGATTGATGACCGCATGATTCACGGTCAAACAGTCACACGCTGGGCAAAAGAAAAACCATGTGATGGTTTGATTGCCGTAAACGATGCAGCAGCATCAAACAAGGTTTTGATCCAAGCTTACAAAGGCGCATCAGACAAAAAAACCTTTGTATGGACAAAAGAAGCATTTAAAGAAAAATCAGCAAAAGTAACAGAATCAGATAGTCGTTACTTCTTGATCACCAAAAATCCAATCGATATGAAGGAAATTTTGGTGGACCAAGGTTTTGTTCCAGGGGATGTTAAAGAAATCATCGTAGGCCCTGCAAATGATCGTCCTGGTGCAGTGAAATTGGGTAATAACCAATCCATCACACAGGAAGAAGCAGAAGCCTTCCAAGCCATTCAAGCAGCAGGCTATAAGGTGAAATTCCAGTTGTTGCCTGATGTTTCGATTGGTTACTGGGATGATTTCAAATCTAAATTTGGCTTTTAAACCTAACAATTTTATTAATTAGGTAAATAAATTTACAAACAAAAAGGAGCGTTTGTTATGACAATTTCATGGATTCAAGCAATCTTGCTTGCAGTTTTCGCCAGCTTGTCTTCAATGCCTGGTATGGGAGGTTCCAGTATCGGGAACTATACACTCGGTCGTCCCTTGATTGGTGGGTTGATCTCAGGTTTAATTCTTGGAGATGTGACAACCGGTATTATGGTAGGGGTTGCCCTTCAAGTCGTTTATATCGCCTTGGTAACACCTGGTGGAACCGTATCTGCGGATGTTCGTGCCATTTCTTATATCGGTGTTCCTCTTGCTATCTTGTTTGTGCATGCAAATCACATCACAGATGAAGCTGGAATTGCAGCAGCTGCAGCCCCAATCGGTGCGGCCGTTGGGACAATCGGTACTGTTCTTTTCTACGGAACAGCTACCATGAACTTGCTTTGGCAACACATTGGTTGGAAAGCCGTTGAAGAAGGAAACTTCAAAAAACTCTACGCAGTTGACTGGGTTTACCCATGGATCTCTCACTTCCTCTTCTCTTTCCTTCCAACTATGATTATCACTAAATATGGTGAAAACATGGTTGATTTGATGAAACTTTACCTTCCTATGGATGGTTTCTGGATGAAAGCTCTCTTTACAGTCGGAGCTCTTCTCCCATGTGTCGGTATTGCTATCTTGTTGAAACAAATTGTTACAAAAGCAACTGACTTCATTCCATTCTTTGTTGGATTTACCTTGGCTAAATCTCTCGGCTTGAACTTGGTAGCGAGTGCGGTTGTTTCATTGATCTTTGCAGTAATCTACTATGAACTTGAAGTAATCAAATCTATGAAAGCTGTTCCAGCTGGGGCTGTTTACGTAGACGATGATGAGGAGGATATTTAAAATGGCTGATAGAAAGAAAATTTCAAAGAAAACATTAGCAAAAGCATTTCATCATTGGTATTATGGTCATTTGACTTGTTTCTCTCAAGAACACATGCAAACCTTTGGGTACTTGACTTCTATGCTTCCAATCGTAGAAGAAATGTATGATACAAAAGAAGAACAAAAAGATGCTATGCAAACCTATACTGCTTTCTTCAATACTGAACCGCAACTTGGATCTCTTGTTGTAGGGATTACAGCTGGTTTGGAAGAAGCACGTGCAAATGGAGATGCAGTAGATGGTGAAACCATCAATGGGATGCGTGCCGGTTTGATGGGACCAATCGCTGGTATTGGTGACTCTTTGATCGTTGGTACCTTGATTCCAGTTCTTTTGGGGATTGCACTTGGTCTTTCTAAAGGTGGTAACGTCGCTGGTGCTATCTTCTACATCGTCGTATGGAACTTCCTAGTCTACTTTGGTATGCGCTTTGCCTTCTTCAAAGGATATCAATTAGGGGATAAAGCCGTTGAATTCCTAGTAGGACCAAAAGGACAAGCTCTTCGTAAAGCAATCAGCGTTGTCGGTGGTATGGTTATTGGTGCCGTAGCAGCGACTTGGGTCTCTGTTACAACAGCACTCGAATTCAAAAATGCTAATGGAGAAGCCTTCCTTAAAATTCAAGAAAAGATTGATGGTGTTTATCCAGGTCTCTTGACAGCAACCTTCATCACTATTTGCTGGTGGTTGATGTCTAAGAAAAAAGTTTCACCAAACAAAGTCATGTTAATTCTAGTTGTTGTTGCCTTAATTGGTGTTGCTCTAGGTATCTTTGACCCACATCTTAATTACTAAGGTCAAGAGAACCCAATATTTACTAGTAAAAATTTTGAGAATGAAGTAGACTAATCTCCTTCTCTTACACTTCATTCTCAATTTTTATCAGGAGGATTTTCATGGTTACAAAACAAGAACTTGTTAATGGATATGAAACAGAAATTAAGTATCAACGCCACATGCTTGAAAATTTGGGTCGTTGGTTCAGTTTGCTCTTTATCACTGCTAGTATTGGTGTGGTATTGATTTATCTTTTTCATAAAACCTTCCTCCCACTCTTAATTTTCGGAATTTTACTTGCCTTGATTGGAATATTAGGAATGGTGGTTTTTGGATATGGTATCTACCGCGGGCGGATCAATCTCCAAAAGGTTATCGATGATTTCAATCAAAAGTTGACGATTCTCAATTAATATTAAAGGAACATCTCTTTCATTTTTGAGGTGTTTTTTTCTTGACTATTTCTGACTAAGTGATACAATAGAACTATGGTTTAGCACTCGTATACAAAGAGTGCTAATAATATGATTATCTTATGGAGGAAAGCAGATGTTGAAACCATTAGGAGACCGCGTGGTCTTGAAAATTGAAGAAAAAGAACAAACAGTTGGTGGCTTTGTCCTTGCAGGATCAGCCCAAGAAAAAACAAAAACAGCTAAAGTAGTAGCTATTGGACAAGGTGTTCGCACCTTGAGTGGTGAACTTGTTGCTCCAAGTGTAAAAGTTGGAGATCAAGTTTTAGTTGAAGCTCATGTAGGTATTGATGTCAAAGATGGTGATGAAAAATATATCATCGTGGGTGAAGCTAATATTTTAGCAATCGTTGAAGAATAATAGGAGGAAGTAAGTATGTCAAAAGAAATTAAATTTTCATCTGATGCACGTTCAGCAATGGTCCGTGGGGTTGATATCCTAGCTGATACAGTTAAAGTAACCTTAGGCCCTAAAGGACGTAATGTCGTTCTTGAAAAATCATTTGGTTCACCATTGATTACCAATGACGGGGTGACAATCGCTAAAGAAATTGAACTAGAAGACCATTTTGAAAATATGGGTGCCAAATTGGTATCAGAAGTAGCTTCTAAAACCAACGATATTGCTGGTGACGGGACAACCACTGCAACTGTCTTGACCCAAGCCATCGTTCGTGAAGGAATCAAGAACGTTACAGCAGGAGCAAACCCAATCGGTATCCGTCGTGGGATTGAAGCAGCAGTTGCAACTGCTGTAGAAGCCTTGAAGAACAATGCCATTCCAGTATCAAGCAAGGAAGCAATCGCACAAGTCGCTGCCGTATCCTCTCGCTCTGAAAAAGTGGGTGAATACATCTCTGAAGCCATGGAAAAAGTTGGTAAAGATGGAGTTATCACTATTGAAGAATCACGTGGTATGGAAACAGAGCTTGAAGTTGTAGAAGGAATGCAATTCGATCGTGGTTATCTATCACAGTACATGGTCACTGACAATGAAAAAATGGTTGCAGACCTTGAAAATCCATACATTTTAATCACTGATAAGAAAATCTCAAACATCCAAGAAATTTTGCCACTTCTAGAAAGTATTCTTCAAAGTAGCCGTCCGCTCTTGATTATTGCAGATGACGTTGACGGTGAAGCTCTTCCAACTCTTGTCTTGAACAAGATTCGTGGAACTTTCAACGTAGTTGCTGTTAAGGCTCCTGGTTTCGGTGACCGTCGTAAAGCGATGTTGGAAGATATTGCGATTTTGACAGGTGGAACTGTTATTACCGAAGACCTTGGTCTTGAGTTGAAAGATGCTACCATCGAAGCTTTAGGTCAAGCAGCTAAAGTGTCTGTAGATAAAGATAGCACTGTTATTGTAGAAGGCGCAGGTAATCCTGAAGCAATTGCTAACCGTGTCGCTGTCATCAAGTCTCAAATTGAAACAACAACTTCAGAATTCGACCGTGAAAAACTTCAAGAACGCTTGGCTAAATTGTCAGGTGGAGTAGCTGTTATCAAGGTTGGTGCTGCAACTGAAACTGAGTTGAAAGAAATGAAACTCCGTATCGAAGATGCTCTTAATGCGACTCGTGCAGCTGTTGAAGAAGGTATCGTTGCAGGTGGTGGTACTGCCTTAGTGAATGTCATTCCAGCTGTTGAAGCTTTAGAATTGACAGGTGATGAAGCAACAGGACGTAGCATTGTTCTTCGTGCCTTAGAAGAGCCGGTTCGCCAAATTGCCTACAACGCAGGCTATGAAGGTTCAATCGTTATCGATCGTTTGAAGCATGCAGAGCTTGGAACAGGCTTCAACGCTGCAACAGGTGAATGGGTTAACATGATTGAAGCAGGAATTATCGATCCTGTTAAGGTAAGTCGTTCAGCCCTTCAAAATGCCGCTTCAGTAGCAAGTCTCATCTTGACAACCGAAGCAGTTGTAGCTAACAAACCAGAACCAGTAGCCCCTGCTCCAGCTATGGATCCATCAATGATGGGTGGTTACTAGAGAATATAAAAATAACAGGTAGAATGAAAGATTTTCTACTTGTTTTTTTACATGAAATGTAAAAGAGGAAGTTATGCTTCCTCTTGTTTATTTTATGGTTTGATAACTTCAGCTCCACCCATGTATGGACGAAGGACTTCTGGAATAGTGACAGAACCATCTTCATTTTGATAGTTTTCAAGAATTGCCGCAACGGTACGTCCAACTGCAAGTCCAGAACCGTTCAAGGTGTGAAGAAGTTTAACCTTACCATCTGCTTCGTCACGATAACGGATTTGGGCACGACGTGCTTGGAAATCTTCTGTATTTGAACAGCTTGAGATTTCACGGTAGGTATTTTGTGCTGGGATCCAAACTTCCAAGTCGTAAGTCTTAGCAGCTGAGAAGCCCATATCTCCTGTAGAAAGAGCAACTACACGGTATGGCAAGTTGAGTTTTTGAAGGATGTTTTCAGCGTTAGCTGTCATCTTTTCTAGTTCTTCGTATGATTCTTCAGGTTTAGCAAATTTAACCATTTCAACTTTGTGGAATTGGTGCAAACGAATCAAACCGCGAGTATCGCGACCAGCAGAACCAGCTTCAGAACGGAATGATGGACTCATAGCAGTAAAGTAGATTGGCAAGTCTTTTCCGTCAAGAATTTCATCACGGTAGTAGTTAGTTAGAGGAACTTCAGCTGTAGGAATGAGGACATAATTAGTGTCTTTCAATTCAAAAGTATCTTCCTTGAATTTTGGATATTGACCAGTACCAAACATAGAATCATGGTTAACCATGTAAGGGGTGATGACTTCAGTATAACCTTCCTTACCATGCTCATCTAGCATAAAGTTGTAGATGGCACGTTCTAAGCGAGCTCCGAGGCCTTTATAGAAGAGGAAACGAGCTCCAGTGACTTTTCCACCACGTTCCCAGTCAAGAATACCAAGATCTTCTCCGAGATCCCAGTGGGCTTTTGGTTCAAAGTCAAACTCACGAGGAGTTCCCCAACGGCGAACTTCTACGTTATCATCTTCATCGGCACCAATTGGAACGCTATCAGCAGGGATGTTTGGAAGAGTAGTGGTAAATTCTGTCAATTTAGCATCGATTTCCGCTAATTCCGCATCTAGTGCTTTGACTTCAGCAGATAGGGTTTGCATGGCAGCAATCTTGTCGTCGGCATTTTCCTTGTTGCGTTTAGCTTGGGCGATTTCAGCAGAGACAGTGTTACGCTCAGCCTTGAGAGTTTCAACCTTAACCAAGATGTCACGACGTTTAGCATCGATTTCTTTCATCTCGTTCAAGATAGCAGCATCTACACCACGTGTAGCCAATTTTTCTGCGACAGCATCAAAGTCTGTACGAATACGTTTGATATCTAGCATATAAACTCCTTTATGAAAAAGCACACCTGACAAAGCGTTGGAGTGGCAGAGCCACGGTTCCATCCAACTTCACAGGTGTGCACTTGATTCTGTATTTGATTTAAAACAACGGTAGAATTTCACCTATCTCTCCTATCTGCTCGCAGCATCCGCAGACTTTCTGGAAGAAGAGGATAACCTACTTATCCGTTTCTATGATTATACTAAACTTTCTATTTTTTTGCAAATAGATTTTTGATTTTACGACCGATGATTTGGAGTAAGGTCGGAAGCTTCACAACCTTTTCATTTCCGATTTTTTCCCGAGCAATTTTAAGAATTTTTCCGGAGTCTTTTGAGGCAAAGAGGAATTTTCCTTGGTCTGTAAAAACTTCAAAATGACGACTAACCTTACGGCCTGAAACATTGGCTCCGATTTGATTAACGCTAGACCATGGGATTTGAATATAATCCTCAATATTGCGATCCGAGTAAAACTCCAAGGCTTGGTCTCCTACCAGAAATTTTCCAACTTTTCCTTGTATAGAGAGGTAAGAAGTTCCAGTAGTTTGTAAGTCAACGACTTTATTGAGAGATTGTGCCATGTTTAGTCTTCCTTACTTTCGCCGAAAAATGCTTGGTAGAGAGCCTTAAGAGCCGCTTTTTCTTGGTCTTTGTGGACAACGAACATGATAGAAACTTCACTAGAACCTTGTGACATCATTTGAATGTTGATATTGTTTTCAGATAAGGCACGAGTGGCTGTAGCAGTTACCCCGATATGGCGCTTCATTTTTTCGCCAACTATCATTATGATAGACAGGTCATGTTCGATTTCAGCATGGTCAACTTCAGCTTTTTGAACTAATTGACGGAGGATTTCTTCCTCTTTGATTGGTGTAAGCTCGCGCTCTCGAAGGATGATAGAAAGGTCATCGATACCTGTAGGCATGTGTTCCCAACCAATATTCAGGTCTTCTAGAATTTGAAGTACTTTACGACCAAAACCAACTTCGCGGTTCATGAGGTACTTAGACATATTGATGCTGACAAAACCAGAATCACCAGCAATCCCCACTACTGGGAATTCATCACTACTGTGTTTCAGAACGATGCGAGTACCTGGATGGTCAGGATTATTGGTATTTTTGATAACAAGAGGAATTTTTCCGCGGTAGGCTGGAAGGAGTGCTTCGTCATGTAGTACAGAGAAACCTGCATAGGCCAATTCCCGCATTTCACGGTAAGTCAATTCAGGGATTGAGTGTGGCTTGTGAATGATACCAGGGTGGGCAGCAAAAATTCCGTCAACATCAGTAAAGTTCTCATAAAGGTCAGCTTTAACTCCAGCTGCGATAATTGAACCAGTAATATCTGATCCACCACGTGAGAAGGTACAGATTTGATTCTCTTTAGTCACACCGAAGAATCCCGGAATAACCAGGACTTCCGTTCCATTATTGAGCTCTTCGATTTTATCATAACTTGAAGGAATGATGCGAGCATTTCCAGGTTCGCTTGTAACAACAATACCAGCCTCTCGTGGATGAACATAGCGAGATTCTAATCCATTTTGGTTAAAGTAAGCTGCAATGAGTTTAGCGTTGTTATTTTCCCCTGCAGCAAGGAAGGTATCGTAAAGAAATTCATTGTTTTCAATTGGAAGGGTAGCGAGAGTTCGGATGCTTTTAGAGATTCGTTCTAAAACAGCTGGTTTAAGTCCTAGTTCGCTAACCATTGCAGCGTAACGATCGATAATCCAATTTTGACTAGCACTGATATCATTTCCTGCTACATAATCACGATAATATTTAATCAAAGCATCCGTAACCTTGGTATCTTTAGCATCGCGCTTTCCTGGTGCAGATACAACTACAAAACGACGTTCAGGGTCACTTTTTACAATGTTTAAAACCTTTTTCAATTGGCTTGCAGAGGCGAGTGAACTTCCCCCAAATTTTACAACCTTCATAAAAACTCCTCAGTTTGTATTTTATACGATTATAGCAGAAAGAAGGGCTTTTTTCAATCTACAATAGGAAAGGCTACATCTTATTAGAGGTCTGGACCTGATTAGCTTAACTTAGTTATTTTTAGTATAGAAAAGACTCTTTAAAAATCGGCTGATACACTTTTATACAATTTTTACTTGTATAACTAAAAAGAAAAAGATATACTTTGAAGATAAAATAATTTAATCAGCTTTTTAAATTAAAGGAGTGGCTATGAATCATATTATCTTTCAAATTCAAGACGATTTAGCGGTGATTACTTTAAATCGTCCCGAGGTGGCAAATGGTTTCCATATTCCTATGTGTGAAGAAATTTTAGAAGCACTGGAATTAGCTGAAAAAGACGATTCTGTTTCATTTATTCTCATCAATGCTGCTGGTAAGGTGTTTTCTGTCGGTGGTGATTTAGTTGAAATGAAACGTGCTGTCGATGAGGATGATATTGATTCCTTAACTCGAATTGCTGAATTGGTCAATACTATTTCTTATAAGATTAAACAGATTCCTAAGCCTGTTATCATGGAGGTGGATGGAGCAGTTGCTGGAGCTGCAGCCAATATGGCCTTGGCAGTTGATTTCTGTATCGCATCTGACAAGTCTAAATTTATCCAGGCTTTTGTAGGTGTAGGATTGGCTCCTGACGCAGGTGGCTTATTCTTGTTGACAAGATCGCTCGGTGCAACTATAGCAACTCAATTAGCTATGACTGGAGAAGCTTTCACCGCTGAAAAGGCAATGGAGGCAGGAGCTCTATATCGTCTATGTACTAGTGAACAATTAGAAAAAACTAGAGAACAATTGTTGAAGAAGTTGAGACGTGGCTCTTCAAATTCCTATGCTGCGATTAAGAAACTTGTTTGGGAAAGTGAGTTCAAGCAATGGCATGAATATGCTCAACTTGAATTGGAACTACAAAAATCACTATCCTATACGGAAGATTTTAAAGAAGGTGTTCGTGCACATTCTGAAAGAAGACGTCCAAAATTTATCGGGAAATAAAAAATACTTGCACTATTCTTTGAAGTTTGATATACTTTTTTTGTCAAATGTTTTGATTATTAAACTTTTTTTGATAAAGGAGGGAAGAGAAATGGACTACCAACAAGTCAATGACTATTTAACATCAATTTTTAACAACGTCCTAGTGATCGAGGAAGTAAGTTTGCGAGGTAGTCGTTTCAAAGACATCTCTATCAAAGAAATGCACACGATTGATGTTATCGGTAAGTATCCAGAAGTGACTCCAAGTCAAGTGTCCAAAGAGTTGATGGTAACTCTAGGGACTGTGACAACGAGTTTAAATAATTTGGAGAGAAAAGGATACATCGAACGTATCCGCTCAGATCAAGATCGTCGTGTAGTACATCTGCATTTGACAAAGAAAGGTCGTCTCGTTCACCGTCTTCATAAACGTTTCCATAAGGCCATGGTCGAAAGAATTATCGAGGGCATGAGTCCTGAAGAGATTGAAGTTATGGGAAAAGGCTTGACTAATCTTTATCACTTTTTGGAGGATTTGAAGTAATGGCTTTTGCAAAAATAAGCCAGGTCGCTCATTATGCTCCAGAGCAGATTATCACTAACGAAGACTTGGCTCAGGTCATGGATACGAGTGATGAATGGATCTCAAGTCGGACAGGGATTAAAGAACGCCATATTTCTAAGACGAAATCAACAGGAGATTTGGCTACAGAGGTTGCAAGACAACTTATAGAGAAGGCAGGGATTTCTGCTGAAGAGCTAGACTTCATCATTATAGCGACGATGACACCTGACTCGATGATGCCTTCAACCGCAGCTCGTGTTCAGGCAAAGATTGGCGCTCATAAGGCTTTTGCCTATGATTTAACAGCTGCTTGTAGTGGATTTGTTTTTGCCCTATCGACTGCAGAAAAGTTCATTTCTTCAGGAACATATCGAAAGGGTCTTGTTATCGGTAGTGAGACCATGTCAAAATCTTTGGATTGGTCTGACCGTTCAACAGCTGTCTTGTTCGGAGATGGAGCTGGTGGTGTACTACTTGAGGCAAGTGACCAAAAACATTTCTTAGCTGAAAGTCTCAATAGCGATGGTTCTCGTGGTGAGTGTCTCACTTATGGACAGACAGGATTGATTTCACCATTTTCGATTCAAGAAGAACCAGATATTTTCTTGAAAATGGATGGGAGAGCAGTTTTTGACTTTGCAATTCGAGACGTGGCTAAATCTATTAAACAGACCATCGAAAAAAGTCCAATATCAGCAGATGAACTCGATTATCTCTTGCTTCATCAAGCTAATATTCGAATTTTAGATAAGATGGCTAGAAAAATCGGTGTCGATCGTGACAAGCTTCCTGCTAATATGATGAAGTATGGAAATACTAGTGCGGCAAGTATCCCGATTTTACTTTCTGAGTGTGTAGAAGAAGGGCTCATCCATTTGGATGGTAGCCAAAAAATTCTCTTGTCAGGTTTCGGTGGAGGTTTGACATGGGGCACACTTATTGTTACAATTTAGGTAATCATGTGGTGATCACATTGTTATAAAAAAACTATTTATTTTAAAGGAGTCTATCATGGCAGTATTTGAAAAAGTACAAGAAATTATCGTTGAAGAACTTGGAAAAGATGCATCAGAAGTAACACTTGAATCTACTTTTGATGATTTGGATGCAGATTCATTGGACTTGTTCCAAGTAATCTCAGAAATCGAAGACGCTTTTGATATCCAAATCGAAGCTGAAGACAACTTGAAAACAGTTGGCGACTTGGTTGCTTACGTTGAAGAGCAAACTAAATAATTAGAATAAATAAAGAAGGAGTAGGGGAGACCCGCTCCCTCTTGTTTAGGTAATAGTTTGACCGTCAAATTATAATAAAGTCGAACTATTACGTAAGCAAGACTTATGGAGGCAATATGAAAACACGTATCACTGAATTATTAAATATTAAATATCCTATCTTCCAAGGTGGAATGGCCTGGGTAGCAGATGGCGATTTGGCTGGAGCTGTTTCAAAAGCTGGTGGTCTCGGTATCATTGGTGGAGGAAACGCACCTAAAGAAGTGGTTAAAGCCAACATCGATAAGATTAAATCTTTAACAGACAAGCCTTTTGGTGTCAATATCATGCTCTTGTCTCCATTTGTTGATGATATTGTGGACCTTGTGATTGAAGAAGGGGTTAAGGTAGTCACAACTGGTGCAGGAAACCCAAGTAAATATATGGAGCGATTTCATGAAGCAGGAATCACCGTTATTCCTGTAGTTCCTAGCGTAGCTTTGGCTAAACGTATGGAAAAAATCGGTGCAGATGCTGTCATTTGTGAAGGTATGGAAGCCGGTGGACACATTGGTAAATTAACAACCATGACCTTGGTTCGTCAAGTTGCAGCGGCTGTTTCAATTCCTGTTATCGCTGCTGGTGGTATTGCAGATGGTGAGGGAGCTGCTGCTGGATTTATGCTTGGTGCGGAAGCTGTGCAAGTAGGAACTCGTTTTGTAGTTGCTAAAGAATCAAACGCCCATCCAAACTATAAAGCTAAAATTTTAAAAGCTCGTGATATTGATACAACGATTTCAGCACAACACTTTGGACACGCAGTTCGTGCCATCAAAAATCAATTGACTCGTGATTTCGAACAAGCTGAAAAAGATGCCTTCAAACAAGAAAATCCAGATTTGGAAATCTTTGAGCAAATGGGGGCGGGAGCTCTAGCTAAAGCTGTTGTCCATGGTGATGTGGATGGTGGTTCAGTTATGGCCGGCCAGATTGCAGGTTTGGTTTCTAAAGAAGAAACTGTTGAAGAAATCTTAAAAGATATCTACTATGGTGCAGCTGAGAAAATTCAAAAAGAAGCCGCTCGTTGGGCAGGAGTTACAAGAAATGACTAAAACAGCCTTTCTATTTGCAGGTCAAGGAGCCCAGTACCTTGGAATGGGTCGTGAACTATACGACCAATATGCTATCGTCAAGGAAACAATCGACCAAGCTAGCCAAGTCTTAGGTTATAATCTTCGTGACTTGATTGATAACGATGAAACGAAGCTAAATCAGACTCGTTACACACAACCAGCTATTTTGGCTACATCCGTTGCCATTTACCGACTACTAAAGGAGAAAGGTTACCAACCAGATATAGTGGCAGGTCTGTCTCTTGGTGAATATTCTGCCCTTGTAGCTAGTGGCGCCTTGGATTTTGAAGATGCGGTGGCTCTAGTTGCTAAACGTGGTGCTTATATGGAAGAAGCGGCACCTGCTGGATCTGGTAAAATGGTAGCCGTACTCAATACTCCAGTTGAAGTTATTGAACAAGCTTGTCAAGAAGCTTCTCAACTTGGCGTTGTGACTCCAGCTAACTACAATACCCCAAGTCAAATTGTTATTGGTGGTGAGGTGGTTGCTGTGGATCGTGCAGTTGAACTCTTGCAAGAAGCAGGAGCAAAACGCTTAATTCCGCTAAATGTTTCTGGACCTTTCCATACAGCTTTATTGGAACCTGCTAGTCAAAAATTAGCTCAAGTCCTAGAAGATGTTGAGTTTAACGACTTTGCTTGTCCACTTGTTGGTAATACAGAAGCAAAAGTCATGGAAAAAGAACGAATTGCAGAACTCTTGACTCGTCAAGTCAAGGAACCTGTTCGTTTCTATGAAAGCATTTCAGTCATGCAAGAAGCTGGTGTGACTCGTTTTATCGAAATTGGTCCTGGGAAAGTCTTGTCAGGATTTGTTAAAAAGATTGATAAAACTGCTCAACTTGCAAATGTGGAAGATCAAGCAAGTTTACAAGCACTCTTAGAAAATTAGATAAAATGGTAGAAGTTCTGAAAGGAGAAAAATGAAACTAGAACAGAAAAATGTCTTTATTACAGGCTCAAGTCGAGGAATTGGTCTTGCCATTGCTCATAAATTTGCCAGCTTGGGAGCCAATGTTGTCTTGAATAGTCGTGGTGAAATCTCCGAGGAGCTTCTAAACGAATTTAAACCTTACGGGGTGAAGGTCCTTGCTATTTCTGGTGATGTTTCTGATTTTACGGATGCAAAACGAATGGTGGACCAAGCCATTGAAGGACTAGGTTCAGTTGACGTCCTAGTGAATAACGCCGGGATTACTCAAGACACTCTCATGCTGAAGATGACAGAAGAAGATTTTGAGAAGGTCTTGAAAGTCAATTTAACGGGAGCCTTCAATATGACGCAAGCAGTCTTGAAGCAGATGATAAAAGCTCGTGAAGGGGCCATTATCAATATGTCCAGTGTCGTTGGTTTGATGGGAAATATCGGTCAAGCAAACTATGCTGCTTCTAAGGCTGGTCTAATTGGATTTACCAAATCAGTAGCACGTGAGGTAGCCAACCGTAATGTACGTGTCAATGCCATTGCACCAGGAATGATCGAATCAGATATGACTGCAGTCCTATCTGATAAGGTAAAAGATGCCATGCTGGCACAAATTCCGATGAAACAATTTGGTCAAGCTGAGCAAGTGGCAGAGGTCACAGCCTTTCTTGCAAGCCAAGATTATCTAACGGGACAAGTCATTGCAATTGATGGTGGACTTACCATGCAATAAGAGTTAAAATAGAGGTATGAAAATGAAACTAAATCGTGTAGTAGTAACAGGTTATGGATTAACATCTCCAATTGGGAATACGCCAGAAGAATTTTGGAACAGTTTAAAGAATGGAAAGATTGGGATTGGTGAAATCACCAAGTTTGATCACAGTACTTTTGACGTTCATAATGCAGCAGAGATTAATGATTTTCCTTTTGACAAATATTTTGTAAAAAAAGATACCAATCGTTTCGATGATTATTCTTTATATGCCTTGTATGCAGCTCAAGAAGCAGTTGACCATGCTAATCTTGACGTAGAAGCACTTGATAAAGACCGCTTTGGTGTCATCGTTGCATCTGGTATCGGTGGAATCAGAGAAATCGAAGACCAAGTCCTCCGACTTCACGACAAAGGACCAAAACGAGTTAAACCATTAACACTTCCAAAAGCCTTGCCAAATATGGCTGCAGGAAATGTAGCTATGCGCTTTGGTGCTAATGGTATCTGTAAATCTATCAACACAGCTTGCGCTTCATCAAATGATGCTATCGGAGATGCCTTCCGTTCTATCAAATTTGGTTTCCAAGATATCATGTTAGTTGGTGGATCAGAGTCCTCAATTACTCCATTTGCAATCGCTGGTTTCCAAGCCTTAACAGCTCTTTCAACAACAGAGGATCCAACACGTGCTTCTATTCCATTTGATAAAGACCGTAATGGATTTGTCATGGGTGAAGGTTCAGGGATGTTGGTTCTTGAGAGCTTAGAACATGCTGAAAAACGCGGAGCAACTATCCTAGCGGAAGTCGTTGGTTACGGGAACACTTGTGATGCCTACCATATGACTTCACCACATCCAGAAGGCCAAGGTGCTATTAAAGCTATCAAACTTGCCTTGGATGAAGCTGAAATCACACCAGACCAAGTAGCTTATGTCAATGCTCACGGTACATCAACTCCTGCTAATGAAAAGGGAGAAAGTGGTGCTATCGTAGCGGTTCTTGGTAAGGAAGTACCTGTATCTTCAACCAAGTCATTTACAGGCCACTTGCTCGGTGCAGCAGGTGCAGTTGAGGCTATTGCAACAATTGAAGCAATTCGTAACAACTATGTTCCAATGACAGCCGGAACCACAGAAGTGTCAGACTACATTGAAGCAAACGTAATTTATGGGCAAGGAGTGGAACGTGAAATTCCTTATGCTATCTCAAATACCTTTGGATTTGGTGGACATAATGCAGTTCTTGCTTTCAAACGTTGGGAGAATAAGTAAAGATGAATTTAAATGAAATCAAAGACTTGATGGCACAATTTGACCAGTCAAGCTTGAAAGAATTTTCTTATAAAAATGGAACGGATGAGTTGGTCTTCAGTAAGAATGAAGCAAAACTTGTTGCAGAAACAAGTCCAACACCTCAACCTGTGGTTCCAGCAACTACACCTACAGTTGCACCACAAGTTCCAACTACAACACCAGCTGCAGAAGCAGCTTCAGAATCAAGTGTTACTGAGTCTGTAGCTGAAGGAGACCTTGTAGAAAGTCCACTTGTCGGAGTTGCTTACTTGGCTGCCGGACCTGATAAACCTAATTTTGTTTCAGTTGGTGATACTGTTAAAAAAGGCCAAACCTTGGTTATCATTGAAGCCATGAAGGTCATGAACGAAATTCCAGCACCTAAAGATGGTGTCGTAACAGAAATTCTTGTTGCCAATGAAGAAATGGTTGAGTTCGGGAAAGGCTTGGTACGTATCAAATGATTGATATTCAAGGAATTAAAGAAGCTTTGCCCCACCGCTATCCCATGCTCTTAGTGGATCGTGTCTTGGAAGTCAGTGAAGATACAATCGTTGCTATTAAAAATGTAACGATTAACGAACCTTTCTTCAACGGACACTTTCCAGCCTATCCTGTAATGCCAGGTGTCTTGATCATGGAAGCTTTGGCACAAACAGCAGGTGTCTTGGAATTATCAAAACCTGAAAACAAAGGGAAGCTTGTTTTCTATGCTGGCATGGATAAGGTTAAGTTTAAGAAACAAGTTGTTCCTGGTGATCAGCTTGTCATGACAGCAACTTTTGTCAAGCGTCGTGGCACAATCGCCGTAGTAGAAGCGAAGGCAGAAGTAGATGGTAAGCTTGCAGCAAGCGGTACTCTAACCTTTGCTATTGGAAACTAGGGAGGTTTTCCATGTTTCGTAAGATTTTAATTGCCAATCGTGGTGAAATCGCTGTTCGTATTATTCGTGCGGCACGAGAATTAGGAATTGCAACAGTCGCTGTCTATTCGACTGCTGACAAGGAAGCTCTCCACACGCTTTTGGCTGATGAGGCTATCTGTATCGGCCCTGGGAAGGCTACAGAATCTTATCTGAACATCAATGCCATCCTATCAGCTGCAGTCTTGACTGAAGCTGAAGCTATTCACCCTGGATTTGGTTTTTTAAGTGAAAATTCCAAATTTGCAACCATGTGTGAAGAAGTTGGGATCAAATTTATCGGACCATCAGCTCGTGTCATGGATGTCATGGGAGATAAAATTAACGCCCGTGCTCAAATGATTAAGGCCAATGTGCCTGTCATTCCAGGATCAGATGGAGAGGTCCATACAGCAGAAGAGGCTCTTGCTATTGCTGAAAAAATTGGTTATCCAGTTATGCTGAAAGCTTCAGCTGGAGGTGGTGGAAAAGGGATTCGTAAGGTTGAAAAAGCAGAAGATCTCGTGTCAGCCTTTGAAACAGCCTCTAGAGAAGCCAAAGCCAACTTTGGTAATGGAGCTATGTACCTTGAGCGTGTGATTTATCCTGCTCGCCATATTGAAGTACAGATTCTTGCTGACCAAATGGGACATGTTATTCACCTTGGTGAGCGTGACTGTTCGCTTCAACGGAATAACCAAAAGGTTTTAGAAGAAAGTCCTTCGATTGCTATTGGAAAAACCCTTCGTAATGAAATTGGTGCTGCGGCAGTTCGTGCAGCGGAGTCTGTAGGCTACGAAAATGCTGGTACGATTGAATTCCTACTAGATGAAGCAAGTGGCAAATTCTACTTTATGGAGATGAATACGCGTGTCCAAGTGGAACACCCGGTAACCGAATTTGTTTCAGGTGTAGATATTGTCAAGGAACAAATCCGTATCGCAGCGGGTCAACCATTGACTTTGAAACAAGAAGACATTGTTCTAAAAGGACATTCCATTGAGTGCCGTATCAATGCAGAAAACCCAGCCTTTAATTTTGCACCAAGCCCAGGGAAGATTACCAATCTTTATCTACCAAGTGGTGGTGTGGGCTTGCGTGTGGATTCAGCAGTTTATCCTGGTTATAGCATTCCGCCATACTATGATAGTATGATTGCTAAAATTATTGTTCATGGTGAAAATCGATTTGATGCACTCATGAAAATGCAACGAGCTCTTTATGAACTCGAAATTGAAGGGGTTGTCACCAATGCTGATTTTCAGCTCGATTTGATTTCTGATCGTCGAGTGATAGCAGGAGACTACGATACTTCATTCTTGATGGAAACTTTCTTACCACACTATCAAGAAAAAGAATAATATAAAAAGAGTATGAGACTGAAAAGGGGGATGTATGGCTCTATTTAGTAAAAAAGATAAATATATACGAATTAATCCCAATCGTTCACTTAGAGAAAAGCCCCAAGCTAAACCTGAGGTTCCAGACGAACTCTTCTCAAAATGTCCAGGTTGTAAACACACCATTTACCAAAAAGATCTAGGGAGTGAGCGTATTTGTCCTCACTGTGGCTATACCTTCCGTATCTCAGCTCAAGAGCGTCTTTCTTTGACCATCGATATGGGAAGCTTCTTAGAGATGTTTACTGGGATTGAGACGCAGGATCCATTGGAATTTCCAGGCTACCAGAAAAAATTAGCCTCTATGCGTGAAAAAACAGGGCTTGATGAGGCTGTTGTTACAGGAAATGCTTTGATCAAGGGGGAAAAGGTAGCCCTCGGAATCATGGATTCCAACTTTATCATGGCGTCTATGGGAACGGTCGTTGGTGAGAAAATCACCCGATTGTTTGAATACGCGACAGCTGAAAAATTACCAGTCGTCTTGTTTACAGCATCTGGTGGAGCACGTATGCAAGAAGGAATCATGAGTTTGATGCAGATGGCTAAAATCTCTGCAGCAGTTAAACGTCATTCCAATGCAGGTCTCTTTTATCTGACTATCCTAACAGATCCAACAACCGGAGGTGTTACAGCTTCCTTTGCCATGGAAGGTGATATTATCTTGGCAGAGCCTCAAAGTTTGGTAGGATTTGCTGGACGTCGTGTCATTGAAAATACCGTAAGGGAAGATTTGCCAGAGGATTTCCAGAAGGCAGAGTTTTTGTTAGAACATGGCTTTGTGGATGCGATTGTTAAACGGAGAGAATTGCCAGATATGATTGCACGATTAGTAAGGTTACATAAGGGGGATTGTTGATGAATATTGCAAAAATCGTCAGAGAAGCACGTGAACAAACCCGCTTAACTGCCTTGGACTTTGCGACAGGAATTTTTGATGAATTTGTTGAATTGCATGGAGATCGTTCCTTCCGAGATGATGGTGCTGTTATTGGTGGTATCGGTTGGTTGGGAAACCAAGCAGTAACTGTTGTTGGAATCCAAAAAGGTAAAAGCTTACAAGATAATCTTAACCGTAACTTTGGACAACCTCATCCGGAAGGTTATCGAAAAGCCCTTCGCTTGATGAAGCAGGCTGAAAAATTTGGCCGTCCTGTTGTAACTTTTATCAACACGGCAGGTGCCTATCCTGGTGTCGGAGCAGAGGAGCGTGGTCAAGGTGAAGCTATTGCTCGTAACCTCATGGAGATGAGCGATCTTAAGGTGCCGATAATCGCTATTATTATTGGTGAAGGTGGTTCTGGTGGAGCCCTCGCTCTTGCCGTAGCTGACCGTGTCTGGATGTTAGAGAACTCTATCTATGCAGTTCTCAGTCCTGAAGGTTTTGCTTCTATCCTTTGGAAGGATGGCAGTCGTGCCATGGAAGCTGCAGAGTTGATGAAAATTACTTCTTTCGAATTGCTAGATATGAAGATTGTAGATAAGGTTATCTCTGAGGTAGGTCTATCAAGCAAAGATTTAATCAAGCAAGTCAAAGAACAACTTCAGGAAAAACTCAATGAACTTGGGAAACTTCCATTAGATCAACTCATTGAGGAACGTTACCAACGCTTTAGAAAATATTAAAAAGTAAGCTAGGACTAAGATATAGTTCTAGCTTTTTCGATTCTATAAAATACATTTCAGTATGAAAAATTGACTCTTGTAAAAATATCTGTTAATATAACAAGGGATGCGTGTGCTATAAAAATAAGTCAACAAACATTTTTGGGAGTGAGTATGAAAAAACTAGGGCATTTGGGAATCTATACATTACTGGTATTCCTATCAATTTATCTACTAGATTTCAGTAGTCTTTATCTGGCTAAGATGTTTGTCTGGGGTATGGATGGCTATTCTATTATTGTAGCAGTAGAGCAACTAGCTCTTTTAGGGCTATTTATCTATTGGCTTAAAAAGAAAAAAATGCTCTATATTTTTGAGAAAAGGGGCTCGAAAAAATCCAGATTCTTTTACCTTGTAGTTAGTCTAGTGGCTACTTATTTTGTCCGTCAGTTGTTAAGTGCTTTTTACTTACAGTTTAGTCGCTTCATTAATAACAACTATATCTTTGAAGACCTTCTTTCGGTCCTATCCTTCAGTGAGCAATCTACTATTTTAACGACTTGCTTCTCTTTTATCTCCGTTGTCATTTTGGGGCCTATATTGGAGGAGATTGTTCATAGGGGATATTTTATGAACACCTTCTTTCCCCAGTCCAAATACTACTTGGATGTCATCTTATCAGCTCTTATATTTGGGCTCAGTCATTTGGTATTGTCCCATCGCGACCCCATCAGTTTGATGGTTTATAGTTTTTCCGGTCTTTTCTTTGCTTTAGTTTACCGATGGACAAAGAATCTAAAAATCACCATCCTGTGCCATAGTTTTATTAACTTTCTCATTCATGCAGATTTCATCTGGTTGTTGCTTTCTAATTTAATCTATAATCGTTTTTTTAGATAGCATTTGAGGAGACAAATAAAAAGTGTTTGATATCTATCAAACACTTTTTATATTTAATTTTCTTCAGTTACAAATTGACTGAGCAGTCCGTTAATGAAACGGGCTGATTTTTGATCTGAAAAGCTTTTTGCAAGTTCAATAGCTTCATTCACAGCTACAAGTTGAGGAGTATCAAAGGAAGTGATTTCGAAAACTCCTAAACGCAATAAATTCTTTTCAACTAAGGTTAAACGTTCAATCGTCCAACCAGACTTTAAATGCTGAGTGATTTGTTTGTCTAGTTCCTCTTTTTGAGCTTGAACACCAGATACAAGATCGATTAGGAAGCTAGGGAGTTTTACCTCGTCGTCTTCTCGATCATGAGTATAAGCGAAGCGACAAGCAGTTTCAATATCAGAACCATATTCAAGACTCATCAGTGCTTGGAAAGCACATTTTCGTAGTTCGCGTCTAGATTCTAATAATGGACTAGTCATTGAGGAAGTCCTCATCAAACAAATCTTTTAATGCTGGTTTTGGTGTTTTATCTGGTGCAATACCAGCAACGTGAATATTCACAGCATTGAGTTCAACATCAGCCATATTACGAACGGCATCTTTGACAGCTTTTTGAATAGCCATTGCAACCTTAGGAACCTTGACACCATACTCAAGATAGAGATAGATATCAGCTATTAGTTCTTCTTCAGATTCTTTTAGATAGACGCCACGGCCGAGTGAAAGTTTTGAAAGGGTGTCAGACACTGATTTGTTTGAAAAAGAGTGGACACCATCAACTTTAGCTGTAGCGATTGCAATGATTTTTTCAAGTACACGTGGGGCGATAACGATTTCGCCTAATTGTTCTTCAATTCCCATAGAATGACCTCTTTCTAGAGATTAGGCACGAGAAACGTAAGTTCCTTCTGCGGTGTTGATAACGAGTTTTTGTCCTGCTTCGATGAAGTCTGGAACGTTAACGACAAGTCCAGTTTCCATTGTAGCTGGTTTACCAGAACCGGTAACAGTAGCACCTTTAATAGATGGTTGAGTTTCAGCAACTGTCAATTCAACAGTTGTAGGTACTGTTACACCGATTACTTCAGTTCCATAAAATTGAATTTTAACTTCAGAATTTTCAAGGATGTAAAGCAATTCGTTTTCAACATTTACAACAGGAATTTCGTATTGGTCGTAAGTTTCAGTGTTCATGAAATAAGCTGTATCGTCCATTTTGTACAAGTATTGTGCTGGCACAGTTTCGATAATCGCTTGTTCAAATTTTTCCTCTGGACGGTAGCTAGTTTCAAATGTTGAACCAGTACGGACATCACGCAATTTCATACGCATGATAGTGTTTCCTTTACCTGGTTTGTGGTGGCTAGCTTCCAAAACGCGGATCAATTTTCCGTCAGCTGTTTCAAAGGTCATACCAGCCTTTAATTTACTTGCTTCGATCATGTTTTTACCTCTTTAATAAAATAATTTACTCTTTATTGTATCATAAGTCGTAAGATTTCTCAAATATCAGGGAAGTGAAATTAGTTGACAGGAACGATGTTTCCTTCTTCGTCTTTGGTTACCAATACGTACTTACCATCGACTTCGATGTAGAAGTTTTTATTAGCGGTTTGTTTAGAGTTGGTAGTTTGTTCAGGACTAGTAGATTCCTGTGCAGAACTTGTTGCTTCTTGAGTTGTAGATTCTTGTGCAGGAGTTGTCATTTCTGGATTAGTAGATTCTACTGAGTTAGCGGTTTGTTCAGGGCTAACAGTCTCTACTGGGCTAGCAACTTGCTCAGGACTTGCAGTTTGTACCGGAGTAAATGCTTGGTTTGGATCAGCGGGTTGTACTGGGGGAACAGTTTGATTTGGGTTAACAGGTTGAGCTTGTTGGGTGAGTTGGCCACCGAGAGTTTGACCGAGATTCATACCCATAAACATGTTCATACCATTGCCATTACCTTCGTTATTAGCTGCAGCAATAAGAGCTTCGTTACGAGCACGACGTTCTTCAATTTCGATGGTATTGTATTTCATAGCAACGAGTTCGCTATCAAGTTTACGAACAAGTTCCAAGCTTTCTTGGTCGTAGCTCAAATCCTCAAGAAGGATATTGGTTGCTTCAATACCGTAAAGACCAGTCCATACCTTGTTGACTTCTTGTTTAGCGATTTCATTGAAGGTATCTTGATTAGCATTTAGGCTATAGATATCAACTCGGTACTCATTAGTAAATTTGGCAATTGCGATCGCAATTTTAGGAGAAATATTTTGTCGAAGAGTTCCTTGAGCAATATCTTGGAGTGTAAATGGTTTATGTTCGTCAATTTGTTGACTGATCGAGCTAACGTAGAAAAGTACTGGGTCAGAAATCTTGATATCAAACAAACCATAGAAACGGATATTGAGCAATTGTTGGTAACGTTCACTGAAGTATTCTACAGCGTTTTGTGTACCAAATTTATTACCCGCAATCGGTTGGACACGGACAAAGATGATTTCTTGTTGAGTAACGACTTGACCAGCGAATGAAAAGCGGTGCTTGAAGTTTTCCCAAGTTCCTCTTATTCCACCTTTTTCTAGAAGCCAAGCGTTGTCGCCAGAGCGCCATTCATGGCTACCAGCTTCTAAGACATCACCAAGGAAAGTACCATTATTTACAAGGATAGCAACATAACCTTGTGGCACAATTACGACAGAACCATCTGTTAAAAGTCCTGTATGTTGATTACCTTGTCTAGAAACTCCGTCAGGGTCTTTTGTAAGAAGAATTCCTTTAACAGCTAATGCTTCTGATGATACGTGTTCGGGAAGTACAACGGCTTCCTTAAATTTACTGTCATTAAAACTATTAATACCAGCAGTTTTGGCAACATCAACAACTCCCTTAATTTGCTCTTTGGCCATACGAATAAATCCCATAATTTCCTCCTAATTATATAGTTCGTCTTCATCCACAACGTCATAGGTGTCAAGAACCCATTGGTTAGGACTACGGGTGATATCAGATCCGCAATAGTCACATTTGCTGATAGCTGATATTTTCAGTGGAGCACCACAGTTTGGACAGCGGTCGCTAACGGCTTCATCTTGGACAGAGCTTTCAGTTTGACTGCCATGTTTACGGATGAAGTTCATTTGATAAACTGTAAATAGATCTTTTTGAGGGTCTCCCTCAATAACCTTACGAGTCTTGTCGTCGATGACATAGTCTCTCAAGGTAGATGATAAGATGACGACTAAAGTATCATTTCCATCTGGATTACTATTGAAATCTTTGATTCGGACATTTTCAACGTAAACGCGTTCCAAAACATTCGTTGTTTGAGATTGGATATAGTCTTCCAGTTGAGCACTGTGTTGAGTATAGAGACTAACACTTTCAAGAGAACGCACCAAGTTCCAATCCTTTTTAGTCCAAGCAGCCTGCAACTGGATATAAACTTCTTTAGCCCATGAAGTGAAAGCAGAGGCATCAAAGTTTGGATCATAGTATCTAAGTCGATCAATGGCTTGTATATTATTTTCAACTCGACGATGGATAGTTGGTTGTGGTTGGTAGCTAGTAGAACTTCCATAAGATTTACCAGATGATGAATTCTGGTCATTCAGATATTTGATAAGCATGAAGAGTATGAAACCTCCGACACCAAACATAATCAGAATGTTCATGCCAGTGCTTAAAGAATCTCCCAAATTCGAGTAACTACCACCAGAACGATAGCTGCTTCTAGAAGAAGAACTACCACTTGAACGGCTTCGGCTAGAGCTACTACTTCGAGAACTGCTACTGCTTCGTGAGCTACTGCGACTAGAGCTACCACTTCGAGAATGTCCAACACCTGCATCGATGGATTGTAGGGGTGTCACAAATAGAAGAAGCAAGCAAGTAGTGATAAGAGTATATAACTTTTTCATATGTCTCCTAACTATGTGAGTACAAAAATAGTTTTTGCTAAATTTATGTCTATAAAGAGTTTTGGAGTTTTATAGTTTTATTTTCAATAAACCACCCTATAATCCAACCAAATACGAGTATATAATTCTCGATAGCACCAATCGCATTAACAGGAGAATGAAATTCAATAAAATTTAACAAATGATTTGTTCCTATTCCTATACCACCAATAATGAGGGCAAGAAGGGCAATTCTCAGGTAAAACCAATCGTACTTAATATTAACGGCAAGAATAATAATTAAGACAGCTAGATTCCAAATTCCAATTTCTCTTTGCCATCCTGCAGAAACACCGTAACCAGAATGCTCTCCCATATATGATGGGAGAAAGATTTGTAGAATAGAAGCACCCAACATGGCGACGATAACTAAAATAAATAGTACTCGTAAAAATTTGTTCATTTATTCTCCTTTCTATTTTTTAGTAGAAAAGTCTATTAGCGAAAGTATATTTACTCGTTCTCTTTCAACTTAGCCAATTCTTGGGCAAGTAGTTTGAGGGCTACTTGTGGGTTGGCTTGTCCTTTAGTCGCTTTCATGAGGAATCCTGTGAAGGCCTTGTCGGCGTTACGTTTTCCTGACTTGAAGTCAGCAACAGCTGCTTCGTTATCGGCAAAGACTTGGTGGATAATTGGAATCAAGATATCTGGATCTGAGATTTGAACCAAACCAGCTTTTTCCACGTATTCACGAGCGCCTCCACCATTTTTAGCTAGGTGAACAAAGACTTTTTTTGCAATCTTAGATGAGATAGTGCCGTCTTCGATGATGGCAATCATTTCAACCAAGTTTTCTGGTGTCAATTCGATTTGTTCCAGTGTCTTGCCTTCAGCGTTCAAGAATTGAGCGACTTCACCTTGGAGCCAGTTAGAGACTTGCTTAGCATCACCACCAAGTGAAACTGCTTTCTCAAAGAAGTCAGAAGTGACTTTGTTGGCAGTCAACTGGCTAGCATCGTAGTCTGATAATCCGAGTTGAGAGACATAGCGTGCACGGCGCTCTTTTGGAAACTCTGGCAACTCAGTGCGCATTTCATCAATCCACTCTTCTGAGATTTCAAAGAGTGGTAGATCTGGCTCTGGGAAGTAGCGGTAGTCTGCAGCCCCTTCCTTAACACGCATGAGGATAGTTGCCTTGTTGGCTTCATCATAACGGCGTGTTTCTTGGCGGATTTGACCACCTGAGCGAAGGATTTCAGCTTGACGTTGGACTTCATATTCAAGACCCTTGCGAACGTTTGAGAAGGAATTGAGGTTTTTTAACTCAGTCTTGGTACCGAATTTCTCTTGACCATAAGGACGAAGCGAGATGTTGGCATCCACACGCATAGAACCTTCTTCCATTTTAACGTCAGAAATGCCAGCGTATTGGATAACCTCTTTGAGGGCTGTTAGATAAGCATAAGCTTCTTCTGGTGAACGCATGTCTGCTTCAGATACAATCTCAATCAAAGGCACCCCTTGACGGTTGAGGTCAACATAAGAGTAACTATCTGTACCATGCGTGTTTTTACCGGCGTCTTCTTCCAAGTGAGCACGTTCAATACCGATTTTCTTAGTTGTACCGTCTTCTAGCTCCACTTCAATCCATCCATTGTAACCGATTGGTTCATCAAACTGAGAAATTTGGTAGGCTTTAGGATTATCTGGATAGAAGTAGTTCTTACGGTCAAAGTGCATCTTCTTGTGGATGTCCATGTTGAGGGCAAGAGCTGCCTTGATACCAGCATCGACAACACCTTTATTGAGAACTGGTAGTACGCCTGGGAAAGACCAGTCAATCACGTTAGTGTTGGCATTTTGGTCATTCCCAAAGTGGGCAGAAGTAGGTGAGAAGATTTTTGAATTGGTGTTGAGCTCTACGTGGACTTCAAGTCCAATGACTGTTTCAAAGTTCATTAGTTATCACCTCCAAAAATCACGGGTTGTTGTTTGTGGTAGTCTGTTGTTGCTTCAAAAGCAGCAGCAACTTGGTAGATAGTTTCTTCTGAATACTTAGGACCAATCAATTGGAGTCCTACTGGTAGACCTTGAACAAATCCAGCAGGAATAGAAATACCTGGGAGACCAGCTAAGTTGACAGGAATTGTCAAGAGGTCAGCTAAGTACATAGCAACTGGATCGTGGTTGAGTGAATCCAAGTCGTAGGCAACGCTAGGAGCAGTTGGTCCCAAAATCAAGTCGTAATCCGCAAAGACGTTTTCGAAATCTTGGATGATAAGGGTGCGAACTTGTCCAGCCTTCTTGTAGTAGGCATCATAGTAACCTGATGAAAGGCTGAAAGTACCTAGCATGATACGACGTTTAACTTCTTCACCGAAACCTTGGCTGCGGCTGTTTACATAGATTTCATCAAGATTAGTTGCATCTTCTGCACGGTAGCCATAACGGATACCATCAAAGCGTTGCAAGTTTGATGAAGCTTCTGATGAAGCGATGATGTAGTAAACCGCTACACCGTATTTAGAGTGGGGAAGGCTAACTTCTTCGACGATAGCACCAAGTTTTTCAAAGTGCTTAGCAGCATTCAGAATGACTTCCTTAACTTCTGGGTCAATCCCTTCGCCAAGATACTCTTTAGGCAAAGCAATTTTCATTCCCTTGATGTCTTGACCGATTTTTGAAGTAAAGTCAGCAATGCGAATAGGGGCAGAAGTAGAGTCTTTGACATCTTCGCAGGCAATCGCATTGAGCAAGAGAGCATTTTCCTTAACAGTTGGTGCAAAAGGTCCAATTTGGTCTAATGAGCTACCAAAAGCAATGAGACCGAAACGTGAAACTGTTCCATAGGTTGGTTTGAGACCAACAATCCCGTTAAAGGCAGCAGGTTGGCGGATAGAACCACCAGTATCAGAACCAAGTGATAAACGGACTTGCCCTGAAGCTACAGCTGCAGCTGAACCACTTGATGATCCACCAGGAACCTTGCTGTGGTCCCAAGCATTTTTGGTTGCACCGTAGTAAGAAGTCTCACCTGATCCACCCATGGCAAATTCGTCCATGTTGGTTTTCCCAACAACGATCATGCCCTTAGATTTTGCATTGGCAACAGCTGTGGCATCAAAAATAGGTTCGTAGTTATAGAGCATTTTTGAAGCTGCTGTTGTTAAGAGAGCATCTGTAGAAATGTTGTCCTTAACAGCTAGGGGAATCCCAGAAAGAACATTGTCAGCGTCAATTCCAGTTTCGTCAATAGCTTTAGCTTGAGCAAGAGCTTGGTCTTCAGCGATTGTAACAAAAGAATTGAGTGCTGTCTCACGAGATTTGATATCTTCAAGAGTTGCTTGTGTTAGTTCTGTTGCAGAAATTTCCTTAGAGACAAGGAGATTGTGCAACTCTTCAATCGTTTTATTGTTAAAAGTCATTAGGCGTCTCCTCCATCATCTAGGATAGCTGGCACCTTGATATAGTAGTTATCTTTTTCAGGTACATTTTTAAATAAGCGATCACGATCTGTTCCTTCTTCGGCCACATCAGGTCGGAGAACAGTTTTACGGTCAGCCATCGTTGTAGTAGGTGCGACACCAGTAGTGTCGACTTCACTGAGCAATTCGACCATATCAACAATTTTTGAGAGTGTTGTCGCAAACTCTGCAGTTTCTTCTTCTGAGAATTTTAATTTTGAAAGATTGGCAACGTGAGTTACCTCTTCTTGCGTAATTTTCATCGGATATCCTTTCGTGAAATGATGATTCTTTATCTGTTCTATTTTACCATATTTTCCTATAAATAAGGCAAGCCAAGCTAAAAAGAAACAGAAATTGAAAAATACTTTTTATTTCGATATAATGGTTGAAATTAGAAGAAAGAATAACAGTCGTTTTTAGTTGGTAAAAAGGATGTAGCATTGACTCAACTAGAACACGTTAAGGATGACATATGACGCTTTGGGAGTTGCTTTTTACCAGTAAAAAGACAGTTCCTCCTCATTTGGGAGCCTGGTACTTTTTATTACCTACTTCTTTGGTAATCATAGCTGTTTTATCGATTCGTTTCGCATCATCTAAAGGTTACAGAAACTTTTGGTATTGGGGACAATTGATTCAGTTGCTCATTATCAACGCTTGGTATATTGCTGCACGTCTGCCCCTATCTGAGGCTCTCCCTTTTTACCATAGTCGCATGGCTATGTGGATGATTCTTTTTGCCCCTAATAAGACCTTTTTCAAGCAATATTTTGCCTTAGTGGGAGTTTTTGGTTCTATCATGGCTTTGGTTTATCCAGTCTTTTATCCTTTTCCTTTCCCTCATGTTTCGTCTGTGAACAATGTTTTCGGACACTGGGCCCTCTTGGCTAACTGCTTGATTTATCTTGTTAGATATTATAAAGTTGAAAAAGGGGATACTTGGAAAATATGCCAGATGACTTTTGGGGTTAATGCCATTATCTTTCTTGCCAACCTCTTGACAGGAGGAAATTATGGCTTTATGAGCAAGCCACCTGTGATTGGAGATCATGGTAGTTTGCTTAACTATTTGATAGTGACCAGTTTGATGACAGGTATTCTCATCCTTATCAATCAACTCGTTAAATATAAACATAAGAATAGTTAATATACAACTGAATTCGTTACCTTAAGGAGACTTTATGCATCATTTTATTACAAGAACCCAAACGACGCCACCGCCTATTCCGATTTTTTGGTATGGAGTTATGATAGGCCTTCTCGCCTTGTCTATTTATGCTTCTCTTACTTACTACAAAAATCCCAAATTTGTTCGATTGTTTAAGTGGATTCAAATAGCGCAATTGCTAGCTCTTTATACTTGGTATATAGGTTTTAGCATTCCATTTTCGAACAGCCTGCCTCTTTACCATTGCCGTTTGGCCATGTTCGCGGTTGTTTTCTTACCTGACAAATGGAAAACCAAGCAGTATTTTGCCCTTATGGGAGCCAGCGGCGCAGTATTTGCTTTAGGCTATCCTGTTTTTGACCCCTATGATTTCCCTCATATTACCAGCTTTTCTTTCCTGATTGGCCATTATGCTCTCTTGGTCAATTCCCTGGTCTATCTCATGAATCACTACGATAAAAACCTACTTAAAAAGTATCGAATTATCGCCTACACTTTTATTCTCAACATTTTCCTAGTTGGGGTCAATCAAGTAACAGGTGGGAATTACGGACTCTTGAATACGACGCCGTTTATTCCAGATGCCCCTATATGGATAAAGTATCTTCTGGTTTCAATCATTCTTTCTTCAGCCTTAGTGCTCTTTGATATTTTGTTTAAAAAACGTTGGGAAAAGAAAATTGCTCTAGAAAAAATAAAATTTTGAAGAGATTGTAACTAGCGATACAAAATAAATATTGAATAAAAGAATCTTATGAGCAGGTCTAGTATCTTGACCTGCTTTTTCTTGTGTAAGCAATTGAAAAACTCTCTAAAATCCGATATAATGGAGTGTTGAAAGGAATGTTAGGGTCCGATGTAATAAAGAGTGATTATAAATTGAAATCATTAAAAAAGTAGAAAGAAAGAGAACTTATGAGTATTCAAGAAGAAATTAAGAAACGCCGTACCTTTGCCATCATCTCTCACCCGGACGCGGGGAAAACAACCATTACTGAGCAATTGCTCTATTTTGGGGGAGAGATTCGTGAGGCAGGTACTGTAAAAGGGAAGAAAACAGGAAACTTTGCTAAGTCAGACTGGATGGATATCGAGAAACAACGTGGGATTTCGGTAACCTCATCTGTCATGCAGTTTGACTACGATGGGAAACGGGTAAACATCCTAGACACTCCAGGACACGAGGACTTTTCAGAAGATACCTATCGTACCTTGATGGCGGTGGATGCTGCGGTCATGGTAGTGGACTCTGCCAAGGGTATCGAGGCCCAAACCAAAAAATTATTTGAGGTTGTCAAACACCGCGGGATTCCAGTCTTTACCTTTATGAACAAGCTGGACCGTGACGGTCGTGAACCACTAGATCTCTTGCAAGAATTGGAAGAAGTCTTGGGTATTGCAAGTTATCCAATGAACTGGCCAATCGGGATGGGGAAGGCCTTTGAGGGGCTCTATGATCTCTATAACCAACGTTTGGAACTCTACAAAGGGGATGAACGTTTTGCCAGCCTAGAAGATGGCGATAAACTCTTTGCCAGCAACCCATTCTACGAACAAGTGAAAGAGGATATCGAACTCTTGAATGAAGCAGGAAATGAATTCTCAGAGGAAGCCATTCTTGCAGGTGATTTGACACCAGTCTTCTTTGGCTCGGCCTTGACTAATTTTGGGGTGCAGACCTTCCTTGAAACCTTCCTTAAGTTTGCTCCAGAACCTCATGGACACAAGAAAACAGACGGAGAAATTGTTGATCCTTATGACAAAGACTTCTCAGGATTTGTCTTTAAAATTCAAGCCAACATGGACCCTCGACACCGTGACCGCATCGCATTTGTTCGAATTGTATCGGGTGAATTTGAGCGCGGTATGAGTGTCAATCTCCCTCGTACTGGTAAGGGAGCTAAACTTTCTAATGTCACCCAATTTATGGCGGAAAGTCGTGAAAATGTGACCAATGCCGTAGCAGGAGATATCATCGGAGTTTATGATACAGGGACCTACCAGGTTGGAGATACGCTTACTGTTGGCAAAAACAAGTTTGAGTTTGAACCACTACCAACCTTCACGCCTGAGATTTTCATGAAAGTTTCGCCTAAGAACGTTATGAAACAAAAATCCTTCCACAAGGGAATGGAACAGTTGGTACAAGAAGGAGCCATCCAGCTTTATAAGAATTACCAAACAGGTGAGTATATGCTAGGTGCTGTTGGACAACTCCAGTTCGAAGTCTTTAAACACCGTATGGAAGGCGAGTATAACGCTGAAGTTGTCATGACTCCAATGGGTAAAAAGACAGTTCGTTGGATTAAACCAGAAGATTTAGATGAACGCATGTCTTCAAGTCGAAACATCTTGGCAAAGGACCGCTTTGACCAACCTGTCTTCCTTTTCGAAAATGACTTTGCCCTCCGCTGGTTTGCGGACAAGTATCCAGATGTGGAGTTGGAAGAAAAAATGTAACTCAGTACCAACAATTGGAACTAAAGTTCCTAATTGTTGGACGCTAGTCGCTATTCGGCGAACTAGCTAACTGCCTTACTAACTACGTTTGGCAAATATAATCGATTTGCCAAACTCTGTGTCGTAATCTAATAAACGGTAACAGTTAAAAAGTGGATTAGCTACCTGCCTCATTAACTTAGTTTGGAATCACTCAAAGAATAAACAAAAAGACTAGAAATTAGATATATTTCTAGTCTTTTTATTTTAAATTATATTAGTAGTGGAACCTTCATTTATTGAAAAGCCTCTATACCAACAACCTTGATAAGGAATGTAAGGAGGATAAGCAATAGAATGCTGACTCCATTATTCACTAGGTGCAGTAGGATAGACATCTCTAGTCGTTTGGTGCGATAAGCAGTCCAAGTTAGGACTGCAGACATCCATCCATAGATCAAGAAAGAAGGAAGATTATTTGGGATATGGGCTATAGTGAAGAGAAACCAACCGAAAATATACCCAATTTTTTCGTATCCTTCGAAGAGTTTAGTAGGGATGATACCTCGACAGATAACTTCCTCACAAATAGGTGCCACTATTGCAACCACGAAAATGCTGGAAATTAGAGAGCTTTCTGACATGATGCTATTGATAGCCTCTTGATTCGAAGTAGTTGTTTGCTTCAGAAGTTGTAACCAAATCGCACCAATCAGATTTCCTGTGATAATGGCTACATAACTAAGAGCGATTCGAGGGGCGTCATTAATAGTAAAGAGTTTTGATTTTAGATTTAATAACTTACTTTTGTGAGCACCATATAAAAAGAGTGTAACAATAGCGGTAGAGACAAGCCCCACTATTAGAGATGACCAGATAGATCCAAGTTGAGTTTTTTGAAGTAACATTACAGTCACGATAGGAACTTGCGATAGGCACATAGCGACAAGAAAGATTCCTAGCCAAATCAATCGTTTACGATAATCTTTAAAAAAATTCATTCATATATCTCCTAAAAAATTTATTTCATTATAGCATACTTTGGATAGGAATTCTATTAATTACTAGAACATAAGCGTAGATAAAACAAGTAAGATGTTTCGAATTAAATGACTATAGAAGGATAAATCTTGTCTTAAGGTTTTAGGAAATAAAAAGTTTAGAAAGCTGACTCCCAAAAGGATATAAAAACTGACAGAAAATATGGTTAAAGGATTGTGCAGAAAAAATAAACTAAGAAAGATAAGAGTTGTTAGCCTGCCTGTCTTTTTATGAGTTGGTAATTTTCTCCATTTGTTTAACGGCAGAAAGGTAGCAATATCAAGTCCGAAAAGGAAAAAGAAAGAGATGAGTAACAAGTCAACGATTTCTTTTTGTAGTAGAGTGTCAGTGCTTATGCTTTCAAATAAAATAAAACAGACTCCAGCAAGGTTAATGATAACCATGCTGCTATACAATAAAAAGAAGGATCGACTACGATTGTGTAGCTGACTATTCACGTGATCATGTCCTGAAAGATAGTGGATAAATGTACAGATACCTGCTAATAACATTAAGAGGAGTAAAAAGTAAAAGCAGGATTGTTTGAGTGTTAAAGCAATACCAGGCCAAACTAAGCAACTACAGCAGCCTAAGTAGACCAAGGAAATCAATAAAAGAAGTTGGATTGATTTGTTCATTTTTTCCATATAAACCCCCCACGTTTTTTTAAAAATTATAACTAAAATGATTCATGAAAAATCATCTTTTTCCCAAGTGTTATTTTTTGACTCTCAACTGTCTTTTAAAAATCTTATCAACAGAAAAAAACATCCCTCAAAAAATGAGGGATGTGCTTTTTGATAATAACATTGCTAACGCTTAGACCAGGTTCGCTTCATAAAGAGTAATATGATTGGATAAATTTCAAGACGTCCTGCAATCATTGCAAAGGATAGGAGGAGTTTTGAAAATGGACTAAAAATTGAGAAACTTGCAGTTGTTCCGAGAATTGGGCCGATATTGTTAAAGCAACTGAAAACGGCACTCGTAACAATCATTAAATTGTCAGCATCTAAACTGATAATGAAGATTAAACTGAGTAGAATCATGACGTAAACTACAAAGTACTTGAGAATCTTGTGCTGGGTATCCTTATCAATTACTGTTTGGTTAACATGGAGAGTTAAAACACGGTGAGGTGATATGGTAGACAAAAATTGATTTTTAGCAATTTTAGCTAGAATAACTCCACGCATCACTTTGAGACCACCAGCAGTAGATCCAGCAGAACCACCAATCGCCATCAGCATCAGTAGGATATACTGAGAAAATAAAGGCCAATTTGTAATGTTTCCGTAACCGAAACCAGTTGTCGTAATGATATTAGAAACTTGGAAGAAGGCCATCTCAAAACTTTGTGAAACGCCACTATAAAGGTGGAGTGTATTGAGAGTAATTAAGCCGGTAGAAACAACGACAATCAAGAGATAAGCACGAAGCTCCTCATCGAAAAAGAATTCCTTGACTCGACGAAGCATGAGATAGTAGTAGAGGTTGAAGTTGACACCAAACATCAAGACCCCAACACTCGTCAGATAGGTAATGAGAGAACTATTATAGTGGGCGATTCCATCATTGTAAACAGTGAAACCACCAGTCCCAGCAGTTCCCATAGCGATGACAAAACTGTCGTAGAGTGGCATACCAGCAAGATAATAAATCACTACAAAGAGGGCGAACATTGCCAGATACAGGATGTAGAGGATTTGTGCTGTATTTTTTAGCTTAGACACAACCTTACCAAATACTGGTCCAGGGACCTCGGCCTTCATAACCTCTAAGTGACTGTTTTTTGCATTGTCCATGATAGCTAGGGCAAAAACCAGCACCCCCATCCCTCCGATAAGGTGAGTAAAACTCCTCCAAAATAGAAGGGAACGGCTTAAGACAGAAACATCATTTAAAATGGTTGCTCCCGTTGTTGTGAAGCCAGAACTAATCTCAAAGAAGGCGTCTATCATATTGGGAATTTGTCCTGAAAAGACAAATGGAAGGGCACCAAAGAATGACCAGAGAATCCAACAGAGAGCTACAATTAAGACCCCTTCTTTTGCATAGATTCGCTGTTTTTTAGGCTTACTGATAATTCCCAGAAGACCTAGAACAACAAGGATTCCGATGGTAGAGAAAAGAGCTGTAAAAACTTGACTCGATTCTCGATAATAAAGAGCAATGCTAACTGGAACTAAGAGTAGACCAGCCTCGATCAAGAGTAGCTTTGCAAGAAGAAATCGTACCATACTTCTATTCATAGCTTACCTCTCTAACAGATCATAGATCTTGGTGATATTTGATAATAGTGTGATGACAACTAACTTATCACCGACTTGAAGGCTATCTTCACCTGTGGGGAAGATTGTTTTTCCATTGCGAATAATAGCAGCAATTAAAATATCTTTTTTGAGTTTCAATTGAGACAAAGGTTTACCAGTCATCTTGTTAGCTTCCTTGATAAGGAATTGAAGAGTCTCAACCTGTCCATTTGCTAGGTGGTGCATCGCTTGAAGATCTGAATATTGGGCATTGGCACGACCATGGATAAAGTGCATAATCGTATCAACAGCGATGGTTTTTGGTGTGATGATACTAGAAAACTCAGGCGCATGGATAATCTCTAAGAGACTAGTTCGATTGACCTTAGTGATGTTTTTCTGAACACCCACACTATCCAAGAACATAGATGTAATAATGTTTTCTTCGTCAACTCCAGTAAGGGTTGCGACCGCATCGTAGTGTTGGGCACTTTCTTCTAGGAGAATATCTTTTGCAGTTCCGTCCCCTTGTACAATATAGAGTTTTGGATATTTTTGACTGAAAAAGGCAGCTCTTTCAGGATTGACCTCAATAACCTTGGTATCGATACGACTGTCTTTTAACATACCTAAGAGATAGTAAGCAATTTTCCCAGCTCCTATGATGAGTAAACTCTTAACAACTCTGGACTTAATATAGTTGTGGAAGAGCATCATATCGACACGATGTCCTGTCGCAAAGATACGGTCTTTATCTTCTAAAATCATATCTCCACTAGGAATCATGAGTTTGTGGTCGCGTTCGATAGCACAGACAATAACATTGCCAAACTTTTTACGGAAATCAGCAATAGACATCTGACAAATATTACTGAAATTTCGTACCTTGAATTCCATTAAGCTGACTAATCCACCTGCAAAACGCTCAACAGAAAGAGCATTGGGGAAGTCTATAATATTAGCGATAGCACGAGCTGCTAGGAGTTCAGGGTTTACAATGAGTGAAAATCCAAGAATATTTTTTTCTTTAAAGTAAGGGTTGGAATATTCAGGATTTCGTACACGAACAATGGTTTCCTTTGCTCCCATTTTTTTGGCTAAAACAGCCGAAACCATATTGACTTCGTCGTATTGAGTCATGGCAATGAAAATATCACAATCTTGAACATTGGCTGCTTCTAACATAGCAAAGTCAGCTCCGTTACCTGCGATTCCCATAATATCAAAACGGCTGGTCAAGTATTTTAGAACAGTTTCGTTCTGTTCAATTAAGACAACATCATGGTTGTCAGCAACCAGTGAACGACAGAGGGCAGAACCTACTTTTCCCCCTCCGACAAGAATAATCTTCATAGTTAGTTAACCTACTTTTTCAATATGTCTCTATCATACCTTTTTTTAGAAAAAAATGCACTCAACAACCGACTGTTTCCTTCTTTAATAAAGGGATTAGGGGAATTCGAATAAATATTTTGCTTTAAACATCATATGCTTATGAAAAAAACTTGTTCAGAAAATTCTTAATCTATGTAAATTCTATGATATTGCTTGCTGAAAGTTGAAATTTTAACTTTTGTAAATATGCTTGTAAAAAAAATGAAAAAATCAAGTCATTTCTATTGACAATCAGGCTGAAAGTGTTATACTAAAAAAGTAGTTTCGCTGATTTACTTCAAACCTGTTGTGAGGTAAGTTAACGATGCCTTAACCACGCTGTTTGCTGAGCTTGACTCCGGGCAGTGTGGCTATTTTTTTGCACTAGTGAGAGGAAGCAAGGCATGGCCAATCATATTGTATTGTTTGAACCACAAATTCCACAAAATACGGGAAATATTGCACGAACCTGTGCGGCGACGAATGCGCCCCTTCATATTATCAAACCGATGGGCTTTCCGATTGATGATCGTAAAATGAAGCGAGCCGGGCTAGACTATTGGGACAAACTTGAGATCTATTTTTATGATAGTTTAGATGAATTTATGAAAAAAATGGATGGTCAAGTCTACTTGATTTCCAAGTTTGCAGAAAAGGTCTATTCAGATGCTGACTTCACGATAAAAGGAAACCATTATTTTCTTTTTGGACGTGAAGATAAAGGTTTGCCTGAGGAATTTATGCGGGAACATCCTGAAAAAGCTCTCAGAATTCCTATGAATGATGAACATGTTCGTAGCCTCAATGTATCCAATACAGTATGTATGATTGTCTATGAGGCCCTTCGTCAACAAAATTTTGCGGGTCTCGAACTGGTTCATACTTACGAAACGGATAAGTTGAAATAAACACTGATAAGAGATAAAATGCTTGCGCTTGCAAGCTTTTTTTGTTATCATTAGAAGGTCTTCAGGGCAGGGTGTGATTCCCGACCGGCGGTAAATTTGACTAGCTATTTTAGCATTCTCTTCGTTGTCTTGTCTCGATATACTTTAAGTATTATCTTCGACTGCGACGTCTAGATAAATCTAAAATATCTTAGCCAAATAAGTCCGCGAGCGCAAGCTGATGTGGTGAGATTCCACAACCGACAGTATAGTCTGGATGGGAGAAGACGAAAGGATGGCTTTGTCTATGCTGCTTCATTATAATAGAAATAAAACCAGTTTCTTTGTAAGCTTAGGTTGTTTTTTGAGATAGTTAAGAGAGTAGATAGAGAGAAACTTTCCAACTTCTTCTGATTTTATAGAAAATTGGAGGAACCTGTTATGACAAACACACGTCGACTTTCGACCATTGCAATTTTATCAGCACTTTCATTTGTGTTGATGTACTTTGACTTTCCGCTTCTACCGGCAGCACCCTTTTTAAGGGTTGAGTTCAGTATCTTACCAGTTCTTGTAGGTTTGGTAGTCTTGGATTTACCAGCGGCTTTAGGAGTACTATTCCTTCGGTCCTTGTTGAAAATCCTTTTGAACAATCAAGGAGTTAGTACCTACATTGGTTTGCCGATGAATATCGTAGCCTTAGGAGTCTTTGTTCTTGCTTTTGGTCTGATTTGGAAAAAAGAGCGTACAACCATGCGTTTTGTCCTAGCTTCATTAGCAGGGACGATTGGTCTTACTTTAGCCATGTTAGTTCTAAACTACGTTTATGCTGTACCTTTGTACGCAAAATTTGCTAACTTCGATATAGAGAATATTCTAGGACTTAGTAATTACTTGTTGGCAATGGTCTTACCATTTAATTTGATTGAAGGAGTCATCTTTGCCATCTCATTCTGGTTATTATTTGTCCTCTTGAAACCAACTTTGAAATACTATGAAAGATAAACAAACATATTTAACAAAGGGCTCTTTTGCCCTTTTACTATTTGTAATTCTGGGTTATGTCGTTAAGTTTTATCCAGAACAATTGATACCATTTGATTCGTCTATCCAGACAGCAATCCGTGGAGATTTACCAGCTATATTGACAACTATTTTTCGAGGGATTACTCGTCTGATTGACATACCAATCGTTATTTCTTGGGCAATTCTATTGACTGTTATTTTTTATCTGAAAAAGTGGAAGTCAGAAAGCCTTTTAGTAGCTGGCAATCTTAGTTTGGCTGGAATTTTAATTGTGTCCTTAAAACACCTCTATCAACGTCCGCGACCTGAAATTTTACACTTGGTCGAAGAAAAAGGATTTTCTTTCCCTAGTGGTCACTCGCTAGCAGTAACCCTCCTAATCGGTTCTCTAATTATCATTGTGGGACAGAGAGTGAAAGATAGGACTGTAAAGCTCATTCTCCAGATTTTACTGGGAATCTATCTAGTAAGCGTAATCATTTCCAGAGTCTATCTGGGAGTTCATTACCCATCAGATGTTCTTGCCAGTCTCTGTCTGGGTCTTGGAATTCTATTCATTGAATTCCCATTTTATGACAAACTTCGCTTTCAATGGCGCTTTACAGGCAAGCAAAAGTAGTTATTAACTCTTCTTGAGGAGATAAAAATGAAAGTCAATATTACAGATCTTCATCCGACTCAACTATACTTATCAGAAAAGAAGTTGCATTATATCCAGATGCTTTATCACTCGGTAGAGAGGCCAAATATAAACCCAATTAGTGTTCTTGCATCTGGAGATTGTTTGCTGATTACAGATGGGCATCACAGAGCTTACCAAGCTTTGTTAGCAGGTCAAAATACGATTTCTGCTGAGTGGGATAAAGATGGTGGTGATGAACTATATCATCTCTATATGCAAGCTTGCGAGGAAAGAAAGATTTATTCTATTCTGGATTTAAAAAATCATATCTTGCCTGAAGATGAGTATGAAGCAAAATGGTACAACTGGTGTAATGGTTTTAATCAAGCAGTAACTCTCTTATTGAAAAGGAAGTTAAAGTGAAACAAATCATTCAAATAGATAGTTCTTTGATTTCAATCACGCCTCCAGACAATGTTTTGAACCCTTGGATTTGTAGAAAGTGGAAGTGCTGAAAAAGGGACAAGCCTGTACTTAAAACTGGACTCCTACTAAATTTAGTATCCCTTATAATCGCTCAAAACAGAGCGGTTTTTTATTTGTAGTTCAGGACTCTTTCACAAAAGAAATGACAGTCAAATTCAGTAATAAATTTTCTCTAAAATTAGAATTTTTCTCTTGCATTTGAGATAGATTAGTGTATAATAGTAGGGTATGTGTAAAACATACTTGTGGGAGGTAAAAATCTCTAAATTACCGCCAAAACCACAAAGGAGGATTTAAAAATGGCTAAAAAAGTCGAAAAACTTGTAAAATTGCAAATCCCTGCTGGTAAAGCTACACCAGCTCCACCGGTTGGACCTGCTCTTGGTCAAGCTGGTATCAACATCATGGGATTCACAAAAGAGTTCAACGCTCGTACAGCTGATCAAGCTGGTATGATCATTCCAGTTGTTATCTCAGTATACGAAGATAAATCATTTACTTTCGTTACTAAAACACCACCAGCTGCTGTTCTTTTGAAAAAAGCTGCAGGTGTTGAAAAAGGATCAGGTACACCTAACAAAACTAAAGTTGCTACAGTTACTCGTGCACAAGTACAAGAAATTGCAGAAACTAAGATGCCAGATTTGAACGCTGCAAACATTGAGTCTGCAATGCGTATGATCGAAGGTACTGCTCGTTCTATGGGATTCACTGTTGTTGACTAATCAATAACTTCCCTATATAACCCGCAAGACTTCATCATTTCGAGAAGTGACGTGGGAGATGAAAATCGATTGAACCACTTACAAGGAGAATAGAAAATGGCTAAAAAAAGCAAACAACTTCGTGCTGCTCTTGAGAAAATCGACAGCACAAAAGCATACAGCGTAGAAGAAGCTGTAGCTCTTGCAAAAGAAACTAACTTTGCAAAATTTGACGCAACTGTAGAAGTTGCATACAACTTGAACATCGACGTGAAAAAAGCTGATCAACAAATCCGTGGAGCAATGGTATTGCCAAACGGTACTGGTAAAACAGCTCGCGTTCTTGTATTTGCACGTGGTGCAAAAGCTGAAGAAGCTAAAGCTGCTGGTGCAGACTTCGTTGGTGAAGACGACCTTGTTGCTAAAATCAACGACGGTTGGTTGGACTTCGACGTAGTTATCGCTACACCTGACATGATGGCTCTTGTTGGACGTCTTGGACGTGTCCTTGGACCACGTAACTTGATGCCAAACCCTAAAACTGGTACTGTAACAATGGACGTTGCTAAAGCAGTTGAAGAGTCTAAAGGTGGTAAAATCACTTACCGTGCTGACCGTGCAGGTATCGTACAAGCTATCATCGGTAAAGTTTCATTTGAAGCTGACAAGTTAGTTGAAAACTTCAAAGCATTCAACGAAACAATCCAAAAATCTAAACCAGCTACTGCTAAAGGAACTTACGTAACAAGCTTGACAATCACAACTACTCAAGGTGTTGGTATCAAGGTTGACGTTAACTCACTTTAATAAGTAAAAAATCAAAAGGTTGGGACATTTTGTCTCAACCTTTTTTCTATTAAAAGGTAAAAATACGTATAAACTTTCTAATCTATTTGATATTGTAAAGTATCTAGATAGAAAATTCAGAAAATTGTTTCTTTTGTCTTGAAAATTTTTGAAAAAATGGTATTATAGAAACAAGTCATTTTTAGAGAAGAGAAAGGGGAACGATGGAGAAACTCATTTTAGACTCACCAAAGTCAGGTTCGGAACTCGTTTTGGAAACGCTCCGTGACCTAGGAATCGATACGATTTTTGGTTATCCAGGCGGGGCTGTATTGCCTTTATATGATGCTATTTATAATTTTAAAGGCATCCGCCATATTCTAGGTCGCCATGAACAAGGTTGTCTTCATGAAGCAGAAGGTTATGCTAAATCAACAGGGAAACTTGGTGTCGCAGTCGTCACAAGTGGACCAGGAGCTACCAATGCCATTACTGGGATTGCAGATGCTATGAGTGACAGTGTTCCCCTTTTGGTCTTCACAGGTCAGGTAGCAAGAGCGGGAATCGGTAAGGATGCTTTCCAAGAAGCAGATATTGTTGGTATTACCATGCCAATTACCAAGTACAACTACCAGGTTCGAGAGACGGCGGATATTCCACGTGTGATTACAGAGGCTGTGCACATTGCGACTACCGGTCGTCCAGGACCAGTTGTTATTGACTTGCCAAAAGATGTTTCAGCTCTTGAAACGGACTTTGTCTATTCTTCAGAGATAGATTTACCAAGTTATCAACCAACTCTAGAACCTAATGAGATGCAAATCAAGAAGATCTTGAAGCAACTCTCTAAGGCTAAGAAGCCAGTTTTGTTAGCTGGTGGTGGTATTAGCTATGCAGAGGCTGCTGCGGAGTTAAATGAATTTGCAGAGCGTTATCAAATTCCGGTTGTGACAAGTCTTTTGGGACAGGGAACAATTGCAACTAGCCATCCACTGTTTTTGGGAATGGGTGGGATGCATGGTTCCTTTGCAGCTAATATTGCTATGACAGAAGCTGATTTTATGATTTCGATTGGGTGTCGTTTTGATGACCGTTTGACTGGTAATCCTAAGACATTTGCGAAGAATGCCAAAGTAGCGCATATTGATATCGATCCAGCAGAGATTGGTAAGATTATCGCTGTTGATATCCCAGTTGTTGGTGATGCGAAAAAGGCCTTGCAGCAGTTGCTAGCGGAGCCAATCGTTCGTAACAATACTGAAAAATGGATTGAAAAAGTTACCAAAGATAAGAATCGTGTTCGTTCTTATGATAAAAAGGAACGTGTCGTCCAACCACAAGCAGTTATTGAACGAATTGGTGAATTGACTAAGGGTGATGCCATTGTCGTAACTGACGTCGGACAACACCAAATGTGGACAGCTCAATACTATCCATACCAAAACGAGCGTCAACTCGTAACTTCAGGTGGACTAGGAACCATGGGATTCGGAGTTCCTGCAGCTATCGGAGCAAAAATTGCTAATCCAGATAAGGAGGTCGTGCTCTTTGTCGGTGATGGTGGTTTCCAAATGACCAATCAGGAATTGGCAATCTTGAACATCTACAAGATTCCAATCAAGGTCATCATGCTTAATAACCATTCACTTGGGATGGTTCGTCAATGGCAAGAAGCCTTCTACGATGGTCGAACATCAGAGTCAGTCTTTGACAGCCTCCCAGATTTCCAATTGATGGCTCAAGCCTATGGAATTAAGAATTATAAATTTGATAATCCTGAAACCTTAGAGAAGGATTTGGAAGTCATCTTGGAAGATGTACCAATGTTTATCGAGGTAGATATTTCTCGTAAAGAGCATGTTTTACCAATGGTACCAGCTGGTAAGAGTAATCATGAGATGTTGGGGGTGAAGTTTAATGCGTAGAATGTTAACAGCCAAACTTCAAAACCGGTCAGGAGTTCTCAATCGTTTTACCGGTGTTTTGTCTAGACGCCAAGTCAATATTGAGAGTATCTCGGTAGGTGCAACAGAAAATCCTAATGTGTCTAGAATTACCATTATCATTGATGTTGCATCGAATGATGAGGTGGAGCAAATCATCAAACAACTCAACCGTCAGGTCGACGTGATTCGTGTCCGTGATATCACAGATAAACCGCACTTGGAGCGCGAAGTGATTCTGATCAAGGTCTCAGCGCCTGCAGAGAAGCGAGCAGAAATTTTAGCTATTATCCAGCCTTTCCGTGCAACTGTTGTTGATGTGGCTCCGAGCTCCATTACTGTTCAGATGACTGGGAATGCGGAAAAGAGTGAAGCTTTGATTCGGGTTATTCGACCATACGGTATCAAGAATATCGCTCGGACGGGAGCAACTGGATTTACCCGCGATTAAAAATCCAACCTAAATTTGTTAATCTAGCCTATCAGGCAATAAATAATAGAAAAGAGAGAAAAACTATGGCAGTTCAAATGGAATACGAAAAAGATGTAAAAGTAGCAGCGCTTGATGGTAAAAAAATCGCTGTTATCGGTTATGGTTCACAAGGTCATGCTCACGCTCAAAACTTGCGTGATTCAGGTCACGATGTGATCATCGGTGTTCGTCCAGGTAAATCTTTTGATAAGGCAAAAGAAGATGGTTTTGATACTTATACAGTAGCAGAAGCAACTAAATTGGCTGATGTTATCATGATTTTGGCACCAGACGAAATCCAACAAGAATTGTACGAAGCAGAAATTGCTCCAAACTTGGAAGCTGGGAATGCAGTTGGATTTGCCCATGGTTTTAACATCCACTTCGAATTCATCAAAGTTCCTGCAGATGTAGATGTCTTCATGTGTGCTCCTAAAGGACCAGGACACTTGGTACGTCGTACTTACGAAGAAGGATTTGGTGTTCCAGCACTTTACGCTGTATACCAAGATGCTACAGGAAATGCTAAAGACATCGCTATGGACTGGTGTAAAGGTGTTGGTGCAGCACGCGTTGGTCTTTTGGAAACAACTTACAAAGAAGAAACTGAAGAAGATTTGTTTGGTGAACAAGCCGTTCTTTGTGGTGGTTTGACTGCCCTTATTGAAGCTGGTTTTGAAGTCTTGACTGAAGCTGGATATGCTCCAGAATTGGCTTACTTTGAAGTGCTTCACGAAATGAAACTCATCGTTGACTTGATCTACGAAGGTGGATTCAAGAAAATGCGTCAATCAATTTCTAACACAGCTGAATACGGTGACTACGTTTCAGGTCCACGTGTGATTACTGAACAAGTTAAAGAAAACATGAAAGCCGTTCTTGCGGACATCCAAAATGGTACATTTGCTAATGACTTTGTCAACGACTACAAAGCTGGACGTCCAAAATTAACTGCCTACCGTGAACAAGCAGCTAACCTTGAAATTGAAAAGGTTGGTGCAGAATTGCGTAAAGCAATGCCATTCGTTGGTAAGAACGACGATGACGCATTCAAAATCTACAACTAATTTTTGAGAATAAAAATAGAAGGCGAGTTGGGGGGTACCTAACCCGCTTTTTATCTTGAAAAAGAATCAAGGAGAAGATTATGCTTAGTGCAAAAGATGTGGTGAAGGCCCACAAGGTTCTGAGTGGTGTCGTAGCCAATACACCACTTGACTACGATCATTATTTATCAGAAAAATACGGAGCTAAAATTTATCTCAAAAAAGAAAATGCTCAGCGAGTCCGCTCTTTTAAAATTCGTGGAGCTTATTATGCCATCTCACAATTGACTAAGGAAGAACGTGAACGTGGAGTAGTGTGCGCATCAGCGGGAAATCACGCTCAAGGTGTTGCTTACACTTGTAACGAGATGAAGATTCCTGCAACAATCTTTATGCCAATTACAACGCCTCAACAGAAAATTGGGCAGGTTCGTTTCTTTGGTGGAGATTTTGTAACTATCAAATTGGTAGGAGATACCTTTGATGCTTCGGCCAAGGCAGCTCAAGACTATACAGTTGTTGAAAATCGTACGTTTATTGATCCTTTTGATGATCCCTATGTTCAAGCTGGTCAAGGAACAGTGGCTTATGAAATTTTAAAAGAAGCGCAAAAAGAATCCATTGATTTTGATACCGTCTTGGTGCCTGTAGGAGGTGGAGGACTCATTGCAGGAGTTTCTACTTATATAAAGGAAACGAATCCGGCTATTGAAGTTCTGGGTGTAGAAGCTAACGGAGCTCGTTCCATGAAGGCAGCATTTGAGGCTGGAGGTCCGGTTAAACTCAAAGAAATTGATAAGTTTGCAGACGGGATTGCTGTGCAGAAGGTTGGACAATTGACCTATGAAGCAACCCGTAAAAATGTTGAAACGCTTATCGGAGTGGATGAAGGTTTAATCTCTGAGACCTTGATAGATCTATACTCTAAACAGGGGATTGTAGCTGAGCCTGCAGGTGCTGCTAGTGTGGCGGCCTTGGAAGTACTGTCAGATTATATAAAGGGTAAGACTATTTGTTGTATTATCTCTGGAGGAAATAACGATATCAACCGTATGCCAGAGATGGAAGAGCGTGCCTTGATTTATGATGGCATCAAGCATTACTTTGTGGTAAACTTCCCACAACGTCCAGGAGCACTTCGCGAGTTTGTAAATGATATTTTAGGACCGAATGACGACATCACACGTTTTGAGTATATTAAACGTGCCAGCAAGGGAACAGGACCAGTCTTAATCGGTATTGCTCTTGCTAACAAGCATGATTATGCGGGCTTGATTCACCGAATGGAGAAATTTGACCCGTCTTATATTAACTTGAATGGAAATGAAACTCTATATAATATGCTTGTTTAATATCCTATAAAATTTTTATCATATCATTTGCCTAACCTATATACGAGTGCTATAATGTAAGTGAAGAAAGGGGGAGATTCCCATGGTTTTACAAGTTTTACTTGTTCTAGTGATTCTAATGCTTATTGTAGGAGCTATGTTAGTGAGCTCTGTTTATGTCGTTCGTCAACAGTCTGTTGCAATTATCGAACGATTTGGTAAGTATCAAAAGTTAAGTAATAGTGGTATTCATCTACGGGCACCATTTGGCATTGACAAAATTGCAGCTCGTGTGCAGCTACGCCTTTTACAAAGTGAGATCGTGGTTGAAACCAAAACCCAAGATAACGTTTTTGTGACTATGAATGTCGCAACTCAGTATCGTGTAAATGAGTTAAACGTTACAGACGCTTACTATAAATTGATGAGACCTGAAGCTCAAATCAAATCTTATATTGAAGATGCATTGCGCTCATCTGTTCCTAAGTTAACTTTGGATGAATTGTTTGAGAAAAAAGATGAAATTGCATTAGAAGTTCAAAAACAAGTAGCGGAAGAAATGTCAACGTATGGGTATATTATCGTTAAGACGCTCATTACCAAAGTTGAGCCGGATGCAGAAGTCAAACAATCAATGAACGAAATTAATGCTGCCCAACGTAAGAGAGTGGCAGCTCAAGAATTGGCTGAAGCAGATAAAATTAAGATCGTTACAGCGGCAGAAGCTGAGGCAGAAAAAGATCGCCTCCATGGTGTGGGGATCGCAGAGCAGCGGAAAGCAATTGTTGATGGACTTGCTGATTCTATTAAAGAGTTAAAAGGAGCCAATGTCGAATTAACTGAAGAACAAATTATGTCAATCCTACTAACTAATCAGTATTTGGATACATTGAATAATTTTGCAGATAAACAAGGAAATAATACAATATTCTTGCCAGCAAATCCTAATGGAGTTGAAGATATTCGAACCCATATATTATCAGCTTTGAAAGCTAAATAATTATAATCTTAACGCAATAACTTTATTAATATATGTGTTTCAATTGACAAATACTATAAAAACATATAGAATGAAGTTGCGTAAAGAAAAAAATAGGAGAATAACATGGCTAAGTCTAACTTTGAAAAAGTAGAAGCAGTTGTTAGCTGGGTTCGTGATAAGAAGATCACAGGGTATCGTATTTCTAAGGAAACGAATGCGCGTGAGATGTCTATCATTGCTTTGGCTCAAGGACGTGCAAAAGTTAAAAACATTTCCTTTGAAACAGCCCTCGGCTTAATTGATTTCTACAATAAAAATCATGAAAAATTTGAAGATTAGTCTTTGGATATAGGCAGGTTCGAAAAGAATCTGCCTTTTAATTTTTTGGAATATAAAAAGACTGCAATGGCAGTCTTTTTTCTTATCGAAGATAGCGTTGTAAAAATTCTCTTGTACGTTCTTCTTTGGGATTAGTAAATAGGTCTTCTGGTTTGCCTTCTTCTGCAATGACACCCTTATCCATAAAGATGACACGGTGTGATACATCGCGAGCAAATTCCATTTCGTGGGTTACGACGATCATGGTCAAGCCTTCTTGAGCTAAATCTTGCATGATTTTGAGAACTTCACCGACCATTTCAGGGTCAAGGGCTGATGTAGGCTCATCAAAGAGAATGGCATCAGGATTCATGGAAAGTGCACGAGCAATAGCAACACGCTGCTTTTGCCCACCAGAAAGTTGTTTAGGTTTAGCTAGCCAGTAACGTTCTCCCATGCCAACTTTTTCAAGGTTCTCTTTAGCGACTTTCTCTGCTTCTGAGCGATCACGTTTGAGTACAGTTGTTTGGGCAACGATTGTATTTTCAAGCACGTTTAGATTTTCAAAAAGGTTGAAGGACTGGAAGACCATTCCTAGTTTTTCTCGATAGTGAGTGAGGTTATAGCCTTTTTCGAGGACATTTTCACCGTGATAAAGGATTTTACCTTCAGTGGGTGTTTCAAGTAAGTTGATAGAACGTAGGAAGGTTGATTTACCACTACCAGAACTACCGATAATTGAAATAACTTCTCCTTTATGGATAGTGAGAGAGATATCTTTTAGAACCTCGTTTTGTCCATAGGATTTTTTGAGGTGTTTGATTTCAAGAATGGGTTGATTCATTATTTCAAATCCTCCGTTTGCATTTGGTTAGCACCTGTAGTGTAAGTATCCATATCCATCCGTTTTTCGATATAGCGTAGGATACGTGTTACTGTAAAGGTGAGGACAAAGTAGATAACTGCGATAATAGTAAAGGTTTGGAAGTACTGGTAAGTCTGTGTTGCTACCGTATTTCCTGAGAAGTAAAGTTCTACAACAGAGATAACATTCAATACAGAAGTATCCTTGATGTTGATGACGAACTCATTACCAGTAGCAGGTAGGATATTTCGAACTACCTGAGGTAAAACAATCTTACGCATGGTTTGATTATGAGTCATACCAAGTGCAGTAGCTGCTTCAAATTGTCCCTTGTCAACAGCTAGGATACCACCACGAACGATTTCGGTCATGTAAGCACCGGTATTGATAGAAACGATAAAGATAGCAGCCAGAGTACGGTCTAGGTTGATTCCGAAAGCCTGGGCAGTTCCATAGTAGATAACCATAGATTGTACAATCATAGGAGTTCCACGGAAAATTTCAATATAGATATTGAGAATCCAACCAACTATATTTTGAATGACGTATATAAATTGATTTTCAGATTGAGGCGCAGTACGGAAAACACCGATAGCAAGACCAATAACGAGACCAACGATGGTACCGATAATTGAAATTAAAAGTGTGATTCCAGCACCACGCAAGAGTTGTTGCCAGTTTTCAGTTAGAATTTTAGCAACTTGGCTAAAGAAATTACTGCTGTTTTCTTCAGTAGTTGTAGCTTCTACAGGTTGCTCTTTAATCATACGGTCCATTAGGGCAACTTGTTCATCTTTAGAGATGGTTTCGATGCTAGCATTGATTTGGCTGATACGTTCGTCATCCTTACGAAGACCGATAGCGATAGAGGTATCTTCTTCCCCGGTTTTAAAACCAGGTTCAGGCTGAATCATTTTGAACTTTGCATTTGCTGACTCAGCAGTTAGGGCTTCTGGTCGTTCAGAAACATAAGCGTCAATGACACCAGCTTCAAGAGCTTGACGCATTTGAGCGAAATCCCCCATGGCAGTTTCTTTTTTAGCGCCTGGAATTTGAGAAATCAAGTCGTAAAGGTAAACCCCTTGTTGAGAAGTGATTTTTGCATCTTTAAAATCATCTAGTGTTTTGGCGTTTGCATAGGCAGAATCTTTTTTGACTAAAAGTACTGGTTCACTGGTATAGTAACTGCTTGAGAAGGCAATTTCTTGCTTACGTTCAGCGGTTGGACTCATACCTGCAATAATCATATCAATCTTACCAGAAGTAAGGGCTGGAACAAGTCCTTCCCATTTTGTTTTTACAATGAGTGGTTCTTTACCCAGATCTTTAGCGATTTTTTTTGCAATTTGAACATCGTAACCGTTAGCATATTGGTTTGTTCCATCAATCTTGACAGCGCCGTTACTGTCGTCATCTTGAGTCCAGTTAAATGGTGCGTAAGCTGCCTCCATTCCGATGCGTAAATATTCATCGGCTTGGACCTGGCTAACTAGTCCTAGAGTAAGGGCTAAGCTAGCAAGGATAGATAAGCATAATTTTTTCATGTTTTCTCCTATTTCTAGTCTAAAAATGGCTCCCTCTATTGTATCTAAAAATGGTAAGATTTTCAATACAAGTAAACCTTAACTTCTAAAAAATGATATAATAGTGAAAAAACATGAAAGGGAGTGTAAAATGAAAAAGAGATGGCTTCTTGTTCTGGTATTTACCTGCTTGCTATTTGTACCTCGTCTAGTTTTTGCAGTAGACTTCGATATTCTATCCTATAAGGGTGATTTGAATATTCATGCAGATAATACAGCAGAATTTAGACAGAAGATAGTTTATCAGTTTGAGGAGGACTTTAAGGGCCAAATCGTGGGGCTTGGACGTGCTGGCAAGATGCCTAGCGGATTTTATATTGATCCTCAGCCAAAGGTTGAGGCATCTAAAAATGGTCATAAAATCGAAAATCTTATTAGCGAAGTGACAGAAGAAACGAATGGTTATACTGTTAAAGTCTATAATCCAGGTCAGGAAGGGGACAGGGTCGAAGTGGAACTTACCTGGCAATTGAAAAATCTTCTTTTTTTATATGATGATATCGCTGAATTAAATTGGCAACCCTTAACAGATAGTTCAGAATCTATTGAAAAATTTGAGTTTCATGTGATGGGAGATAATGGGGCCGAAAAACTCTTTTTCCACACAGGGCAACTCTATAGAGATGGAAGGATTGAACAGAGTGGTCATGACTATACTATTCGTTTAGACAATCTTCCGTCTAAGCGCGGAGTTGAGTTGCATGCCTACTGGCCTCGAACTGATTTTGCTAGCGCTACAGATCAGGGCTTAAAAGGAAATCGTTTAGAAGAGTTTAACAATATAGAAGAGTCGATTGTTAGAGAAAAAGATCAGAGTAAACAACTCGTTACTTGGGTATTTCCTTCAATACTTTCCATCTCCTTGTTATTGAGTATCTGCTTCTATTATATCTATAGAAGAAAAACCACTCCTTCAGTCGAATATGCTAAAAATCATCGTCTCTATGAACCGCCGATGGAATTAGAGCCTATGGTTTTATCAGAGACTGTCTACTCGACCTCCTTGGAGGAAGTGAGTCCTCTAACCAAAGGAGCAGGTAAATTCACCTTTGACCAACTTATTCAAGCTACCTTGTTAGATGTGATTGACCGTGGGAATGTCTCTATTATTTCAGAGGGAGACGCAGTTGGTTTGAGGCTGGTAAAAGAAGATGGTTTATCAAGCTTTGAAAAAGACTGCCTAAATCTGGCCTTTTCAGGCAAAAAAGAAACCACTCTTTCCGATTTGTTCGCAGATTACAAGGTATCTGACAGTCTTTATCGTGGAGCCAAAGCTGCTGATGAAAAACGGATTCAAACAAAAGGTCGTAAGCTCAAATATTCTTTTGAAAGATCATTGAAAGAGATGCAAGAAGGGGTCAAGGACCGAGTCGCTTTCTTGGGACTCCCAGATTACTATCGTCCTTTAACTGGTGTGGAAAAGGCCTTGCAAGTGGGTATGGGACTTTCTACTATCCTACCTCTATTTATCGGATTTGGTTTGTTTTTGTACAGTTTAGATGTTCATGCTTATTTTTACCTCCCTTTGTCAGTACTTGGTTTTCTAGGTTTAGTTTTGGCTGTTTTCTATTATTGGAAGCTTCGACTAGATAATCGTGATGGTGTTCTAAATGAAGTAGGAGCGGAGGTCTATTATCTTTGGACGAGTTTTGAAAATATGTTACGTGAGATTGCACGACTGGATCAGGCTGAATTGGAAAGTATTGTTGTTTGGAATCGTCTATTAGTGTACGCAACTTTGTTTGGATATGCTGACAAGGTTAGTCATTTGATGAAGGTTCACCAGATCAAAGTTGAAAATCCAGATATCAATCTCTATGTAGCCTATGGTTGGCATAGTATATTTTACCATTCAACAGCGCAAATGAGCCATTACGCCAGTGTCGCAAATACAGCAAGTACCTTTTCTGTATCATCCGGAAGCGGTAGCTCTGGTGGTGGTTTCTCAGGCGGTGGCGGTGGTGGAAGTGTTGGTGCTTTCTAAAGAAAACTCAACACAGCCTTTAAAAGTATGATATAATGGAGGATAGAAAAAGGAGTAATCTATGTATTTTTTTGAAATTTTAAAATCAATCTTTTTTGGTATTGTTGAAGGAATTACGGAATGGTTGCCGATTTCAAGTACTGGTCACTTGATTTTAGCGGAAGAATTCGTAAAATATAAAGACCAAACTGAAGCTTTCAAGTCTTTGTTTAACGTAGTCATTCAACTTGGTGCCATCTTTGCAGTTGTGGTTATCTACTTTAATAAACTTAATCCTTTCAAACCAGGTAAGGATAAAGTTCAAGTTCGTAGAACTTGGCAGTTATGGTCCAAAGTTTTTGTGGCGACTCTTCCTCTTCTCTTAGTCTTTAAGTTTGATGATTGGTTTGATACCTATTTCCATAACAAGGTTTCAGTAGCCGTTATGTTGATTGTTTATGGGGTTGCCTTTATCTATCTTGAAAAACGTAACAAAGCGCAAGCGATTGAGCCAACAGTTACTGAGTTAGATAAATTACCTTATAAAACAGCCCTCTATATTGGATTTTTCCAAGTTTTGTCCCTTTTACCAGGAACTAGTCGTTCTGGTGCCACAATCATTGGTGGTTTGTTAAACGGTACTAGTCGTTCAGTGGTGACAGAATTTACCTTCTATTTAGGAATTCCAGTTATGTTTGGAGCCAGCGCTTTGAAGATTTTTAAATTCATCAAGGCTGGAGAAGTCTTGAGTTTTGGTCAATTCTTCTTGCTCTTGGTAGCAATGGTAGTGGCTTTTGCAGTCAGCATGGTTGCCATTCGTTTCTTGACCAGCTATGTCAAAAAACACGACTTTACAGTGTTTGGTAAATACCGTATTGTACTCGGTAGTGTGTTACTACTTTATAGCTTTGTTCGATTATTTGTATAAGAAAAAACCTTGAGGGTAGATTCCTTCAAGGTTTTTAAAATCCAGTCACAGTGACTCCTAATAAACGGACTCCCTTGTCTTTATCACTCAGTGTTTCGTAGAGTTGGATAATACTTTGAGCAATTTTTTCAGAGTCTTGTGTTTGTTGATTCAGTGTTTTTCGTTTTGTCAAAGTAGAAAAGTCAGCATAGCGGATTTTCAAAATGACGATCTTACCACTTTTTTCATATTTTTGAAGACTAAGAGCAACTTTTTCCGAAAGGAGAGTTAGCTCTTTTTTAATATCTTCATCTAGACTTAGAATCTTACTGTAAGTTTTTTCTTTACCAATAGACTTACGGATACGATTTGATTTGACAGGAGAGTTATCTATACCTCGAGCCTTACGATATAGATCAAAGCCAAGTCTTCCGAAACGATCAATGAGAGTGATTTCAGAAATCTCTAAAAGGTCAGTACCTGTATATACACCCATTTGATGGAGTTTTTCAACTGTTTTCTTGCCCACACCGTGGAATTTAGCGATATCCATTTGTTTGAGAAAATCTTCAGCTTCATCAGGAAGAATGACTGTCAAACCACGAGGCTTTTGATAGTCACTTGCCATTTTAGCTAAAAATTTATTGTATGATACACCAGCAGAAGCTGTTAATTGTAATTCATTCCAGATATCCTGCTGAATTAAACGAGCAATTTTAACAGCAGATTTGATACCAAGCTTGTTTTCAGTTACATCTAGATAAGCTTCATCGATACTCATAGGTTCAATTTTATCCGTATATCGTTTAAAAATAGCTCGAATCTGTTGGCCAACAGTAGTATATTTTTCGTAGTTCCCAGAAATAAAAATAGCTTGAGGACAGCGTTCATAAGCTTCTTTAGAACTCATAGCTGAGTGAATGCCGAATGCTCTGGCTTCATAACTACAGGTTGAAACAACACCCCGACCACCTGTTTTCCTAGGGTCGCTACCAATAATAACGGGTTTGCCTTTAAGTTTAGGATTGTCACGAATTTCTACAGCAGCAAAAAAGGCATCCATGTCAATATGGATAATTTTACGGGATAAATCATTCATCAGTGGAAATATCAGCATGAAATGGCCTTTCTTTAGTAGTTTTTCTAGCCTTATTATACCTTTTTTCTGAAAAAATAGGAAATAGCTAATTATTTTTCAAAAATATACTACAGTTTGTACTAAAATAACAACTGTATTATAAAAGAAAGTGTTGAAAAATAGTAATTTCACTTGTTGAAATCGTTTACTGTGTGTTATACTGAATACATGAATGTAACAGATTACTGTTACTAGAAAGATAAAAGAGGACATTAACATGGTTGTTAAGACAGTTGTTGAAGCACAGGACATTTTTGACAAAGCCTGGGAAGGCTTTAAAGGTGTTGACTGGAAAGAAAAAGCAAGTGTATCACGCTTTGTACAAGCTAACTACACACCTTATGATGGAGACGAAAGCTTCCTTGCAGGACCAACAGAGCGTTCACTTCACATCAAAAAAATCGTAGAAGAAACTAAAGCACACTACGAAGAAACTCGTTTCCCAATGGACACTCGTCCAACGTCTATCGCTGACATCCCTGCAGGATTCATCGACAAAGAAAACGAAGTTATCTTTGGTATCCAAAATGACGAACTCTTCAAATTGAACTTCATGCCAAAAGGTGGTATCCGTATGGCTGAAACTACTTTGAAAGAAAATGGATACGAGCCAGACCCAGCTGTTCACGAAATTTTCACAAAATATGTAACAACTGTTAACGACGGTATCTTCCGTGCTTACACTTCAAACATCCGTCGTGCTCGCCACGCTCACACTGTAACTGGTCTTCCAGATGCATACTCACGTGGACGTATCATCGGTGTTTATGCGCGTCTTGCTCTTTACGGTGCAGACTACTTGATGCAAGAAAAAGTGAACGATTGGAACTCAATCGAAGAAATCGATGAAGAAACAATCCGTCTTCGTGAAGAAATCAACCTTCAATATCAAGCATTGCAACAAGTTGTACGCTTGGGTGATCTTTACGGAGTTGACGTTCGCAAACCAGCGATGAACGTTAAAGAAGCTATCCAATGGGTAAACATTGCCTTCATGGCTGTCTGCCGTGTTATCAACGGTGCAGCTACATCTCTAGGACGTGTGCCAATCGTATTGGATATCTACGCAGAACGTGACCTTGCTCGTGGTACATTTACTGAATCAGAAATCCAAGAATTTATTGATGATTTCGTTATGAAACTTCGTACAGTTAAATTTGCTCGTACAAAAGCTTATGACCAATTGTACTCAGGTGACCCAACCTTCATCACAACTTCTATGGCTGGTATGGGTAACGACGGTCGTCACCGTGTTACTAAAATGGACTACCGTTTCTTGAACACTCTTGATAACATCGGTAACTCTCCAGAACCAAACTTGACAGTTCTTTGGACTGACAAGTTGCCATACAACTTCCGTCGCTACTGTATGCACATGAGTCACAAACACTCTTCAATCCAATACGAAGGTGTTACAACAATGGCTAAAGATGGATATGGTGAAATGAGCTGTATCTCATGTTGTGTGTCTCCACTTGACCCAGAAAACGAAGAACAACGTCACAACATCCAGTACTTCGGTGCTCGCGTTAACGTTCTTAAAGCTCTCCTTACTGGTTTGAACGGTGGTTACGACGATGTTCATAAAGACTACAAAGTATTTGACATCGAACCAATCCGCGACGAAGTTCTTGAATTCGAATCAGTTAAAGCAAACTTTGAAAAATCTCTTGACTGGTTGACTGACACTTACGTAGATGCTTTGAACATCATCCACTACATGACTGATAAGTACAACTACGAAGCTGTTCAAATGGCCTTCTTGCCAACTAAACAACGTGCTAACATGGGATTCGGTATCTGTGGATTTGCTAACACTGTTGATACATTGTCAGCTATCAAGTACGCTACAGTTAAACCAATCCGTGACGAAAATGGCTACATCTACGATTACGAAACAATCGGTGAATACCCACGTTGGGGTGAAGATGACCCACGTTCAAACGAATTGGCAGAATGGTTGATCGAAGCTTACACAACTCGTCTACGTAGCCACAAACTTTACAAAGACGCAGAAGCTACTGTATCACTTTTGACAATCACATCTAACGTTGCTTACTCTAAACAAACTGGTAACTCACCAGTCCACAAAGGTGTATACCTCAACGAAGATGGTTCTGTGAACTTGTCTAAACTTGAATTCTTCTCACCAGGTGCTAACCCATCTAACAAAGCTAAAGGTGGATGGTTGCAAAACTTGAACTCACTTGCTAGCCTTGACTTTGGTTATGCAGCTGATGGTATCTCATTGACAACTCAAGTTTCACCACGTGCTCTTGGTAAAACTCGTGACGAACAAGTTGATAACTTGGTAACAATCCTTGATGGTTACTTCGAAAACGGTGGACAACACGTTAACTTGAACGTTATGGACTTGAACGATGTTTACGAAAAGATCATGTCAGGTGAAGACGTAATCGTACGTATCTCTGGATACTGTGTAAACACTAAATACCTCACTCCAGAACAAAAAACTGAATTAACACAACGTGTCTTCCACGAAGTTCTTTCAATGGATGATGCATTGAGCTAAGATTTATAAATAGTAAATCAAAAACCAGTCACTCTGACTGGTTTTTTTGTTATAAAATTTTTTAAAAAAAATTAGTCAAATTTGGTCAAACCTCTTGACTAAAACTGACCAAAGTGATATACTAAGAACATAAGGATAAGGAAAGTCCTTAGAAAACCTTGATTTTAAGATGATTGTATATACTATCTTAAGATCAAAGTATGGGTAAAACCTAGAAAAGAGGTACAACCTATGGTTAACATTAGTATTTTTAGAAGTCCAATCGAAAAACCTGTATTGGATAAAGAAAAACCTGAAATTATACGTAGAGTAGCAAATAGCTAGTCTAAATTTTTTGAAACAAAGGTCAGAGAAAGTCAAATTATTTTGACTAAGTAAATTTGAAAACAAACGAGGTATGAAATATGAATAACAACTTTAATAACTTTAACAACATGGATGATTTATTTAACCAATTGATGGGCGGTATGCGTGGATACAGTTCAGAAAATCGTCGTTACTTGATTAACGGCCGTGAAGTAACACCTGAAGAATTCGCTATTTATCGTCAAACCGGTCAACTTCCAAGCGAAGGAAGTGAACAAGCTCAGTACGTTCAAGGTAAAGGTATGAAACAAGATGGGATTCTTGCAAAACTTGGACGTAACTTAACAGCAGAAGCTCGTGAAGGGAAGTTGGACCCAGTGATTGGACGTAATAAAGAAATCCAAGAAACTTCTGAAATTCTTTCTCGTCGCACAAAGAATAATCCAGTTCTTGTCGGTGATGCTGGTGTTGGTAAAACTGCAGTAGTAGAAGGATTGGCCCAAGCTATCGTGAACGGTGACGTTCCTGCAGCTATCAAGAATAAAGAGATCATCTCGATTGATATTTCTGGACTTGAAGCTGGTACTCAATACCGTGGTAGCTTTGAAGAAAACATTCAAAACTTGGTAAACGAAGTCAAAGAAGCTGGGAATATTATCCTTTTCTTCGACGAAATTCACCAAATTCTTGGTGCTGGTAGCACAGGTGATGGTCAAGGGTCTAAAGGTCTTGCTGATATCTTGAAACCAGCTCTTTCACGTGGGGAATTGACAGTGATTGGGGCAACAACTCAAGATGAATACCGTAATACCATCTTGAAAAATGCAGCCCTTGCTCGTCGTTTTAATGAAGTAAAAGTTAATGCTCCATCTGCTGAAGATACTTTCAAGATTCTTCAAGGTATTCGAGATCTTTATCAACAACACCACAATGTTATTTTGCCAGATGAAGTCTTGAAAGCTGCCGTTGATTACTCTGTTCAATATATTCCACAACGTAGCTTGCCGGATAAGGCTATTGACCTTGTGGATGTGACAGCTGCTCACTTGGCAGCACAACACCCAGTTACAGATGTACATGCAGTTGAGCACGAAATTCAAGCGGAAAAAACTAAACAAGAAGAAGCTGCGGCTAAAGAAGATTACGAAGCAGCTCTAAATGCAAAAGTCCGTATCGAAGAGCTTGAAAAGCAAATTGCTAATCATACAGAAGATCACAAGGTTACAGCTACTGTAAATGATGTAGCTGAGTCTGTAGAACGTATGACTGGTATCCCAGTATCACAAATGGGTGCAACCGATATCGAACGATTGAAAGATATGGGGCACCGTTTGCAAACTAAAGTTATCGGTCAAGATAAGGCTGTTGAAGCAGTAGCAAAAGCTATCCGTCGGAACCGTGCTGGTTTTGATGAAGGTAACCGTCCAATCGGTAGCTTCCTCTTTGTAGGACCTACTGGTGTTGGTAAAACTGAGTTGGCTAAACAATTAGCTCTTGATATGTTCGGTACTAAAGATGCCATCATCCGTTTAGATATGTCAGAATATAGCGACCGTACAGCCGTATCTAAATTGATTGGTACAACTGCAGGTTATGTTGGATACGATGACAACAACAATACCTTGACAGAACGTGTTCGCCGCAATCCATACTCAATCGTACTTTTGGATGAGATTGAAAAGGCTGACCCTCAAGTCATCACTCTTCTTCTCCAAGTTTTGGACGATGGTCGTTTGACAGATGGTCAAGGTAACACTGTCAACTTCAAGAATACGGTGATTATCGCAACTTCAAACGCAGGCTTTGGTTACGAAGCTAACTTGACAGAAGATGCTGATAAACCAGAACTTATGGATCGTTTGAAACCTTACTTCCGCCCAGAATTCTTGAACCGTTTCAATGCTGTCATCGAATTCTCACACTTGAGCAAAGAAGATCTTTCTAAGATTGTAGACCTTATGTTGGTTGAAGTTAACAAGACGCTTTCTAAGAAAGACATTGACTTGGTAGTGAGCGAAGCTGCTAAAGAATACATGACTGAAGAAGGCTACGATGAAGTCATGGGTGTTCGTCCACTCCGTCGTGTGGTTGAACAACAAATCCGTGACAAAGTCACAGACTTCCACTTGGATAACCTTGAGGCTAAACACCTAGAAGCTGACATGGAAGATGGTGTTTTGGTCATTCGTGAAAAAGCCTAAATCAAGATTTAGAAAATAAAAAAAGGAACCAGTTCAAAAGCTGGTTTCTTTTTTTATTATTAGATGACATGACGTTCAAAGGCATCGTCTGAGATTCCTTGTTGGAGAATCAATTTTGCCCATTCCTTAGCAGAAAAGAGGCTGTGATCCTTGTAGTTTCCACAAGATTCAATAGTTGTTCCTGGGACATCTTCCCAAGTTGTTGTTTCAGCGATTTCCTTCAGTGAATCCTTGATGACAGCTGCGATTTCAGCGCTAGAATGACGTCCCCACATAATCATATGGAACCCTGTACGACAACCAAATGGTGAACAATCGATCATACCGTCGATGCGAGTACGGATTAGCTTAGCCAAGAGGTGCTCAATAGTATGAAGTCCAGCAGTAGGGATAGAGTCCTCATTTGGTTGAACCAAGCGGATATCAAAGTTAGAAATGATATCTCCTTTCGGTCCAGTCTCTTCTCCAATCAAGCGGACATAAGGTGCTTTTACAATCGTATGATCTAGTTCAAAACTTTCAACAATAACTTCTTTTGACATGGTATTTCCTTTCAACTTTCTTCTTTCATTATATCATAAAGATATAGTTGATAAATGTCAATGATTGAGATTTTCCTAAAAAGATTTTCATATTAGTAATAGAGGAAGAAAATATTTTCAAATCAATTTGAAAAATTCTGAAAATTGTATTGACACTGAGCTAAAAAGGGATTATAATGTATAAAAAGTCATAAAGGAGTTTATTATGAAATTATCAAAAGTAATGGCCTTAGCAGGAGTGACTCTGTTAGCGTCAGGTGTTTTGGCAGCTTGTTCAGGTTCGAGCGCAAAAGGTGGAAATACGTTTTCTTACATTTATGAAACTGACCCAGATAACCTCAACTATTTGACAACAGGTAAGGCTGCAACTGCTAATATCACTAGTAACGTCATTGACGGTTTGATGGAAAATGACCGCTATGGAAACTTTGTGCCATCTATGGCAGAAGACTGGTCAGTATCTAAAGATGGTTTGACTTACACTTATACAATCCGTAAAGATGCCAAGTGGTACACTTCTGAGGGTGAAGAGTATGCTGCTGTGAAAGCTCAAGACTTTGTAACAGGTCTTAAATATGCAGCTGACAATAAATCAGAAGCCCTTTATCTCGTCCAAGATTCTATTAAGGGTCTTGATGCATATGTGAAAGGTGAAGTTAAAGACTTCTCAGAAGTTGGAATTAAGGCAATTGATGATCAGACAGTTCAATACACTTTGAACAAACCAGAAAGCTTCTGGAACTCTAAGACAACTATGGGTGTTCTTGCACCGGTCAATGAAGAATTTCTTACTTCAAAAGGAAGTGACTTTGCCAAAGCAACAGATCCAAGCAGTATCCTTTATAACGGTCCTTACTTGTTGAAATCAGTGGTAGCTAAATCTTCAGTAGAATTCGAAAAGAATCCAAACTACTGGGATAAGGACAATGTTCATATTGATAAAGTAAAACTATCATTCTGGGATGGTCAAGATACAAATAAACCTGCAGAAACCTTTAAGGCTGGTGGTTTCTCAACGGCTCGTCTTTTCCCAACAAGTGCGAGTTATCCTGAAGTTGAAAAAGAGTTTAAGGATAACATTGTATATACACCACAAGATTCTTCAACTTACTTAATCGGTACTAATATTGATCGCCAGTCTTATAAATATACTTCTAAGACTACAGACGAACAAAAAACTTCTACTAAGAAAGCTCTCCTTAACAAAGACTTCCGTCAAGCGATTGCCTTCGGTATTGATAGAACAGCTTATACTTCTCAAATCAATGGAGAAAGTGGAGCAAGCAAACTTCTTCGTAACTTGTTCGTACCACCAACATTTGTTCAAGCAGATGGTAAAAACTTTGGTGACTTAGTTAAAGAAAAATTGGTGACCTATGGTGACGAGTGGAAAGATGTTAACCTAGACGATGCTCAAGACGGTCTTTACAGTCCAGAAAAAGCAAAAGCAGAATTTGCTAAAGCTAAGACAGCTCTCCAAGCAGAAGGTGTTCAATTCCCAATTCACTTGGATATGCCGGTTGACCAAACAAGTACTACAAAAGTACAACGTGTTCAATCATTGAAACAATCACTTGAAGCAACATTAGGAACTGATAACGTAGTCGTTGATATCCAACAACTTCAAAAAGATGAAGTTCTCAATGTTACCTACCATGCAGAATCAGCTGCTGGGGAAGATTGGGACCTTTCAGATAACGTTGGTTGGACTCCAGACTTTGCAGACCCATCTACTTACCTTGATATTATCAAACCATCAGTCGGTGAAAACACTAAAACTTACCTAGGATTTGATGCAGGTACAAACAACGCTGCTGCCAAACAAGTTGGTTTGGAAGACTACGAAAAGATGGTTGTTGAAGCTGGAAATGAAAACACTGACGTTTCAAAACGTTATGACAAATATGCTGCAGCTCAAGCTTGGTTGACAGATAGCGCTTTGATTATTCCAACATCTTCTCAAACTGGACGTCCAATGTTGTCTAAGATGGTACCATTTACGCTTCCATTTGCTTACTCAGGTAACAAGGGAACAACTGAACCTCTCTTGTACAAATACCTTGAACTTCAAGATAAACCAGTAACTGCTGATGAATATCAAAAAGCTCAAGATAAATGGAAGAAGGAAAAAGAAGAATCTAATAAAAAAGCGCAAGAAGATCTTGCAAACCATGTAAAATAAAAGAAGATGGAGTTAGTGATTAACTCCATCTTTTGGTAAATAAAAACCTAGGAAGATGTTTCCTAGGTTTTTATTGATTATTGTTGTCTTTGAGAATTTTGATTTTGTGGAGGATTTTGATTTGTATTTGGAGCAGTTGGGTTCTGTGCGGTATTTGGATTAGTCGTTTCAACAACTGAAGTTGGATTTTCGGTCGTTGTAGTAGCAGCTTCTGTTGTGGCTTGTTGGGTAGTTTGAGGAATCCAGTTGCTACGAGCTCCATTTTTGAATATATAGTCACCACTACGGTATAGCCCATCAGGCATTGTCCAATCACCTGGGTTATCATCCTCTGAGAGATATGCCATCATTGAGCGGTAGATGTTTGCAGCTACTCTAAATCCATCTCCTACGATTGGAGTGAGACGGTTTGAATAACCGGTCCAAACGGCCATTGAATATTTACGGGTATATCCTACAAAATTTTCATCAGGTGTGACATAATCGTATCTCTTAATGTAATTTTCAATTTCATCATCTGTATAGTTTGATGTACCTGTCTTACCTGCTTGAGGAAGCCATGAAATATAAGCATCTCGACCTATACCAGAGTATAATACTGTTTTCATCATTTCTGTCATCATATAGGCAGTTGTTTCTTTCATAGCGCGAGTACCTTGATCAGAGAACTCTTTTGAACTACCGTCACTGAAGACAATTTTATTGATGTACATTGGTTTATAATAGATACCACCGTTAGCGAAAGCAGCATAGGCAGCAGCCATTTTCTCACTACTTGCACCGTACTGTTTACCTGATTCGGTCGTATTACTTGAAATTGCGTTTGCATATACCATGGTTGGATAATCAATGCCTAAACCATTTAGGAAACCTTTTGCTTTATCGAGTCCAACTCTATCGAGAGTTTCAACGGCTGGTACGTTACGAGATTGTTGGATAGCAGTTTGAAGGGTAATATTACCATAATACCCCCTATCCCAGTTATAAACAGGAATGTTAGTGCCTGGATAGTTGTACGGAACATCCTTCAGCATGTAGGCAGTAGAGTCATAAATGCCATATTCTAATGCAGGGGCATAGTCTGTGATTGGTTTCATGGTAGAACCCCAGTCACGGTTGGTTTCAACGGCTTGGTTAATACCGAAAGATACGTTACTAGCTTGGTGACGAGAACCAAGCTGTGCGATGACTTTGCCATTTGTAACGTCAACGATAGTAGAAGCAGCCTGGATTTCATCATCAGGATAATTTACATACTCATCAGTATTGTAAACATCCCAGAGTCGTTTTTGAACGTCTTGGTCCACGTTAGTATAGACATCCATACCAGTAGTTAAAAGATTGTAACCTGTTTCGTTTTCAACTTGTTCAATGACTTCTTTGAGGTAATTGTCTAAATATGGAGGATAACTGTTGCTACTTTTGAGGCTTTGTAAACCATCAGTGATTGGTGTGTTGATAGCTGTTTCGTATTGCTCAGCTGTCAGATAACCTTGTTTTTGCATCTCTGATAGGACTAGATTACGACGTTCTGTAGCTTCTTCTGGATGGGAATAAGGATCGTATTGGTTCGGTGCTTGAGGCATGCCAGCGAGCAGTGCAAGTTGTGGAATAGATAAGTCTTTTAAATCTTTACCATAGTAGTTTTGCGCAGCAGTCTGCATACCATAGTTACCATTTGACATGTATACTTTATTGATGTAATATGTCAAAATTTCTTGTTTGGTTGCAGTTCTTTCTAGCTGGATGGCTAACCATGCTTCTTGGGCCTTACGAGAGATAGTTTGATCTGACGAAGATGTTGAGAAATATGTTAATTTAATCAACTGCTGGGTCAAGGTTGAACCACCTTGAAGACCGTTGCTTCGAAGATTTCGTAAGAAGGCGCCCATGATACGGATGCTATCAATCCCTCTGTGGTTGAAAAAACGATGGTCTTCAATAGAGACAATTGCATTAACAAGATTTGTTGGAATTTCACTACTTTGAGCATTTACACGACGCTCCGCACCTAAGTCTGCAATCAATTCATTTTTACTGTCGTAAATTTTACTTGAAGTTGTTGCGACTAGTTTGCTTTCCGTAAGTTCAGGCGCTTTAGATGCATAATAGAAGAAGACACTTCCACCGATTAGTATCGAAGCGATAAAGGCAGCTAAGATTCCAATTCCTAGATATTTAGCAATGCGCCAGATAAGTTGTTTATTCATTTGTTTTACCACCTAGTAAATGTTGTTTGACGATATCGAGATAAGGTATTTGAGGAAAGGCTTGTTGTTCAATTACAAAACCGTGCTCTCGAATATAATCAAGCGGCATTGATTTTTTCCCCATATCCTGACGATAAAAACGGATGAGGTCAATTGCCGGTAATAAATACGTTTCCTGATAAGAAGAAAAATGGATTAAGACGAAGCAAATTCCTTTTTGTTCAAGGACCTGTTCCATATGCTGAATCTGATGAGAATGAAAGTTCTTCATCGGAAAAGCTCTTTTTTGTTTAGTTTCCTTGGCTTCGAAATCGATATAAAATCCTTCATAAACACCCGAGTAGTCAGTTGTTGATGCCTGTCTAAAATAGGCTTCGACAATTTTAGCACGACTACGCTGAGGATAGTCGACTCGTACAATTTGAATCGGGGTTGGCTTTTTATGAATGACTGCCATTCCATGTGATAGATAGTAGTCATTGGTAGCATTAATCATCTTTTCAAAGCTCATACCTCGATTTGCGAAATTTTTAGTTTGAGGTAGAGAAGTTTTGCTTGGTTTAGATGAAAGTTTATGTGGATAGTTGACCATAGTCCTCCTTATTGGTACAATAACATCACTCTATTATACCACAAAGGTCAACAGAAAGGGTGAAAAAATGCATACAGCCTTGGTTTTGGGATACTCAGCTTTTGATTTGGGATTATTTAATGAAAAGGATGTTCGTTTAAAAATTATCAAAAAAGCTATTCGTAGAGATTTGGAAAGAATGGTTGAGGAAGGCCTGAAATGGCTCGTTTTTACGGGGACTCTTGGTTTTGAACATTGGGTTTTAGAAGTCGCCAAGGAAATGAAAGAAGACTATGGATTTCAACTAGCGACTATTTTTGACTTTGAGACACATGGTTCGAATTGGAATGAAGCTAATCAGATCAAATTGAGTGATTTTAAACAGGTCGATTTTGTCAAATATGCCTATCCAACTTATGAGCACAAAGGCCAATTGAGAGATTATCAGATTTTTTTACTCGAAAATACGGATGGCGCCTATATTTTTTACGACGAAGATAACGAAACAAAAATGAGATTTTTTTACGAACTGATGAAAAAGAAAGACAACTATATGACAAAAATATTAACATTTGAGGATTTAAATGAAGTGGCCGAAAATTTTTCCGAAAATTGAGGCTTTGACCTTGCTTTTTGTTTGCTTTTTTTTATATAATAATACTAGTAACTGAGAATGGAGAGAGACATGGCAAGTATTATTTTTACAGCAAAGGATATTTTTGAGCAGGATTTCGGAAGAGAAGTACGTGGATACAGTAAAGCAGAGGTAGATGAATTCTTAGATGACGTTATCAAGGACTATGAAACCTATGCAGCGTTGGTTAAATCACTACGTTTGGAAGTCGCAGAATTGAAAGAGCAATTGGCGAACAAACCTCAGGCGGCACCTGTATCTGTAACGTCTGAACCTGCTGAGCTTGGAAGTACGACTTCTATGACTAATTTTGATATCCTGAAACGCTTGAATCGTCTTGAAAAAGAAGTATTTGGCAAACAAATCGTAGAAAATTCTGATTTCTAAGAATCATACAGTTGTGCAATTTTTGGATAATCGCGTGGAGAGTTTATCTTTTTATGAGGAAAGTCCATGCTAGCACAGGCTGTGATGCCTGTAGTGTTTGTGCTAGGCGAAACCATAAGCCTAGGGACGAGAAATCGTTACGGCGAGTGAATAGACTAAGTTTTCGGATATGTTTTAGTAGCTCTGAAAGTGCCACAGTGACGAAGTCTCTCTGGAAACAGAGAGAGTGGAACGCGGTAAACCCCTCAAGCTAGCAACCCAAATTTTGGTCGGGGCATGGAGTGCACGGAAACGAACGTAGTACTCTGACTGCTAGCAGCTTCTAGCTGTTAGTGGTAGACAGATGATTATCGAAAGAAGTGGTCCTAGTCACTTCTGGAACAAAACATGGCTTATAGAAAATTGCATATAGGTTGGGGCTGAGAAATTTTCTCAACCTCATTTTTTAAAGGTGAACAAGAGAAAGGTCTTTAAAGACTGACATGAAACAAACATTTAACTTAATAGCGACTGCTGCAGCAGGCTTAGAGGCTGTTGTAGGTCGTGAAGTGCGTGCACTTGGCTATGATTGTCAAGTTGAGAATGGTCGCGTTCGCTTTGAAGGGGATGTAAAGACAATTATCGAAACTAATTTGTGGCTACGAGCTACAGATAGGATCAAGATTGTTGTTGGGACTTTTCCCGCAAAAACATTTGAAGAGCTTTTTCAAGGAGTTTTTGCCTTAGATTGGGAAAACTATCTTCCACTCGGAGCACGTTTCCCAATCTCTAAGGCTAAGTGTGTCAAATCAAAACTTCATAACGAACCTAGTGTCCAGGCTATTTCTAAAAAGGCAGTTGTCAAGAAATTGCAGAAACATTATGCTCGACCAGAAGGTGTTCCGCTGATGGAAAATGGTCCAGAGTTTAAAATAGAGGTTTCAATTCTTAAAGATGTTGCGACTATCATGATTGACACAAGTGGCTCTAGTCTTTTCAAACGAGGTTATCGTACTGAAAAAGGTGGTGCTCCTATTAAAGAGAACATGGCAGCAGCAATTCTGCAATTATCAAACTGGTATCCTGATAAACCCTTGATTGATCCGACCTGCGGTTCAGGAACCTTCTGTATTGAGGCGGCTATGATTGCTCGTAATATGGCGCCAGGCTTACGCCGTTCCTTTGCTTTCGAGGATTGGAACTGGGTTAGCGACCGGTTAATTCAGCAAATTCGTACGGAAGCTAGCAAGAAGATTAATCGTGAGATTGAACTAGATATCATGGGCTGCGATATTGATGGTCGTATGGTAGAAATTGCGAAGGCAAATGCTCAGGCTGCGGGAGTTTCTAAGGATATCCACTTTAAGCAGATGCGCGTGCAGGATTTGCGAACGGACAAGATCAATGGAGTTATTATTTCGAATCCACCGTATGGAGAACGCTTGTCAGATGATGCAGGAGTAACCAAGCTCTATACTGAGATGGGAAAAGTATTTGCCCCCCTTAAAACATGGAGTAAATTTATCCTGACTAGTGATGAAGCTTTTGAAAGTAAATATGGTAGTCAGGCAGATAAAAAACGGAAACTCTATAACGGTACCTTGAAAGTTGATTTATATCAATATTTTGGTCAACGAGTGAAAAGACAAGATGTCAAATTAGAAAGGAATGCAAATGAGTAAGAAAAGACGTAACCACCATCATAAGGGTGAGCAAGAACCTAAATTTGAATTTGAAGAAGCGAAAGATTTAACGGTTGGTCAGGCCATTCGTAAGAACGAAGAAGTTGAGGCAGGTGTAACTCCAGAAGATACGGTCTTGGACAAATATATTAAACAACATCGTGAAGAAATCGAAGCTGATAAGTTTGAAAATTTACAAACAAAAAAAGACCAGCCTGCTCAAAGCTTGGATGATATGATTCAAGAAGTGAGAGAAACGACTGAAAAAGAAAATACATCAAGTTCAGAAGGGGAAACAATTGCAGATGCAGTAGCTGCAGAGACCACGGAGATTGTAGCTCAAGAAGTTGATGCTGAAGAAACAAAAGTTCTCGAGCAACCTTTTAAAGACGAATTGGATGCTGTTGAAATGGCTGAAGTTGCTAATTCGCAAGCTGCAGTAGTTGATGAAGAAACTGACGAACAACTGCAACCCTTGTCTCGTTCTGATCAGCCTATTGAGAAGCCAAAAAGTAAGAAAAAATTGGCAATCCTGTCAGTCATTATTTTAGTCTTCCTCTTAATTTTGGGAGGTTCATATTACGTTTATCGCCAAATTTCTCGTTCTTCTCAAGAAATTCAAACGAAAGCGGCAGATTCAGGTCTGGTAAGTAATCAGTCAGTTTTGGAACAATTTAATACTCTCTACGATACATTCTATACCGATGAAAACAAAACGGCTCTTAAAAATAGCCAGTTTAGTCAACTGAATCAATTGAAGGAGCTTCTGGATAAACTTGAGGGAGCGAGAGAATATACTCTTGCCAAATCAAAATATGATAGCTTGGAAACTCAGATAAAAGCAATTCAAGAAGTTAATTCTCAATTTGAAACTCCAGCTATTACAGATGGTGTCTTGGATACAAACGCAAAAATCAAAGCAGACGCGAAATTTACAGATATCAAAACTGGAAATACAGAAATTGATAAATTGCTAGATAAAGCAATCAGTCTTGGTAAGAGTCAACTAGCAAGTACGACGACAGATTCGACAACAGCAGCGAGCCAGGAAGTGTCAAGTCCAACTACAGAAAGCAGTCCCTCTACTTCAATAAGCGATTCTTCTGCATCTACTAATGGTGGCTTATCGAGTGAAGGCGTTAATTTGCAAAGAGGTGTGAGCCGAGTACCGTACAATCAATCAGCTGTTAATGACAGCAGTAACCCTGCTTGGACATTTGCAGATGGTGTCCTTGAAAGAATTCTTGAGACATCACGTGCGCGTGGATACATCACTGGAAACAAATATATCTTGGAACGTGTGAATATTGTTAATGGCAATGGTTACTACAATCTTTATAAACCAGATGGAACTTATCTCTTTACCCTTAACTGTAAGACAGGTTACTTTGTAGGGAATGGTTCTGGCCATGCTGATGATTTAGACTACTAGTTAAATTGTTATAAAATTCTTTCTTTTCACAGATAAACATGATAAAATAAAACATATTAAATAAGAGGAGTGTCACATGACAAAAGCTAACTTTGGTGTTGTTGGTATGGCCGTAATGGGTCGTAACCTTGCCCTTAATATCGAATCTCGTGGTTATACAGTTGCTATTTATAACCGTAGTAAAGAAAAAACTGAAGATGTGATTGCTTGCCATCCTGATAAAAACTTTGTGCCAAGCTATGATATCGAAAGCTTCGTAAACTCTATTGAAAAACCACGTCGTATTATGCTTATGGTTCAAGCAGGACCTGGTACAGATGCAACAATCCAAGCCCTTCTTCCACACTTGGATAAAGGTGATATCTTGATCGATGGAGGGAATACTTTCTATAAAGATACTATTCGTCGTAATGAAGAATTGGCGAACTCAGGTATCAACTTTATCGGTACAGGTGTTTCTGGTGGTGAAAAAGGTGCCCTTGAAGGTCCTTCTATCATGCCTGGGGGACAAAAAGAAGCTTATGACTTGGTAGCAGATGTTCTTGAAGAAATCTCTGCTAAAGCACCAGAAGATGGAAAACCATGTGTAACATACATCGGTCCTGATGGAGCTGGTCACTACGTGAAAATGGTCCACAATGGGATTGAGTACGGTGACATGCAATTGATCGCAGAAAGCTACGATCTTATGCAACACTTGCTTGGTCTTTCAGCAGAAGACATGGCTGAAATCTTTACTGAGTGGAACAAGGGTGAATTGGACAGCTACTTGATTGAAATCACAGCTGATATCTTGAGCCGTAAAGATGATGAAGGTCATGAAGGACCAATTGTAGACTATATCCTTGATGCTGCAGGTAACAAGGGAACTGGTAAATGGACTAGCCAATCAGCACTTGACCTTGGTGTGCCATTGTCTCTTATCACTGAGTCAGTATTTGCGCGTTACATCTCTACTTACAAAGAAGAACGTGTTCATGCTAGCAAAGTTCTTCCAAAACCAGCTGCTTTCAAATTTGAGGGTGACAAGGCTGAGTTGATCGAAAAAATCCGCCAAGCTCTTTACTTCTCAAAAATCATTTCTTATGCACAAGGTTTTGCGCAATTGCGAGTAGCTTCTAAAGAGAATAACTGGAACTTACCATTTGCTGACATCGCTTCTATCTGGCGCGATGGATGTATCATCCGTTCTCGTTTCTTGCAAAAGATTACAGATGCATACAACCGTGATGCAGACCTTCCTAACCTTCTTTTGGATGAGTACTTCTTGGATGTTACTGCTAAGTACCAACAATCTGTTCGTGACATCGTAGCTCTTGCTGTTCAAGCTGGTGTACCAGTACCAACATTCTCAGCAGCCATTACTTACTTTGATAGCTACCGTTCAGCTGATCTTCCAGCAAACTTGATTCAAGCGCAACGTGACTACTTTGGTGCTCACACTTACAAACGCAAAGACAAAGAAGGAACATTCCACTACTCTTGGTATGACGAAAAATAAGTAGGTCAGCCATGGGGAAACGGATTTTATTACTTGAGAAAGAAAGAAATCTAGCTCATTTTTTAAGTCTGGAACTCCAAAAAGAGCAATACCGAGTTGATCAGGTAGAAGAGGGACAAAAAGCCCTTTCCATGGCTCTTCAGACAGACTATGACTTGATTTTACTGAATGCTCATCTAGGGGATATGACAGCTCAGGATTTTGCAGATAAGTTGAGTCGCACCAAGCCAGCGTCGGTTATCATGATTTTGGATCATCGAGAAGAATTGCAAGGCCAACTTGAAACAATCCAGCGTTTCGCTGTTTCGTATATCTATAAACCAGTCATTATCGATGATTTGGTCAATCGTATTGCAGCGATTTTCCGAGGTCGGGACTTCATTGATCAACATTGTAGTCAGATGAAGGTTCCTACATCCTATCGCAATCTGCGTATGGATTTAGAAAACCACACTGTCTATCGTGGCGATGAGATGATCGCTTTGACTCGGCGTGAGTATGATCTTTTAGCAACCCTTATGGGAAGCAAAAAGGTCTTAACTCGTGAGCAGTTGCTGGAAAGTGTTTGGAAGTATGAAAGTGCGACCGAAACCAATATTGTGGATGTTTATATCCGTTATCTACGTAGCAAGCTTGACGTAAAAGGTCAAAAGAGCTACATTAAAACCGTGCGTGGTGTGGGTTACACCATGCAAGAATAGAAAAGCACTTACCTTGTGTAACTGTTTTTTTGAAATCATTATATATTGACATATAGTTTAGTCTTTGCTACAATCATTTTGGAGGAAGCAAGAATGAAATTTTTGAAAAAAATGATGCAAGTTGGACTAGCAGTATTTTTCTTTGGTCTGTTAGCAACAAATACAGTATTTGCGGACACTACAGGTGGACAGTTTGTCGATAAGGACAATAGAAAATATTATATAAAAGATGACCATAAAGCAATCTATTGGCATAAAATAGACGGTAAAACTTACTATTTTGGTGATAAAGGAGAAATGGTAGTTGGCTGGCAATATATAGAAATTCCTGGAACAGGTTATCGTGATGATTTATTAGATAACCAACCAGTTAATGAAATCGGTCTTCAACACAAGTGGTACTATTTTGATAAAGATGGCGTACTACAAGAGTTTGTTGGCTGGCAACAATTAGAGGCTAAGTATTCGTTAACTGTTGGCAAAAAGCATGGTGAAGGCTTTGAAGGCCCAGAAGTTCTTAAATTAGCAAACTACTACTTTGATCAAGATCACTCATTAAAAACAGGTTGGCTTTATGATCAGTCTAAATGGTATTACCTAGCAAAAACAGGTTCTTCAGGAAAAGACTACCTTGGTGGAGAAAGACGTGCTGGTTGGATTAACGACAATTCGACTTGGTACTATCTCGATCCAACAACCGCTGCAATGCAAACTGGTTGGCAGTATCTTGGTAACAAGTGGTACTATCTCCGTTCATCAGGTGCTATGGCGACCGGTTGGTATCTAGATGGTTCAACTTGGTATTATTTAGATGCTCAAAATGGTGATATGAAAACTGGCTGGATTTATGTCGATAATACTTGGTATTATCTTCGTTCGTCAGGAGCTATGGTGACAGGCTGGTTCCAAGTTAACGGTAAATGGTACTATGCCTATAGTTCAGGTGCCCTAGCTGTGAATACCACAGTAGGTGGCTACCAGGTCAACTATAATGGTGAGTGGGTACAATAATGAAAACAAGCGATTGTGAAAGGAAACAATCGCTTTTTTTGTGAAAATATAATAAAATAGAAAGGAATAAAGTTCTAAAATTTTATCTAGAAAAAGACGCTTTTCGTCTGATAGAAGGATTAAATGACAAAAGAAGTTGGTGTCGGTCAGGCACATAGTAAAATTATTTTAATAGGAGAGCATGCAGTAGTCTATGGCTATCCAGCCATCTCTTTGCCTCTTTTAGAGGTTGAAGTGACTTGTCGGGTGGTTCCAGCAGCGACACCATGGCGTCTTTTTGAAGAGGACACCTTGTCCATGGCTGTTTATGCTTCTCTCGAGTATCTAAATATCAAAGATGCTTGCATCCGTTGTCAAATTGACTCGGCTATCCCAGAAAAACGGGGGATGGGTTCTTCGGCGGCCATTAGCATTGCAGCCATTCGAGCGGTATTTGGTTATTACCAAGCAGAACTTCCACATGATGTGCTAGAAATCCTAGTCAATCGGGCAGAGATGATTGCTCATATGAATCCTAGCGGATTGGATGCTAAGACCTGCCTTAGTGACCAGCCTATTCGTTTTATCAAGAATGTTGGTTTTGAAGAATTAACCATGGATTTATCAGCTTATCTGGTCATTGCAGATACTGGAGTTTATGGACATACTCGTGAAGCTATTCAAGTTGTAGAGAGCAAGGGTAAGGAAGCTTTACCTTTCTTGCATGCGCTAGGAGAGTTGACCCAGCAAGCAGAAGAAGCAATAAAAACAAAAGATGTCGTGAAGCTGGGAGAGATTCTTACCAAAGCACATGGAAATCTAAAGGAAATTGGAGTTAGTAGCTCTGAGGCAGATGCCTTGGTTGAAACTGCTCTCGAACATGGCGCTTTAGGTGCCAAGATGAGTGGTGGTGGTCTAGGAGGCTGCATCATCGCCTTAGTAGCCGACTATCACCAAGCTCAAGATTTAGCTGAAAGATTAGAAGAGAAAGGAGCTGTTCAGACATGGATCGAAAGCCTGTAACAGTACGTTCCTATGCCAATATTGCTATTATTAAATATTGGGGAAAGAAAGCAGAAAAAGAGATGGTTCCTGCGACTAGCAGTATCTCTCTAACCTTAGAAAATATGTATACGGAGACGACCCTTTCTCCTTTACCAGCAGATGCAAAGGCGGATGCTTTTTACATCAATGGTCAGTTGCAAAATGAAGCTGAACATAAAAAGATGAGTAAAATCATTGACCGCTACCGTCCTGAAGGAGCAGGGTTTGTTCGTATCGATACCAAGAACAATATGCCAACAGCAGCAGGCCTTTCTTCAAGTTCCAGTGGTTTATCTGCCTTGGTCAAAGCTTGTAATGCCTATTTCCAACTTGGGCTGAATCGCAGAGAATTGGCCTTGGAAGCTAAGTTTGCGTCGGGTTCTTCATCTCGTAGTTTTTATGGCCCCTTGGCAGCCTGGGACAAGGATAGTGGAGAGATCTATCCAGTTGAGACTGACTTGAAACTAGCTATGATTATGTTGGTCTTGGAAGACCAGAAAAAACCAATTTCCAGTCGAGATGGGATGAAGCTTTGTGTCGAAACTTCTACGACTTTTGATGAGTGGATTCGTCAATCTGAACAAGATTACAAGGATATGTTAGTCTACCTCAAGGAAAATGACTTTAAGAAAGTTGGAGAATTGACAGAGAAGAACGCCTTGGCTATGCATGCTACGACAAAAACTGCAACTCCATCCTTCTCTTATCTGACAGATGCTAGTTATGAGGCTATGGATTTTGTTCGTCAGCTTAGAGAACGAGGAGAATCTTGCTACTTTACCATGGATGCAGGGCCTAATGTAAAGGTTCTTTGTTTAGAAAAAGACTTGGAACACTTATCAGAACTTTTAGGTCAACGCTATCGCTTAATCGTTTCAAAAACAAAGGATTTGAGCCAAGATGACGATTGTTAAAACTTGTGGGAAGCTCTATTGGGCTGGGGAGTATGCCATTTTAGAACCAGGACAGTTGGCGCTAATCAAGGCTATTCCCATCTATATGATGGCTAAGATTAAAGCCTCTGATGATTATCGTCTTTACTCAGATATGTTTACCTATAGTGTGGACATGCGACCAGATTCTTCTTATGCTTTGATTCAAGAAACAGTTGCCTTGGTGGAGGAGTATCTAACTGCCCAAGGAGTTGAACCGCAGCCTTTTTCTTTAGACATTCGTGGGAAAATGGAGCGTGAGGGGAAGAAATTCGGCCTGGGTTCTAGTGGTAGTGTGGTTGTTTTGGTCATCAAGGCCATGCTTGCCTTCTATGAAAGATTAGCTGACAGAGAACTCTTGTTTAAATTGGCGAGTGCAGTACTTCTTAAACGTGGGGACAATGGCTCCATGGGGGACATTGCCTGTATCGTATCAGAAGACCTCGTCCTCTATCAGTCATTTGACCGTGAGAAAGTGGCACAATGGCTAGAAAAAGAAGATTTGCAGGCTGTATTAGCATGTGACTGGGGCTTTTCTATTAGGAGTGTTGAACCAGCGTTGAAATTTGATTTTCTGGTTGGTTGGACCAAGGAAGTGGCTGTATCAAGTCATATGGTCAAGCAAATCAAGGATAATATGAACTCTAGCTTTTTACAAGCTTCAAAAGAAACAGTAGCTAACTTGGTAAAGGCTTTGGAGGTAGGTCAAGAAGAAACCATTATTGACTTGCTGGAACAAGCCAGCCAACTTTTAGAAGGCTTGAGTTCAGATATTTACACACCTTTGCTTAGGCAATTAAAAAATGCTAGCCAAGACTTAAAAGCTGTTGCTAAAAGCAGTGGTGCTGGTGGTGGAGACTGTGGGATAGCCCTCAGCTTTTACCAAGATTCGACAACATTACTGAAAAAACGCTGGGCTGATCTTGGGATTGAGCTCTTGTATCAAGAAAGGATAGGACATGACGATAAATCGGAAGGATGAACACATCCGCTATGCCCTTGAACAAAACAGTACTTATAATAGTTTTGATGAAGTTGAACTGATTCATTCTTCGCTACCCTTATATGACTTAGATGAAATTGATCTTTCGACAGAATTTGTAGGGCGAAAATGGGACTTTCCTTTTTATATCAATGCCATGACGGGTGGGAGTGACAAGGGCAGAGAAATTAATCAAAAATTGGCTCAGGTGGCAGATGCTTGTGGGATTTTATTTGTGACGGGCTCATACAGCGCTGCACTCAAGGATCCATCGGACGATTCTTTCTCAGTCAAAGTTAGTCACCCTAATCTTCTACTTGGAACCAATATTGGTTTGGACAAACCTGTAGAACTAGGATTACAAACAGTGAAAGAAATGAACCCTCTTCTCTTGCAAGTTCACGTTAATGTCATGCAGGAATTGCTCATGCCAGAAGGTGAGCGTCAATTTAGATTGTGGCAAAGCAATCTGAAAGATTATGCTGAGCAAATCTCAGTTCCCCTTGTTTTAAAAGAAGTCGGCTTTGGCATGGATGTGAAGACTATTGCTAAGGCGTACGAAATGGGGATACGTACGGTTGATTTGTCTGGCCGTGGCGGGACTAGTTTTGCCTATATCGAAAATCGTCGTAGTGGTCAACGGGACTACCTCAATGATTGGGGGCAATCGACCATGCAGGCTCTTATCAATGCCCAAGACTGGAAAGATAAGATGGAGCTTCTGGTAAGTGGAGGTGTTCGCAATCCACTAGACATTATCAAATGCTTGGTCTTTGGAGCAAAGGCAGTTGGGCTTTCACGCACCATGTTAGAGTTGGTTGAAAATTACTCTGTTGATGTCGTTATTTCCATTGTTGAAAGCTGGAAGGAAGACCTACGTCTAATCATGTGTGCCCTTAATTGTGCAAAAATTGAGGATTTGCAGCAGGTCGACTATCTCCTTTATGGAAAATTAAAAGAAGCAAAAGTTCAACTATAAGGAGGTCGGGATTTTAGTCCCGGTCTCTTTATCATTCCTCAGACGGATGTGACTTTTGGGATTTGTGATACAATTAAATGGAGAGGACGGATACATGCGAAAATTCCAAATTTTTCTATTTATTGAAGCTTGTTTATTGACAGGAGCTCTGATTATGATGGTATCAGAGCATTTTTCCCGTTTTCTACTGATATTGCTCTTGTTTTTACTGCTGATTCGATACTATACTGGAAGACAGGGGAATAACTTCATTTTAGTGGCGGTGAGCATCCTATTTTTCTTTATCATCATGCTCAATCCCTTTGTCATTTTAGCTATCTTTGTAGCTCTGATTTACAGCCTATTCTTGCTTTATCCTATGATGAACCAAGAAAAAGAAGATACCAATCTGGTTTTTGAGGAAGTAGTGACGGTAAAGAGGGAGAAAAATCGCTGGTTTGGGAATCTTCATCACTTCTCAAGCTACCAGACTTGCCGCTTTGATGATATCAATCTTTTTCGTCTCATGGGGAAGGATACCATTCATCTAGAACGTGTGATTTTAAGTAATCATGATAATGTCATCATCTTGAGAAAACTAGTCGGCACAACTAGAATTATTGTACCAGTGGATGTGGAAGTCAGTCTAAGCGTCAATTCTCTGTACGGAGATTTAACCTTCTTTGACCAGCCTAAGCGAGCTTTGCGCAATGAACAATTCCATCAAGAAACCAGGGATTATCTCAAGAGTCCAAAGAGTGTTAAGATTCTTTTGACAACTATGGTGGGAGATGTTGAGGTGGTGCGAGGATGAAAAAACAACCGTATATTTTAATTGGTCTCACCTCATTTCTCTTTGTTGCTTTTCTATTTCGAAGCATTTTTAAGGTCTTAGATTTGGAGTGGACTTCTCTCTTCCAAGATTTAGAAAAGACAGAAAAAGTCCTCTTTCTAGCTTTGATGTTTAGCCTTGCCCTAGCTTTTTTATTAGTCCTATTTTGGACAATGGTTGACGAAATTTCAAGAAGAAGAATCCAAGCAAATCTTAAACGTCTGCTAGCTGGTAAAGATATTAAAAGGCTTGGAGATGCTGATTTAGATGCAAGTTTTAGAAACTTGTCAGGAAAGCTTGGTTTGTTGACAGAAGCTATTCAAAAAGCAGACAATCAGGCCTTAGTCAAAGAAGAAGAGATAATTGAAAAGGAGCGCAAGCGAATCGCGCGTGACTTGCATGATACAGTTAGCCAAGAAATTTTTGCTGCGCATATGATGTTATCAGGACTCAGTCAACAAGCTTCTAGATTAGACAAAGAGAAGATGCAGACACAACTCCAGAGTGTGACAGCTATTTTGGAGACAGCCCAGAGAGATTTGCGTATTCTACTCTTGCATTTGCGTCCTATTGAACTGGAACAAAAGAGTCTAGTTGAGGGGATTCAGTTGCTTCTCAAAGAGCTTGAAGAAAAAAGTGAACTCAAAGTCAGTTTTAAATATCAGGTAGACGAATTGGCTAAAAAGATTGAGGAGCATGTCTTTCGTATCGTCCAAGAATTGATTAGTAATACTCTCCGTCATGCCCAAGCTTCTTGTCTAGATGTTTATCTTTATCAAACGGAAACTGAATTGCAGTTGAAAGTAGTGGACGATGGCAGAGGTTTCGAGCCGGCTGATGTAGATGATTTGAGCTATGGATTACGCAATATCAAAGAACGAGTAGAAGATATGGCAGGGAGCATACAACTATTAACAGCACCCAAGCAGGGTTTGGCAGTGGATATTCGGATCCCCTTGCTTGATTGACTAACAAAAGGAAATAAAATGAAATTATTATTAGTAGATGACCACCAAATGGTGCGTCTTGGATTAAAAAGTTATTTTGAACTACAAGATGATGTAGAGGTTGTTGGAGAAGCAACTAATGGAGCTGAAGGGATTTCCATGGCCTTGGAGCTTCGTCCAGATGTGATCGTCATGGATATTGTTATGCCTGAAGTCAACGGAATTGACGCAACTCTAGCTATTCTCAAAGAATGGCCGGAGGCTAAAATCTTGATTGTGACTTCTTATCTAGACAATGAAAAAATCATGCCAGTCTTGAATGCTGGGGCTAAAGGCTATATGCTCAAGACATCAAGTGCCGATGAATTGTTCCATGCTGTTCAAAAGGTGGCAGCTGGAGAGCTAGCTATCGAACAAGAGGTGAGTAAGAAAGTAGAATATCACCGCAATCATATGGAACTTCACGAAGAATTAACTGCGCGAGAACGCGATGTCCTTCAACTGATTGCCAAGGGCTATGAAAATCAGCGCATTGCAGATGAGCTCTTTATCTCCCTTAAGACAGTCAAGACCCATGTCTCCAATATCCTAGCCAAACTTGAGGTCAGTGATCGTACCCAGGCAGCAGTTTATGCTTTTCAACATCATCTGGTGGGTTCTGATGAATTTTAAGGGACATAGGATGTAACTGAAGCATGGACGAAAAGCGCATCCATTACTTGAAAAAGTTCGCTACTATGTGGTATAATGGACTGTATTAAAAATTTTAAGGAGAAATGACAGAATGTCTGTATCATTTGAAAACAAAGAAACAAACCGTGGTGTCTTGACTTTCACTATCTCTCAAGACCAAATCAAACCAGAATTGGACCGTGTATTTAACTCAGTAAAGAAAACTCTTAACGTTCCAGGTTTCCGTAAAGGTCACCTTCCACGTCCTATCTTCGACCAAAAATTTGGTGAAGAAGCACTTTACCAAGATGCAATGAACGCTCTTTTACCAGACGCTTATGAAGCAGCTGTTAAAGAAGCTGGTCTTGAAGTAGTTGCTCAACCAAAAATTGACGTAACTTCTATGGAAAAAGGTCAAGACTGGGTTATCACTGCAGAAGTTGTTACAAAACCTGAAGTTAAATTGGGTGAATACAAAAACCTTGAAGTATCAGTTGATGTAGATAAAGAAGTAACTGACGCTGATGTTGAAGAGCGTATCGAACGTGAACGCAACAACTTGGCTGAATTGGTGATCAAAGAAGGTGCTGCTGAAAACGGCGATACTGTTGTTATCGACTTTGTTGGTTCTATCGACGGTGTTGAATTTGACGGTGGAAAAGGTGAAAACTTCTCACTTGGACTTGGTTCAGGTCAATTCATCCCTGGTTTCGAAGACCAATTAGTTGGACATTCAGCTGGTGAAACTGTTGATGTTATCGTAACATTCCCAGAAGACTACCAAGCAGAAGACCTTGCAGGTAAAGAAGCTAAATTCGTAACAACTATCCACGAAGTTAAAGCTAAAGAAGTTCCAGCTCTTGACGATGAACTTGCAAAAGATATCGACGAAGAAGTTGAAACTCTTGACGAATTGAAAGAAAAATACCGCAAAGAATTAGCTGCTGCTAAAGAAGAAGCTTACAATGATGCCGTTGAAGGTGCAGCAATCGATAAAGCAGTTGAAAACGCTGAAATCGTAGAACTTCCAGAAGAAATGATCCACGAAGAAGTTCACCGCTCAGTAAATGAGTTCCTTGGAAACTTGCAACGTCAAGGTATCAACCCTGACATGTACTTCCAAATCACTGGAACTACTCAAGAAGACCTTCACAAACAATACGAAGCAGAAGCTGAGTCACGCACTAAGACTAACCTTGTTATCGAAGCAGTTGCGAAAGCTGAAGGATTTGACGCTACTGAAGAAGAAATCCAAAAAGAAATCGAGCAATTGGCTGCAGATTACAACATGGAAGTTGCCCAAGTACAAAGCTTGCTTTCAGCAGATATGTTGAAACACGATATCACAATCAAAAAAGCTGTTGAATTGATCACAAGCACTGCAACAGTAAAATAATCTGAAAAGATAAAAAACCACCGGATTCGGTGGTTTTTTTGGTGCTTTATTTTCCGAAAAACTCATCAAGGTCATCTTGGCTAATCCCAATCATGGCTGGGATACTAGTCCAGTTATCTTCAGTTAGTCTATAAGATTGATGAGGGTTAGTCTGATTTGTGGGTTCGAGAATAGGCTCGTTTAGTTCCTCAGAGCTTTCAGTTAAGTCGCTGAAACGTTCAATCAGATAGGTTTTTCGAGCTGTTCCGATATGTTTAGTCGCATAATCAAAGGCTTGAAGTTCACCGAGTAGAATGAGTTTGCTTTTAGCCCGAGTAATAGCAGTGTAGATAAGGTTACGTTCCAGCATACGCTTGCTAGCACTGGTGATGGGAAGAAACACAACTGGGAATTCACTCCCTTGAGATTTATGGATACTCATGGCATAAGCAAGACGAATCTTGTACCATTCATTTCGAGGATAGGAAACCTCGTTCCCATCAAAATCAATCATCATTTCATCTTGTTTAGATTCAGTGTATTTAGCAGGAATGAGGTCCGTGATGTAGCCTAGGTCTCCGTTAAAAACGTTGACTTCTGCATCGTTAACCAAATGAATGACCTTATCTCCACTACGATACTGAAACTGACTTGCTTCAAAACTAATCTGTCCCTTTTGAAGAGGATTGAGCAGTTCTTGCATGAGTTGATTGATGGCATCGATTCCTGCTGCACCACGATACATAGGAGCCAGAACTTGGATATCTCGAGCAGGGATGCCACTTCTGATGGCAGCGTCTAGGATTTTTTCAATGGTCGCTGGGATCTGGTTACTAGCGATTTCAAAGTAGGAACGGTCTGCTTTTTTCTGAGTGAAATCTGCAGGTAAGATTCCCTGACGAATCTGACTCGCAAGTGTGACAATGGTTGATTCTTCGCTCTGGCGGTAGATTCTTTCCAAGCGTGTTTGCGGAATACTTGGAATCTGGAGTAAGTCAGCCAGAACTTGACCTGGGCTAACCGAAGGCAACTGATCACTATCTCCAACGATGAGAATTTTACTAGTAGAGGAAATATTTGAGAAGAGTTGATTGGCTAGCCAAGTATCTACCATAGAGAACTCGTCTACGATGATAAAGTCAGCATCTAGATAATCTTCTAAATGGCTTGTGTCGTCGTCACCAGTCATACCCAAGTGGCGGTGAATCGTTGCACTCGGCAAGCCTGTTAGTTCATTCATGCGACGAGCCGCACGACCAGTTGGAGCAGCAAGGAGAATCGGTAGATTACTTTTCTTTCGAAGGTCCAGTCCTTCTAATAGAGCATAGACGGCAATAATTCCATTGATAACAGTGGTTTTCCCAGTACCAGGTCCGCCAGTCAGGATAAAGACCTTGTTTTGGATAGCATCGCAGATTGCCTGTTTTTGAATGGCATCGTATTGGATACCTAATTCTTCCTCAACAATTGCGATCTGCTCCTGGATGATTTCAGTTTCTTGTTTATCAGTTTCTTCTTTTTCAAGGATACGAATGAGGTGATTGTGAATCCCTTCTTCTGCAAAAAAGAGACTGTTATCAAAGATTTTCGTGTCAACTTGTTGGACTTTTTCTTCTTCAATGAGATTGGATAATTCTTGAGCAAGTTGACTTGGTTCCAGTTCTACAGGACGTGAGGATTCCAGTAGATTTAGAGTCTTTTCTAATAAGTCTCTAGCTTCAACATAAGTATCCCCACTTTCCATACAAGCGTTTAAAAGGCTATGAATGAGACCTGCTCGGAAACGTTCAGGTGCCTGACTTTCAATGCCCAATTCTTGCGCCAATTGGTCAGCGATGGTAAAACCCAAACCCTTGATATCTTCTACCAACTGGTAGGGATAATTTTCAACGATATCGATAGTTTCCTCTTTGTAGGTATCCTGAATTTGAATAGCTAATTTATTAGGGATTCCGTAGTTGGCAAGTTTGGCCAAGACCATTTCTGTACCGTAGTTGAGACGGAGTGTAGATACAAAGGCCTCACGACTTTTAGAAGACAGCCCTGAGATAGTCTCAAGTTTTTCAGGATGTTCTAGGATTTCATCGATAGTATTTTCCCCATAGAGTTCCACAATCTTTTGGGCAGTTTTGAGACCAATCCCTTTGAAATGACTACTAGAGAAATACTTGACCAATCCCTTACTAGTCGGTTTTGCTCTCTCGTAGCGAGTGATTTGTAACTGTTCACCATATTTTGAGTGTTGGACAATCTGCCCCCAGAAAGTGTATTCTTCTCCCTCGATAACATCAGCCATGGTCCCTGTAACAATGATTTCGAAATCATCAAAGTCCTCAGCATTGGTATCCTCTATATCTAAAAGGAGAATACGGTAAAAGTTGCTGACATTTTCAAAAATAATACGTTCAATCGTACCTGTAAAAAAGACTTCCATATAATTCCTTTACATTCCTGAATGCAATCTATCATTCAGAATAGAATGAGAAGAGGCTGAGATTTATATTTCTCGGCCTCTTAGTGTTCTTAAAATGTTCCGATACGTTTGAGTGGCCAGAAACGGAATTTCGCCTCTCCAATAATATCTTTTGCTTTAAAAGTACCAACATGTCGACTGTCACTAGATACCAGACGGTCATCACCAAGTAGGAGGTATTGTCCCTCTGGAACAGTGAAGGTAAAGCTAGTATTGAAGTTAACATCTAAGGTAAAGGCATCAGCTTTTTCAGCAAGACTTCTGAAGTACTCGCCTTTTTTCCCATCCCAGCTATCTCCGGTATAGGTTGATTGGAGTTTATCCTCTTTAAAGCGTTTGAGATAATCTGCTAGGTAAGGCTCATCGGTTTCTTGATTATTGATGTAGAGCTTATCATTTTCGTAACGGATGGTATCACCTGGCAATCCGATGACTCGCTTCACGATATCTTTATTCCCTTCATCCTCATGAGCGACAACTATATCAAAGCGATCGATAGGGAGATGTTTGACAACGAAGAGAATTTCTCCATCAGCTAGAGTAGGGTCCATAGAGTGTCCTTCTACACGAACATTGCTCCAGAGAAAGAGACGGCTGAGACCTATTAATGCAATAATCAGGAAGAAAATTCCCCACTCTTTTAAAAATATTTTAAAATAATTCATACTTTTACCTTTCTAGAAGTTGCTTAGCTTTTTCAGTGTTTTTAAAATGCAGCTTTGCACAGAAGCCGAGCCCTTTCATTCCATATGCTTGAAGGATTTGGCTAGCTACCTTGTCAGAAGCAGTTCCAGCACCACTTGGAAGTTGATAGCCTAGCTCTCGTCCTAGGTTTTCAAGATTTTCTAGGAAGAGATCACGCGCAATGATGGAGCTAACTGCAACAGCCAAGTACTTGCCCTCAGCTTTTTCCTCTAGCGTGACTGGATTAGGAAAATGATTGGCTTCATTTTTTAGGTACTTTTCATAATTTTGTGAGCTGGTAAAGGCGTCAATAACAATTTTTTCAGGCTCAACTCCCTTTTGAAGGAGGAGAAAGATTGCTTGATTGTGAAGAGCTACCTTGACAGAAACAGCATTGTAGCGTTCTCCAATGACTTCGTTATACTTACTTGGCGAAAGAAGGAGTGCTTGATGTTGAATCTTCTCCTTAAGAAGGGGAGCAAGCTGACGAATCTTTTGGTCAGTTAGTGTTTTAGAATCTCCAACCCCGAGTCTTCGTAAAAAGTCATGCTGATCAGGAGTTACAAATGACGCCACTACAGCCAGACCACCGAAGTAGGAACCATTTCCAACCTCATCTGTTCCAATCAAGGGGAAATTTTGCCCGCTAACTACTTGTGCTACTTGATAACCAAAAAAGCTAGCATAGCTTTCAGCGGCTTCTCCTTGCAAGAGGACTTTCCCAGATGTATAGACGGAAACACTGGCTTGAGGAAGTTTTAAAAAGTAGCGAATATAGGGATTTTTACTAGGAGTGAGTGCATGTTCATGCTTTTGAATAAAAGCCTGAATTTCCTTTTCACTCGGAGTTAATGTGATACTTGCCATAGTCTCTATTGTACCATAAAAGCGCTAGAATTGGTAAAAACTGACAAACTAAGTGAAATTTGGTATAATATCTTGAGGTGAATTTTATGGCAAATTTAAATCGATTCAAGTTTACATTTGGGAAAAAAACATTAACGCTGACAACTGAACATGACAATCTTTTCATGGAGGAGATTGCTAAAGTTGCGACGGAAAAGTATGAAGCAATCAAAGAACAAATGCCTGGAGCTGATGATGAGACAGTAGCTATTCTCTTAGCGGTTAACTGCTTGTCAACACAGCTCAGCCGTGAGATTGAATTTGATGATAAGGAGCAAGAGTTAGAATCGCTCCGTTATAAAGTGGTTGCGGCTAAACAAGAGCAGAGTAAGATTGAGGATTCCCTATGATTTCCATTCTACTCTTATTAATCCTTGCTTGGAGCTTTTATATTGGCTACCGCAGAGGAATTATTTTGCAAGCATATTATCTTGTAGCAACGATTGTCTCTGCTTATTTTGCAAGCAAATATTACCTAGCTTTAGGGCAGAAGTTCAATTTATTAATTCCTTATGCTAATCCGCAGGAAGGACAGGGAACTTTCTTTTTCCCATCCAATCAACTTTTCCATCTAGATAAGGTTTTTTATGCAGGTGTCGGCTTCCTCTTGGCCTTTACGATTTTTTACTGCATCGGCCGTTTGCTTGGTCTTTTTCTAAACCTAGTACCAAGTAAGATACTTGATGGGAAATACTATCGTATCGGTGCGGGTGTGCTATCAATCGGTGTGACCTTGTTTGTCCTCCAGATGATGCTAACGATTCTCGCGACTGTGCCATTACAAATTGTTCAAAATTCACTTGAAAATAGCTTTGTAGCTAGACATATCATCCAAAGCATTCCATTCACAACTAATTTTATTAAACAGCTTTGGGTAACTAAATTAATCGGATAAAAAGGGCGGGAACTATTCCTAGCCTTTTGTTTACAATTTCGAAAAGTAAGAGATTGATTTAAAGAGTTGAAAATAAGAAAAGCCATAACTTTAATACTAAGGAAATAAGATGAATACTAAAATACTAGAAACGTTAGAATTTAACAAGGTCAAGGCTTTATTTGAACCTCATCTTTTGACGGAACAAGGACTAGAACAGTTAAAAGAGCTAGTCCCAACAGATAAAGCTGATAAAATTAGACAGGCCTTTGCAGAAATGAAGGAGATGCAAGAACTCTTTGTTGAGCATCCTCATTTCAGCATTTCGGCAACAAAAGATATTGCGGCTACCTGCAAACGTTTGGAGATGGGTGCTGATCTCAACATAGAGGAATTTCTCCTTCTCAAACGTGTCATATTTGCCAGCCGTGAACTGAAAAATTTCTATGATAATCTTGAAAATGTACACTTGGACCACTTGGCAAATTGGTTTGAGAAACTTCACGACTTCCCACATCTGCAGGGCAATCTCCAAGCCATCAATGAAGCTGGATTTATTGAGAATTTTGCTAGTGAAGAACTAGCACGAATCCGTCGTAAAATCCATGATAGCGAGAGCCAAGTTCGTGACGTCTTGCAGGATCTTCTCAAACAAAAGGCTCAGATGTTGACTGAAGGTATCATCGCTAGCAGAAATGGTCGCCAGGTTCTTCCTGTCAAAAACACCTATCGTAATAAGATTGCTGGTGTGGTTCATGATATTTCTGCCAGCGGGAACACTGTCTATATCGAACCGCGTGAAGTAGTCAAGCTGAGCGAAGAAATCGCCAGTCTTCGTGCAGATGAACGCTATGAGATGATGCGTATCCTTCAGGAACTCTCTGAACGAGTAAGACCGCATGCAGCTGAAATCGCAAATGATGCATGGATTATTGGGCATTTGGACTTAATTCGGGCTAAGGTTCGCTTTATCCAAGAGACAGGAGCAGTAGTGCCACAAGTCTCTGAAGGACAGGAGATTCAACTCCTTCATGTTCGTCATCCCTTGGTGCAAAATGCTGTTGCTAATGATGTACACTTTGGTAAAGATCTAACAGCCATCGTCATCACTGGTCCCAATACGGGTGGTAAGACCATTATGCTTAAAACCTTAGGTTTGACGCAATTGATGGCCCAGTCAGGTTTGCCGATTTTGGCGGATATGGGAAGTCGTGTGGGGATTTTTGAGGAGGTCTTTGCGGATATTGGAGACGAACAATCCATCGAACAAAGTCTTTCAACCTTCTCTAGTCACATGACTAATATCGTTGATATTCTCGGTAAGGTTAACCAAAACTCGCTCTTGTTACTAGATGAGCTTGGAGCAGGAACAGACCCCCAAGAAGGTGCAGCCCTTGCCATGTCTATCCTAGAAGACTTGCGTTTACGTCAGGTCAAGACTATGGCAACCACTCATTATCCTGAACTCAAGGCCTACGGAATTGAAACTGCCTATGTTCAAAATGCCAGCATGGAGTTTGATACAGCTAGCTTGCGCCCGACCTATCGCTTTATGCAAGGCGTACCTGGTCGAAGCAACGCCTTTGAGATTGCTAAACGTCTCGGCTTGTCAGATGTCATTGTAGGCGATGCCAGCAAGCAGATTAATCAAGACAATGATGTCAATCGCATTATTGAACAATTGGAAGAGCAGACGCTTGAAAGCCGTAAACGTCTTGAGAATATTCGCCAAGTAGAGCAAGAAAACCTCAAGATGAACCGTGCGCTTAAAAAACTCTACAACGAGCTCAATCGTGAGAAGGAAACAGAACTCAATAAGGCGCGTGAGCAAGCTTCGGAGATTGTTGACTTAGCTCTGGCAGAAAGTGATGATATTCTTAAAAATCTTCACAGCAAATCTCAACTAAAACCACATGAAATTATCGAAGCCAAGGCCAAACTCAAGAAGTTAGCACCTGAAAAAGTAGATCTTTCTAAAAACAAGATCCTTCAAAAGGCTAAGAAAAAACGAGCTCCAAAAATTGGAGATGATATCATCGTTTTAAGCTATGGTCAACGAGGTACCTTGACCAATCAACTCAAGGATGGTCGCTGGGAAGCTCAAGTTGGCTTGATTAAGATGACGCTTGAAGAAAAAGAGTTTGACTTGGTTCAGGCTCAGCAAGAAGCGCCAGTCAAGAAAAAACAAGTCAACGTTGTCAAACGGGCAGGTGGTAAAGGTCCACAGGCTCGACTAGACCTTCGTGGCAAACGTTATGAGGAAGCTATGGAAGCCTTGGATGCCTTTATCGATCAAGCCCTACTCAACAACATGGCTCAAGTGGACATCATCCATGGTATCGGTACAGGAGTCATCCGTGAAGGAGTAACCAAATATCTCCAAAGAAACAAGCAGGTTAAGAGCTTTGGTTATGCGCCGCAAAATGCAGGTGGAAGTGGTGCAACAATCGTTACCTTTAAAGGCTAACCAAGCTATAGAATGAAATGTCAAAAAAGTACCTATCAAGTGATAGGTACTTTTTTGATGAATTTATTTTAATCATTATTGTTAGTGAGTATTTTAAAAGGGGACAATCGTTTTATAGCCAAAAAAATTTATGAAGCCTTGTCTAGCTGAGCTTTATTTATGCTATACTGATAGTAACGTCATTTTCGGAGGTTGGTATGAAAAAACTCCCCTTAGCCTTTTCAGGTTGCTTATTGGGATTGGCTGGAGCAGGAAATCTCATCTTGGATATTTTTCCGCTTTTATCACACATCTTTAGTTTGTCAGGCTTGATTTTATGGTTTTATTTTTTGGTGAGCCACCTCAATAACTGGCATGAAAGTAAGCAAGAATTAAAGAAAGCCCCTGTTTTGTCAGGAATGGCAACCTTTCCCATGGCAGGGATGATTTTATCGACGTATTTATTACGAATTTTACCCCCGAACATGAGCATTGTTGCACAGATTCTCTGGTGGTTTGCTTTTCTTCTAGATGTTTACCTCATCTTATACTTTACAAAGAACTATGCCTTGGTTAAACAAAGGGCCAGTGCAACACCAACTTGGACGGTTCTTTATGTAGGAATAGCAGTAGCAACCTTGACCTACCCAGTGGTGGGCATTGTTGGGATTGCCTATGGAGCTTGGATTTTTGGTTTTATCTTAACTCTTATCCTTTACCCTCTAATTTATCAAGATTTAAGGAAAAATCCATTACCGCTCGCTTTGCTGGGACAAGAAGGAATCTATTGTGCTCCATTTTCTCTTCTTTTGGCAGCATTAGTGAGAGTAGGAGGATACAGTCTTCCTAGTTGGATTTTACTAGTTATGATCCTTGCATCACAGACCTTCTTTTTCTTTGTCCTTAGTCGCTTGCCAAGGATTTTAAAACAAGGTTTCCAACCAGCCTTCTCAGCCCTAACCTTTCCAACCATCATCACAGCAACTTCATTGAAAATGTCCCAAGGCATTCTGCAGTTTCCGGTCCTTAACCTTGTCGTTTGGTTAGAGATTATCATTTGTTTAATAATCCTCATCTACGTATTAGTAGAATATGTGAAATATTTAAGGAACTAAAAGAACCCCTAGCACGGAGAAGTGTTAGGGGTTTATTCTATATTTAGTTTGAGAAGTATTTTGGAACCATTCGAAACAAGACAGCTCTAAAACTAGGAAACATTGATACTATCAACCTACACATCTCATTTAGACAGCTTCCCTTATCTTTTTTGTATTCTTCAAAACTATATCTTAAACAAATTATTTAGTCTTTCTAACTCTAATACACTCATACATACTTCTACTCCAGTAACTACCCCCTTACTATAAATAATTCCACAAGAAAACACAATCCTCTCCTCACTCAAAATATTTGACAATACTACAAATGATTCCAAAACATAATCCTCTATAGTAATAAAACAATTGTTTTTATCTTTAAAAAACTCTATAAATCCAATATCCTTACACCTATCACCAAAATGAAACCTAAGTGATTTTAAATAATAATCAAAAAACACATCATTTTCCATAGAAATCCCTTTCATTTTTAAAATATTCTGATATAATCATACAAAAAATAAGTTTTGGAATCATTTAAAACAACACAGCAAGTTAAAATAAGACTTTGTCCGTACACAACTTGAAAAGTGCGTACCGATTCGGTTGCTAGAAAACCATCTGTAAAGAATGGCTTTTTCGTTTTGTAAAAGGAATGAGGCAAACTGTCTTTAAAATCATAAAACGCATAATGTCAGGAATTCAAAAAGATTGATATTATGCGTTTTATCATGAAAATATTTACTGAGTTTTTGCAATAAAGTGAGCTTTTGTCCATCTGCTTATAAACAATAATCCAAGTAGTTTCTTACTTTTCCTTATGTAGTGATAAAAAGCAGTAGACCATAGTCCCAAAGATTGCTCCAATACTAAGACCAAAGACCAGTAAGGGGATCATTATCTCTGTTTGGATGATTTTTTCCAAGAAAGTTGAAAGGGACATCTGTTGAACGAAGAGTTTATGAAAGAGCAACAGAGCAAATAAGCCAATCTCAATACTTATAAATACCAGCCAACTACGAACTTTTATTTGGCGTTTGCTGTAGGTTTTGTAGATGATTTCTGATTTGTCATCCTTTTCAAGATGAAGCTCTTGTACGGCTCTTTGAGCTTTTATACTCATGAACAGAATGAGTCCAAAATAGAGGTAGGGCATAAGCAATCGAACAATTTCGATAAAGCGTCCGAACAAGATATAGAACAGGAAGAGAAAGAAGGAAGAGTAAAAGATTTGGATCATGGAACGGGCGCAAGCCTTGTAGATAACCTCTTGACGGCATTCGTCAAAAGGCCCATGTATATGAAAGAAATTTCGAAGTAAGCGAGTTGTTAAGTCTTCTTTTTTCATGGGTGATTTCTCCTAAATGAACGATGTTATTTTGTTTCTTTTACGAATTGATAGAGATAATAAAGATAAGTGGTAAAAGAAAGGCTAGCGATAATTAATAATAAATAATATTTCCAATCGCTTGAAATAACCGTCAGTTGTGGCAAGGATATAATCATAAAGCATAGTGCTAAGTTGAGTATGCGCGTTTTTTGGGAATCTATCTTTAGATAAGTCAGTCCTTTGTTGAGTGCTGGAACAAAGACAAGAACAAGGACTATTTCGTAGATGGGCAAGTTCCCTGAAATGATGATGAAGGCGAGTAGAGAACTGAACAAAAGATGATAGGTAATTAACGTTACTAGTGATTTCATAAGCTTTCTCCTAATCCTTATCCTGCTCTTTTTTAGCTCTTGTAATGCGACGGGAGATGAGGAACTGTATGCTTGCTCCGAAGAAGATAGAACCGAGAATGCTTGCTAAACCATTTCTTATAGTGAGAAGAGAATTAAAATAGTCCGGACTTTCACCTATGAGTATACTGAGAAGAGGAGTTATAAAAAACATCCATAGACCAAAGAACAAACCTGCTTTAAGACCTGGGTAGTGTAGTTGCTTACTTTCTTTCTCACTCAGCATATCTGGTTCAATAGTTGTAATCCCTGTTTTTTGCATTTGGTAGGTGAGATAGCTAGCAGCGATGAGGGCAATCACTAAAATCAGAGGAGGATAGACCAGAGCCACTAGTTGAGGAAATTTATAGGCTAGAACGAGTGGAATAAGATTTCCGAAAATCATCAGATAAAAGAGGATGATAAAGACTTGGTTACCGATACGATCGGCCTCGCGCCGTTTGTATTCGTCAAGGGGCTCAGAAATGCCGTATGTGCGTTTGATCAGTTTTTCAGTAAAGGTTTCTTTTTTCATGAGTTTGCTCCTTTTTTAAAAATCATCCTCCCAAAAGAGACTGTTGAGGTCAGTTTGGAGGCTGCGGGCGAGATTGAGACAGAGTTCCAGGGTTGGATTGTACTTGTCGTTTTCAATCATATTGATGGTTTGTCTCGAGACACCGATATCCTTGGCGAGCTCAAGCTGGGACATGCCCAGTTCCTTGCGGAATTCTTTCACACGATTCATGCTTCCTCCTTTTTAGATTGTGTCACATATATTTGACTATAGTATATTCTTTTGAAAATAAAATGTCAACTATTTTTGACATATTTTTTGCTAGAAAAAAAGATTGGCCTAGCCAATCCTTTTATTTTAATTCTGATGCATCTGGTAGATAAGAACCACCGAGGTAGGTCCTGCTGAGTTTTTCAAGGGTTCCATCTTGGTAGAGTTCTTTGAGAACCTTGTCAAATTGTTCTTTAAATTCTTTTTCGTCGCTTGAGAAGATGATGTAGTTGTTTGGATTGTCATTGTTCTCCAAGTCGACTACGTTCAAGTCTAATCCTCGGTCTTGGATAATTTTTTGAACAGAGATTTTGTCAAAGATTAGGAAATCAAATTCACCATTGGCGAGGTCAGTCAGGCGTTTAGCGACATCCTCACCAGAGTATTGGATGGTGGCAGGATTGTCGGAGTGATTTTGATTCCAGTCCGTAACAACCTTGGCAGTAGAAGTTCCAGTGTCATCCTGGGTTGTTTTACCAGCGATGTCTTGAAGAGAGGTAAGAGCCTTGTCTTTTCTGCTCACGAGAACCAAAGGATTTTTTGCGATTGGTAGGGAGTAGAGATATTTGTCGGCTCTTTCTTTGGTGAAGCTCAAGTTGTTGGCAGCAGCTTGGTAACGACCAGCATCAACTCCAGGGAAGATACTCTCCCAAGCTGTTTTTTGAAATTCAATCTTGTATTGATCTAGTTTTTCATCGACCGCTTTTAAAACTTCAACATCATATCCAGTCAAATGACCATCTTTTTCAAAATCAAAAGGTGGAATGTCTCCAGCAGTTGCTACGACAATGGTTTTAGGGCTAGCAGTGGAAGTTGAAGTACTATCCTGTTTAGATTGTCCACAGGCCACCAACAAGGGACTAATGGCTAATAATAAGAATAATTTTTTCATGTGTGTCTCCTTTACTTAATGGTATCTAGCTTACCAGACAATCAATTAGATATCCAATATATATTTTTTATGGAAGTGATAGAAAAATATTATAATTTTCAGTTTGAGTTTGTAATCTAAAATTTAAATCAGAAAAGAAAAAGATAATTTAGGCCACTAATGAAAAATCTCTGCAAGCTCTTTCAGAATGTGGTAAAATGGAAGCAGTAGAAATAGAAAAGGAAATCAATTATGAAATTTCTTGAGTTAAATAAAAAACGTCATGCGACTAAGCATTTTATTGATAAACCAGTTGATCCCAAGGATGTTCGAACAGCTATTGAAATCGCAACCTTGGCACCGAGTGCTCACAACAGTCAGCCTTGGAAGTTTGTTGTGGTTCGTGAGAAAAATGCTGAACTAGCAAAATTGGCTTACGGTTCAAACTTTGAGCAAGTAGCATCTGCCCCTGTAACCATTGCCTTGTTTACAGATACTGACCTAGCTAAACGAGCACGCAAGATTGCCCGTGTTGGTGGAGCAAAGAACTTCTCAGAAGAACAGCTTCAGTACTTTATGAAAAATCTTCCAGCAGAGTTTGCGCATTACAATGAACAACAAATCAGTGACTACCTAGCCCTTAATGCAGGGTTGGTTGCGATGAACTTAGTCCTTGCATTGACTGACCAGGGAATCGGTTCAAACATTATCCTTGGTTTTGATAAATCAAAAACTAATGAAGTCTTGGAAGTTGAAGAACGCTTCCGTCCAGAACTTTTGATCACAGTAGGATACACAGACGAGAAGTTGGAACCAAGCTACCGCTTGCCAGTAGATGAAATTATCGAAAAAAGATAGGAAGTAAAAATGACAGTTATTGATTTTACAGCAGAAGTAGAAAAACGTAAAGAAGCCCTCTTGGCTGACTTATTTAGCCTTTTGGAAATCAACTCAGAACGTGATGACAGTAAGGCAGATGCGGAGCACCCATTTGGACCTGGTCCAGTAAAAGCTTTGGAGAAATTCCTTGAAATCGCAGACCGTGATGGATACCCAACAAAAAATGTCGACAACTATGCAGGACATTTTGAGTTTGGTGAAGGGGAAGAAGTTCTCGGAATCTTTGCCCACATGGACGTCGTGCCAGCTGGTAGCGGTTGGGATACTGATCCTTACACGCCAACTATCAAGGATGGCCGCCTCTATGCGCGTGGAGCTTCAGATGACAAGGGTCCAACTACAGCATGTTACTATGGTTTGAGAATCATTAAAGAGCTTGGCCTTCCAACTTCTAAAAAAGTTCGCTTTATTGTCGGAACTGATGAAGAATCAGGCTGGGCTGACATGGACTACTATTTTGACCATGTAGGACTAGCAAAACCAGACTTTGGTTTCTCTCCAGATGCTGAATTCCCTATCATCAATGGTGAAAAAGGAAATATCACAGAATACCTCCACTTTGCTGGTGAAAACAAGGGTGCAGCTCGTCTTCACAGCTTCACAGGTGGTTTGCGTGAAAACATGGTGCCAGAATCAGCAACAGCAGTGGTTTCAGGTGACTTGGCTGACTTGCAAGCGAAACTAGATGCTTTTGTTGCAGAGCACAAGCTTAGAGGAGACATTCAAGAAGAGAACGGTAAGTACAAGGTTACGATTATCGGTAAATCTGCTCATGGTGCTATGCCTGCTTCAGGTGTCAATGGTGCGACTTATCTTGCCCTCTTCCTCAGCCAATTTGCCTTTGAAGGACCTGCAAAAGACTTCCTTGACATTGCTGGTAAGATTCTTTTGAATGACCACGAAGGGAAAAACTTGAAAGTGGCTCATGTGGATGAAAAGATGGGTGCCCTTTCTATGAATGCTGGTGTCTTCCGCTTTAATGAAACAAGTGCTGACAATACCATTGCCCTTAACTTCCGTTATCCAAAAGGAACAAGTCCAGAGCAAATCAAGTCAGTTCTTGAAGCCTTGCCGGTTGCTTCAGTTAGCCTTTCTGAACATGGACACACACCTCACTATGTACCAATGGAAGATCCGCTTGTCCAAACCTTGTTAAATGTTTATGAAAAACAAACAGGTCTTCAAGGGCATGAACAAGTTATCGGAGGCGGAACTTTCGGACGTCTCTTAGAACGTGGTGTAGCCTATGGTGCTATGTTCCCAGATTCTATCGATACCATGCACCAAGCCAATGAATTTATCGCCTTGGATGATCTTTTCCGTGCAGCAGCCATCTACGCTGAAGCTATCTATGAATTGATCAAATAATGCTATAGATGTCTGAGATGTTATGCTTAGACTTCTTTTTGGAGGGAGAGTAGATGTCTCAAATCGAAAGAATCAAACAAGCCATCATGGCTGACCCACAAAATCAACACTATACTGAGCAAGGAATCGAACCTCTCTTTGCTGCTCCAAAAACTGCTCGTATCAATATCATTGGGCAGGCACCTGGTCTAAAAACCCAAGAAGCAGGACTTTACTGGAAGGATAAAAGTGGGGATCGTTTGCGAGAATGGTTGGGTGTGGATGAGGATACTTTTTACAAGTCAGGTTACTTTGCAGTTATGCCCATGGATTTCTATTTTCCAGGACATGGGAAATCTGGTGACTTACCTCCCAGACCTGGTTTTGCAGAAAAATGGCACCCTAAACTTTTGAAAGAATTGTCAGATATTCAATTGACGCTCTTGATTGGTCAGTATGCCCAAGCCTACTATCTACATGAGAAAGTTAGTGGCAAGGTGACAGACCGTGTGCATCGATTTAAAGATTATTTGCCTGATTATTACCCTTTGGTGCACCCGTCACCTCGGAACCAAATCTGGATGAAAAAAAATCCTTGGTTTGAAGCAGATGTTTTGCCTGACTTGAAAGAAAGAATTCAAAAAATTCTCGGAGAAGAAAAATGAAAGAAATTACTTTTAATGATTTTTACCAACTATACCAGAAAGAGTCGCTTTCTGTATTAGATGTGAGAGAAGTAGAGGAATTTGAGACTCTTCATTTAGAAGGCGCTCGTAATTTACCTCTCAGCCAATTAGCTGATACTTATAAACAACTAGATAAGGATAATCTTTACTACGTGATTTGTAAATCAGGAATGCGTTCAGCACGCGCTTGTCAATTTTTAGCAGAACAAGGATATGAGGTTATCAATGTCCAAGGTGGCATGGATGCCTTAGAATAAGAAAATCTCCCTTTAAGACCGAAAATAAGAAAGGTTTTAAAGAGAATTTATTTTCTCTAAAAATCAGAAAATTGAAAACATTTTAAAATTTTTCCGAGATAGCCTTTTCAAGCCTTTAATCATGTTATACTAAGAAAGTATTTTATTTTTTATAAGGAGAGTTTATGGCTAAAAAAGGTGCTTTAACAGGATTACTCCTGTTTGGAATATTTTTTGGTGCGGGTAATTTGATTTTCCCCCCTACCCTAGGTGCTCAATCTGGGGAACGCTTTCTCCCTGCCATTGCAGGATTTGTACTTTCGGGTGTCGGACTTGCGGTCTTGACCTTGATCATCGGGACCTTAAATCCTAAGGGATATATCTATGAGATTTCTACAAAGATTTCCCCTTGGTTTGCAACGATTTATCTAGCAGTTTTGTACTTGTCGATTGGTCCATTTTTTGCCATTCCACGTACTGCAACAACTTCTTATGCAGTAGGGATTAGTCCCCTCTTGGCAGATGCTGACAAAGGTCTAGGCTTGATTGTCTTTACCCTTATCTACTTTGTAGCAGCATACTTAATCGCGCTTAGTCCTTCAAAGATTTTGGATCGTATCGGTCGGGTTTTGACACCAGTTTTTGCCCTCTTAATTATCATCTTGGTAATTCTTGGAGCCTTTAAATATGGTGGGAATGCTCCACAAGTAGCTACAGCAGCTTATCAAGCTTCAGCATTTGGAGCAGGATTCCTTGAAGGATATAATACTCTAGATGCTCTCGCATCTGTTGCCTTTAGTGTAATCGCGGTTGAAACCTTGAAACAACTTGGATTTTCGAGTAAAAAAGAGTACATCTCAACCATTTGGGTAGTCGGAATTGTCGTAGCACTTGGCTTTAGTGCCCTATACATTGGCCTAGGTTTCCTTGGAAATCACTTCCCAATGACAGAAGAAGCGATGAAGGGTGGAACTCCAGGGGTTTATATCTTGTCACAAGCGACCCAAGAAATCTTTGGTTCAACAGCTCAATTATTCCTAGCAGCCATGGTAACAGTAACTTGCTTCACAACGACTGTAGGTTTGATTGTTTCAACTGCGGAGTTCTTTAACGGACGTTTCCCACAACTCAGCTATAAGGTTTATGCGACTGTCTTTACCTTGATTGGTTTTGCAATTGCCAACCTTGGTCTTGATGCAATCATCAAATATTCTATCCCTGTCCTAGTTATCTTGTATCCAATTACCATTGTGATTGTTATGATTGTGATTGTGAACAAGTTTGTACCACTTTCAAAACCAGGCATGCAATTGACGATGGGTCTTGTTACAGCTATTGCCGTAGCTAGTGTCTTAGGAAGTTCATTTGAAGTGACCTTCCTTGCAAACATTGTGAATGCTCTACCATTTGCTAAGGCTTCCTTACCATGGTTAGTACCAGCGATTATTGGGATTTTACTTTCCCTTGTTCTTCCAAATAAGCAAAAGAGTGAAGCTTTTGAGATGGAATAAAAAAACTTGGCGTTGGCCAAGTTTTTTTCTATTACTCTTAGTTCGTTTTTTCCTTATAACCAAGGTCTGTTAACATTTTCTTAGAGGCTTTAAAGCTAACGTTTTTCCCAACACCTGAGTATTCTTCTGGTAAAGCTTTTCTAAGTTCGTCAATGCTTGCAACTGAAAGGTCAATCTCAAGATCTTGTACGACTTTACCATCTTTAATCTCGACAGATAAAGTTACCCCCTTGAGGCCCTTATATCCTTTGTAGGTTTCTTCGACAAGATTTTTTAAATCATCTGCAGTATTGTTTAGGACTTCGGGGTCAGCGACATTGTGAGCAGTTTGTTTCACAACGTTATCACCGTCAACTGTATAGGTCAATGTTGACTGGACACCAGGCTGAGAATCGTTTACAAAAGTTACAGTTTTTAGCTCTGATTTCTTTTCACTTGTTTCAGCCTCAGTGGTTTTTACCTCAGTTGACTCTACTTTTGAAGAGTTAGAAGTTGTTGATGACTGTTTTGAACATCCCAACAAGAATGCCAGCGGTAGAGTTAAGAAAAGCGTCATTTTGAAAAATTTATTCATATTTTTTCCTTTCTTCCTAAGAACTGCTCTTATTATACCATAAAATACTTTTGTATTCAAATTATCCTAGTTTTCTATTTTCACACATACTAAGATGTAAAAAATGATATAATGGTAGCAAGAGGTGAAGAAATGAATCAAACTGTAGAATATATCAAAGAACTAACTGCTATCGCATCGCCAACAGGTTTTACGCGTGAAATTACGAATTATTTGGTTGAGACTCTTGAAAAACTAGGTTATCAACCAATCCGTACTGCCAAAGGTGGTGTCAACGTTACTGTCAAAGGAAAAAATGACGAGCAACAGCGCTATGTGACTGCCCATGTGGATACTTTGGGAGCTATCGTTCGTACTGTTAAAGTAGACGGTCGTCTCAAAATGGATCGTATCGGTGGTTATCCTTGGAACATGATTGAAGGCGAAAACTGTACAGTTCATGTGGCTAGTACAGGTAAGACTATTTCAGGTACCATTTTGATCCACCAGACTTCTTGTCATGTATACAAGGACGCTGGCACTGCTGAACGCACGCAGGACAATATGGAAGTACGTTTGGATGAAAAAGTGACCAATGAAAAAGAAACACGCGCACTTGGTATTGAGGTTGGTGACTTTATCAGCTTTGACCCACGAACTGTCGTAACTGAGACAGGCTTTATCAAATCGCGTCATTTGGATGATAAGGTCAGTGCAGCTATCCTTCTAAATCTCCTTAAAGTCTATAAGGAAGAAGGGATTGAACTTCCTGTCACTACGCATTTTGCCTTCTCAGTCTTTGAAGAAGTGGGGCATGGTGCTAACTCAAGTATCCCAAGTCAAGTTGTTGAATATCTAGCAGTAGATATGGGAGCAATGGGAGATGACCAGCAGACGGATGAGTACACAGTGTCTATCTGTGTCAAAGATGCTTCAGGCCCTTATCACTATGAATTCCGTCAACATCTGGTTGCCCTAGCAAAAGACCAAGACATTCCATTTAAACTCGACATCTATCCATTTTATGGTTCAGATGCTTCTGCAGCTATGTCAGCTGGAGCAGAAGTCAAACACGCCCTTCTCGGAGCTGGTATTGAATCTAGTCACTCTTATGAGCGTACTCATATCGATTCTGTAGTTGCTACTGAGCGTATGGTGGATGCTTATCTCAAGAGTGGATTGGTAGACTAAGATGTGCTTGATTTGCCAACGAATTGAATTGATTAAGGCAGGGGAAAATCCCTACTTTGTAAAAGAACTGGAAACAGGCTATGTTGTCATCGGAGACCACCAGTATTTTGAAGGCTATACTTTATTCCTGGCAAAAGAACATGTGACAGAATTACATCATCTGCATCCAACTGTCAAATTCCGCTTTTTAGAGGAAATGAGCTTAGTTCAGGAAGCTGTCTCTAAGGCCTTTTTTGCTGAAAAGATGAATGTAGAGTTGTTGGGAAATGGAGATGCCCATGTCCACTGGCATATTTTTCCGAGACGAGAGGGTGATATGAAGGGACATGGTCTTAATGGTCGTGGTCCAGTTTGGTGGGTCCCATGGGAAGAAATGGTTGCTGAGGAATATCACGTTAAAGATCGGAGACTGGAAAACTTGATTGCGACATTATCAGAAACTTTAAACCAGATAGTAAAATGAAAGGATTAAAGATGAAGAAAAGATATCTTGTATTATCAGGATTATTAGCCTTGACATTAGCGGCTTGCTCACAAGAAAAGCCAGCAACTTCAGAAACTCAGACTTCAACGGAAGAAAAAACTGTCCAAGAAGGAACTGCGGGAAGTAAGTCTCAGGCAGCTAGTCAAAAGAAAGCAGAAGTAGTAGACAAAGGAGATCACTACAGCATTCAAGGCAAGTACGATGAGATTGTTGTCGCTAATAAGCATTATCCTATGTCAAAAGACTATAATCCAGGGGAAAATCCTACCGCTAAAGCAGAACTGTTGAAACTCATTGCAGCTATGCAACAAGCAGGATTCCCGATTAGCGACAACTATAGTGGTTTTAGAAGTTATGAAACTCAAACTCAGCTTTATCAAAACTATGTAGATAAAGATGGCAAGGCTGAGGCTGACCGTTATTCTGCAAGACCTGGTTACAGTGAACACCAAACTGGCCTTGCCTTTGACCTAATAGGAACAAATGGAGATTTAGTGACAGAAGAAAAGGCTGCTCAATGGCTTTTAGACCACGCCGCAGACTATGGCTTTGTCGTTCGTTACCTTAAAGGTAAGGAAAAAGAAACGGGTTATATGGCTGAAGAATGGCACCTTCGCTATGTTGGCAAAGAAGCCAAAGAAATCGCTGCAAGTGGCCTCAGTCTGGAAGAGTATTATGGCTTTGAAGGTGGAGACTATGTTGATTAGTCGCAAAACACCTTGCAAGAATGCTTGAAATTTGATAAAATGAATAATAATTAAATAGGAATCTGCAAGACTAGTATCTCAGGGGAAGTATATCAGGGAGGAGAGCCGTGACTGAAAGTTCTCTATATGAAAGCTGGGTGAATTCACTTGCCTATGGATTCAGAAATAAAGGTCTGGCTTGTCAGATAAAAACGGATGGTACCGCGTGTCAACGCTCCGAGTGGAGTTTTTGACATGTGGTTTTCTTTTTATCTTACGAGTGACTGATGGAGGAATTATGTCAACTATTGAAGAACAATTAAAAGCGCTTCGTGAAGAAACGCTAGCTAGCTTGAAGCAGATTTCTGCTGAAAATGAAAAAGAGCTGCAAGAATTGCGCGTCTCTGTCCTTGGTAAAAAAGGTTCCCTTACTGAAATCCTGAAAGGGATGAAAGATGTTTCTGCAGAAATGCGTCCTGTTATCGGGAAACACGTCAATGAAGCTCGTGATGTTTTGACAGCTGCATTTGAAGAATCAGCTAAGCTCTTGGAAGAAAAGAAAGTGGAAGCTCAACTAGCAAGTGAGAGCATTGATGTTACACTTCCAGGTCGTCCAGTTGCGACTGGTCACCGTCACGTCCTCACACAAACTAGTGAAGAAATAGAAGATATCTTCATCGGGATGGGTTACCAAGTAGTGGATGGTTTTGAAGTAGAACAAGACTACTACAACTTTGAACGTATGAACCTTCCAAAGGATCACCCAGCTCGTGATATGCAGGACACTTTCTATATCACAGAAGAAATCTTGCTTCGTACTCACACGTCTCCAGTTCAGGCGCGTGCTATGGATGCCCATGATTTTTCAAAAGGTCCTTTGAAGATGATCTCACCAGGACGTGTATTCCGCCGTGATACGGATGATGCAACCCACAGTCACCAGTTCCACCAAATCGAAGGTTTGGTTGTTGGGAAAAACATCTCTATGGCTGACCTTCAAGGAACCCTCCAGTTGATTGTGCAAAAAATGTTTGGTGAAGAGCGTCAAATCCGTTTGCGTCCATCTTACTTCCCGTTCACAGAGCCATCTGTTGAGGTGGATGTTTCATGCTTTAAGTGTGGAGGAGACGGCTGTAACGTATGTAAGAAAACTGGTTGGATCGAGATTATGGGTGCCGGTATGGTTCACCCACGTGTCCTTGAGATGAGTGGCATCGATGCAACTGTTTACTCTGGTTTTGCCTTTGGTCTTGGTCAAGAGCGTGTAGCTATGCTTCGTTACGGAATCAACGATATCCGTGGATTCTACCAAGGAGATATCCGCTTCTCAGAACAGTTTAAATAATGATTAGAAAAGTGGAAATAGCAGATGTTGAGGTGTTGGCAAAAATTGCCAAACAAACCTTTCGTGAAACATTTGCTCATGATAATACGGAAGAGCAGTTACAGGAATACTTTGAAGAGGCTTATAATCTGAGAGTTTTGTCAACTGAGTTGGAAGATCCTGACTCTGAAACCTATTTCATTATGCATGAAGAGGAGATAGCTGGTTTTCTCAAAGTCAACTGGGGAAATGCTCAAACCGAGAGAGAATTAGAGAACGCTTTTGAAATTCAACGTCTCTATGTGCTACAAACATATCAAGGATTTGGACTTGGTAAGCAACTATTTGAATTCGCTTTGGAACTTGCAGAAAAAAATGGTTTTTCCTGGGCTTGGCTAGGTGTTTGGGAGCATAATACAAAAGCTCAAGCATTTTATAATCGATATGGTTTTGAAAAATTTAGCCAACATCGTTTTATGGTTGGGCAAAAGGTAGATACGGATTGGTTACTGAAAAAGAAATTAAGGTAAGAAGATAATTCTTCTAATGAAATGATAGGAAAGGAAAAAAACTAGAGTGACAACTGTCATTCTGGAGAATTAAATTATGCTTGTATCTTATAAATGGTTAAAAGAATTGGTGGACATTGATGTACCATCACAAGAGTTGGCTGAAAAAATGTCAACTACAGGGATCGAGGTAGAAGGTGTGGAATCACCTGCTGCTGGTCTCTCAAAAATTGTCGTTGGTGAGGTCTTGTCTTGTGAAGATGTGCCCGAAACACACTTGCATGTCTGCCAAGTCAATGTGGGTGAAGAAGAAGCCCGTCAAATCGTCTGTGGAGCACCAAATGTGCGTGCAGGCATCAAGGTCATGGTGGCTCTTCCAGGTGCTCGCATTGCGGACAACTACAAAATCAAAAAAGGGAAAATCCGTGGCTTAGAGTCACTAGGGATGATCTGTTCACTTGGTGAGTTGGGTATTTCTGACTCTGTTGTACCGAAAGAATTTGCAGATGGAATCCAAATCTTGCCAGATGATGCAGTTCCAGGTGAGGAAGTTTTCTCCTATCTAGACTTGGATGATGAAATCATCGAACTTTCCATCACTCCAAACCGTGCAGATGCCCTCTCTATGCGTGGCGTGGCGCACGAAGTAGCAGCTATCTATGACAAGTCAGTCAATTTTAAAGAATTTACTTTAACAGAAACAGACCAAGTTGCAGCGGATGCTCTTTCTGTCAGCATTGATACGGACAAGGCTCCTTACTATGCAGCTCGTATCTTGGACAATGTGACTATCGCACCAAGTCCACAATGGTTGCAAAACCTCCTCATGAACGAAGGTATTCGTCCTATTAACAATGTCGTCGACGTGACCAACTATATCCTGCTTTACTTTGGTCAGCCTATGCATGCCTTTGACTTAGATACCTTTGAAGGAAACGACATCCGTGTGCGTGAAGCACGTGCTGGTGAGAAATTAGTGACCTTGGATGGGGAAGAGCGTGAGTTGGAAACAACTGACTTAGTCATTACTGTTGCTGATAAACCTGTTGCCCTTGCAGGTGTCATGGGCGGACAAGCTACAGAAATCTCTGAAAAGTCTACTCGTGTAGTTCTTGAAGCTGCTGTCTTCAATGGCAAATCTATCCGTAAGACAAGTGGTCGCCTCAATCTTCGCTCAGAATCATCTTCTCGCTTTGAAAAGGGAATCAACGTGGCAACCGTTAATGAAGCCCTTGATGCGGCAGCAAGTATGATTGCGGAATTGGCTGGTGCGACCGTGCGGAAGGGTATCGTTTCAGCAGGCCACTTGGATACATCTGATGTGGAAGTTTCTTCAACTCTTGCAGACGTTAACCGTGTCCTTGGTACTGAGCTTTCCTACGCGGATGTAGAGGATGTTTTCCGTCGTCTAGGATTTGGCCTTTCTGGAAATGCAGAATCCTTCACAGTTAGCGTTCCACGTCGCCGTTGGGATATCACTATCGAAGCAGACCTCTTTGAAGAAATCGCTCGTATCTATGGATATGACCGTTTGCCAACCAGTCTTCCAAAAGACGATGGTACAGCAGGTGAATTAACAGCGACACAAAAATTGCGCCGTCAAGTTCGTACCATTGCAGAAGGGGCAGGCTTAACTGAAATCATCACCTATGCACTGACAACTCCTGAAAAAGCGGTTGAGTTTACCATTCAACCAACTCATTTGACAGAGCTCATGTGGCCAATGACTGTGGATCGTTCGGTCCTCCGTCAAAATATGGTTTCAGGTATTTTAGATACAGTTGCCTACAACGTAGCGCGTAAGAATAAAAACTTGGCTCTTTATGAGATTGGAAAAGTCTTTGAACAAACAGGTAACCCAAAAGAAGACTTGCCAAATGAAATCAACAGTTTCGCCTTTGCTTTGACTGGTTTAGTCGCTGAAAAAGACTTCCAAACAGCAGCTGTTCCTGTTGACTTCTTCTATGCTAAGGGAATCCTTGAAGCACTCTTTACTCGTTTGGGTCTTGTAGCGACCTATACAGCAACGCAAGAGATTAAGAGTCTTCACCCAGGACGTACAGCCTTGATCTCACTCGGCGACCAAGTTCTTGGTTTCCTTGGGCAAGTGCATCCAGTCACTGCTAAGGCTTATGATATCCCTGAAACTTATGTAGCCGAGCTTAACCTTTCGGCTATTGAGGCAGCCCTTCAACCAGCAGAAGCCTTTGTGGAAATTACTAAATTCCCAGCAGTCAGCCGTGATATCGCCCTTCTCCTCAAAGCAGAAGTGACTCACCAAGATGTGGTAGACGCCATCAAAGCTGCTGGCGTGAAACGTTTGACAGATATCAAACTTTTCGATGTCTTCTCAGGTGAAAAACTAGGACTTGGTATGAAGTCCATGGCCTACAGCTTGACCTTCCAAAATCCAGAAGATAGCTTGACCGACGAAGAAGTCGCACGCTACATGGAAAAAATCCAAGCATCACTTGAAGAAAAAGTGAATGCAGAAGTGCGTTAACAGTCTAAAATCCATCCTGAGGGATGGATTTTTTTGTCTTTGTAAATACCGAATATTGGAAAGAATAATGAAGTTGAATCTTATTCGTTTTGATATAAAAAACACCTAGTAAATTCTACTAATAAAAATGTACATAAATCCTTGTAATGACTAAAAAAAGGAGTATAATGAGGGTAAGATTAGTAGGAGGTGGATTATGTTAGAAGTCCGCAATCTTGAAAAAAGTTTTGGTTCCAAACAAGTCTTGTTTGGCGTTGACTTTCAAGCTCAGCCTGGAAGAATTTTAGGTCTAGTTGGGAAAAATGGAGCTGGGAAAACAACCATTTTTCACAGTATTTTGAAATTTTTGGATTATCAAGGAGAAATTCAGTTTGATGGCCAGGAAATTCGTCAGGAAACCTATGCTCGGATTGGCTATCTACCCGAAGAACGTAGTCTCATGCCTAAGTTGACAGTTCTAGAGCAAGTTCGTTACCTAGCAATGTTAAAAGGCATGGATGCCAAAGAAGTCAAAGAAAAACTCCCTCAATGGATGGAGAAGCTGGAAGTCAAGGGAAAATTGACAGACAAGATTAAGAGTCTCTCAAAAGGGAATCAACAAAAGATTCAGCTGATCATTACTTTAATGCATGAACCAGATCTGATCATTCTAGATGAACCTTTTAGTGGCCTGGATCCAGTCAATACTGAATTGCTCAAGCAGGTTATCCTCAAAGAAAAAGAACGTGGTGCAACCATTATCTTTTCAGACCACGTCATGACCAATGTCGAAGAGCTATGTGATGATATCCTTATGATTCGTGATGGGCGTGTCGTCTTGCATGGACCAGTCCAAGATGTTCGTAATCAATACGGCAAAACGCGACTCTTTGTTGCAAGTGAAAGGAGCCAGGAAGACTTGGAAAAACTCCCACATGTCATTCATGCTAGCTTGACCAAGCAGGGAATTTGGAAGCTCATCCTAGATGACGAAAATGCTGGACAGGAGCTCTTTGCTATCTTGACTCAAGGACACTATATCGCGACCTTTGACCAGCAAGCTCCGACAATTGATGAAATCTTTAAACTAGAATCAGGGGTGGAAGTATGAGAAATATGTTGGTTGTAATCAAAGAAACTTATCTACGTCATGTCAAATCCTGGAGTTTCTTCTTTATGGTAATCTCGCCCTTTCTCTTTATCGGCTTATCTGGAGGAATTGGCTATCTTCAAGGTTCCTCTCTGGCTCAGAATAATAAGGTGGCTGTAGTTAGTTCGGTGCCTGCTGTAACAGAGAGTCTTAAATCGACCAATGGCATTAATGTTGACTATAAGGATGAAGCAAGCGCCCAAGAAGCCATCAAGGATGAAAAAATAAAAGGTTATTTGACCATTGATCAAGAAGGTAGTATTCTCAAGGCAGTCTATCACGGTGAAACTTCACTAGAGAGTGGCATTAAGTTAGCTGTGACAACTAAGTTGAATGAGCTTCAATACCAACTCAATCGTTCGGAGGCACATTTATCTCAGGAACAGGAACAGCACTTGGCACAAACGATTCAATTCTCAGAGCAGATTGATGAATCTAAGGAAAGTAAAAAGATGGTCCAAACCTTTGCGGCAGCAGGACTAGGCTTCTTCCTCTATATGATCTTGATTACTTATGCCAGTGTCACTGCTCAAGAGGTAGCCAGTGAAAAAGGGACAAAAATTATGGAAGTGGTCTTCTCAAGTATTCGTGCTAGTCACTACTTTTACGCACGTATGATTGCCTTACTTCTTGTCATTTTGACTCATATTGGTATTTATGTTGTAGGCGGACTTGGAGCTATCTTATTCTTTAAGGATATGCCTTTCTTGGCTAATTCAGGTATTCTAAGTCATTTGGGAGAAGCTTTTTCTCTGAACACCTTGTTGTTTGTCTTGGTTAGTCTTTTCATGTACGTTGTCTTGGCTGCCTTCTTAGGTTCTATGGTTTCTCGACCTGAAGACTCTGGTAAGGCCTTGTCTCCTTTGATGCTCTTAATTATGGTAGGTTTTATAGGGGTAACCGCCTTAGGGGCTTCTGGGGATAATTTGGTTTTGAAAATTGGATCTTATATCCCATTCATCTCAACCTTCTTTATGCCTTTCAGAGCTATTAATGGTTATGCAAATAGTATCGAGGCTTGGATTTCTCTTGCGATAACAGTTGTATTTGCTGTGACTGCAACAGCCTTTATCGGACGTATGTATGCCAGCCTAGTCCTTCAAACAGATGATTTAGGTATCTGGAAAACCTTTAAACGAGCTTTAAGCTATAAATAAAGTAAGGGACCTGTGAGTGTATCTCCCAGGTCTTTTTATTCGCTGAAATATTTCACATTAATTTCTTCTAAACCTTTGACTAATAAAGAAAATTATCGTACAATAAAGAGTACATGATAAAATGAGACCAGAGTTTATATACTCTGGCATTAGTAGTAAAAAAAGAGGAGAAACGCTTTGGAATTAGAAGTATTTGCTGGGCAAGAAAAAAGTGAACTATCTATGATTGAGGTGGCTCGTGCCATCTTGGAACAACGTGGTCGCGACCACGAGATGCATTTTAGCGATTTGGTCAATGAAATCCAAAACTATCTTGGTACCTCTAATAGCGATATTCGCGAAGCACTACCTTTGTTCTATACAGAGTTGAACTTTGATGGTAGCTTCATCTCTCTTGGAGATAACAAGTGGGGCCTTCGTTCATGGTATGGAGTAGATGAAATTGACGAAGAAATCATTGCTCTTGAAGAAAGTGACGATGAAGAAGTAGCACCTAAGGCTAAGAAAAAACGTGTTAATGCCTTTATGGATGGAGATGCTGATGCCATTGATTACGGTGCAGATGATCCAGAGGATGAGGACGCCTACGAAGAAGATCCAGCTCTTTCTTATGATGATGAAAATCCAGACGATGAGAAGAACGAAGTAGAAGCCTACGACGCCGAAATCAACGAAATCGCACCAGATGATCTTGGGGAAGATGTTGATCTTGTTGAAGAAGATGACGAGGATTCTGAGGAAGAAGAAGAATAATACCAAACAACAAGGAAATCTCCTTGTTGTTTTCTTTTCTGCAGTAGAACTATAAATCTAGTAAAGAATGACATTTGACAAATGTACCAAATTGAGGTAAGATATTGTTCGGGCACCTCTTTTAGAGGTCGGAGCTCCCTAGTTATTAGGGAGCTATTTTTGTTTTTCCGGGAACTTTTATCTTGGATTGTAGTATTTGATGAAGATCTTGTTTCCGATCTCCCCTTCTAGGAAACAGGGTTTTGAGCATTTTAGAAAGAGGAATCTATGTCTACGAAATATATTTTTGTAACTGGTGGTGTGGTGTCGTCTATTGGAAAAGGGATCGTTGCGGCGAGCCTAGGACGGCTCTTGAAAAATCGTGGTTTGAAGGTAACCATTCAAAAGTTTGACCCTTATATCAATATCGATCCGGGAACCATGAGTCCTTATCAGCACGGGGAAGTCTTTGTGACAGATGATGGGGCTGAGACAGATTTGGACTTGGGTCACTACGAACGTTTCATCGATATCAATCTCAACAAATATTCCAACGTGACAACTGGTAAAATCTACAGTGAAGTTCTTCGCAAGGAACGTCGTGGAGAGTATTTGGGAGCAACTGTCCAAGTCATTCCTCATATTACAGATGCCTTGAAAGAAAAAATCAAGCGTGCCGCTCTAACGACGGACTCTGATGTTATTATTACAGAGGTTGGTGGAACAGTTGGCGATATTGAGTCCCTTCCATTCTTAGAGGCGCTTCGTCAGATGAAGTCTGATGTGGGTGCAGAAAATGTCATGTATATCCATACAACCTTGCTTCCTTACCTCAAGGCGGCTGGAGAAATGAAGACCAAGCCGACTCAACACTCTGTCAAAGAATTGCGAGGTTTGGGAATCCAGCCAAATATGTTAGTCATTCGTACAGAAAAACCAGCAGGACAAGGGATTAAAAACAAACTAGCCCAGTTCTGTGATGTGGCACCAGAAGCAGTTATCGAGTCCTTAGACGTAGATCATCTTTACCAAATTCCGCTTAATCTGCAAGCTCAAGGCATGGATCAAATCGTCTGTGACCATTTGAAGATTGATGCACCGGCAGCAGATATGACAGAGTGGTCAGCTATGGTTGATAAGGTTATGAATCTAAAAAAACAAGTCAAAATTGCTCTTGTTGGTAAGTATGTCGAGTTGCAAGATGCCTACATTTCTGTCGTAGAGGCCTTGAAACACTCTGGTTATGCCAATGATACAGAAGTCAAGATTGATTGGGTCAATGCTAACGATGTGACAGCTGATAATGTAGCGGAACTATTAGATGACGCTGATGGAATTATCGTTCCAGGTGGTTTTGGTCAACGTGGGACAGAAGGTAAGATTCAAGCGATTCGCTATGCTCGAGAAAATGATGTACCAATGTTGGGAGTCTGCTTGGGAATGCAATTGACTTGTATCGAGTTTGCCCGTCATGTTTTGGGACTTGAAGGGGCTAATTCAGCAGAGCTTGATCCTGATACAAAATATCCGATCATCGATATCATGCGTGATCAGATTGATGTTGAGGACATGGGGGGAACCCTTCGTTTGGGACTTTATCCTTCTAAGTTGAAACGTGGTTCTAAGGCAGCAGCAGCTTATCATAACAAAGAAGTGGTCCAACGTCGCCACCGCCACCGTTATGAGTTTAACAATGCCTTCCGTGAACAGTTTGAAGGTGCAGGATTTGTCTTCTCGGGTGTTTCACCAGACAATCGCTTGGTCGAAATTGTGGAAATCCCAGAAAACAAATTCTTTGTGGCTTGTCAGTACCATCCAGAACTTTCAAGTCGTCCAAATCGTCCTGAAGAACTTTACACTGCTTTTGTAACAGCAGCTGTTGAAAATAGTAAATAGTAGAATAAACCTTTGAGAGTCATCTCAGAGGTTTTTATTTGTTTTCAGTATTATGAAAATCTGGAAAATCGGCTCTGAATTTGGTAAGATAAGATTATGGATTTTGAAAAAATTGAACAAGCATATACCTATTTACTAGAAAATGTCCAAATCATTCAAAACGATTTGGCGACAAGCTTTTATGATGCCTTGATTGAACAAAATGGGATCTATCTCGATGGTCAAACCGCTCTGGAGCAAGTCAAAAAAAATAACCAGGCCTTAAAACGTTTGGCACTTCGAAAAGAGGAGTGGTTACGGACCTATCAATTTTTGTTAATGAAGGCAGCGCAAACAGAGCCTCTTCAAGCAAATCACCAGTTCACACCGGATGCGGTTGGTCACTTGATGATTTTTATCATTGAACAACTTTTCCCTGCTGAAAATGTGAGCTTATTGGAATTGGGATCTGGGATGGGAATTCTTGGAGCTAGTTTCTTAACGTCTATGAACAAAAAGATAGATTACCTGGGAATAGAACTTGATGACCTCTTGATTGACTTGGCGGCAAGCATGGCAGAAGTAATGGATCTTCAAATGGGCTTTGTCCAAGGAGACGCAGTGCGTCCACAAGTATTAAAAGAAAGTGACATCATTGTGAGCGACCTGCCTGTCGGTTACTATCCAGATGATCAGACAGCCTCACGTTATCAAGTAGCGGCTAAGAATGAACATACTTATGCTCATCATTTGTTAATGGAACAATCACTCAAGTATCTCAGGACAGGAGGCTATGCGATTTTTCTAGCTCCAACAGATCTCCTGACAAGTCCTCAGAGTGACCTTTTGAAATCATGGCTCACTGACCAGGCTCAACTAGTGGCAATTATTTCTTTACCAGAGGATCTCTTTGCCCAAGGCGCTCAGTCTAAGAGCATTTTTGTCCTACAAAAGAAGACAGGAGAAGGAGTTGAACCATTTGTTTATCCACTTACCAGTCTTCGTGACCCTGAAATTTTGATGGAATTTAAGGAAAATTTTCAAAATTGGTGTCAAGGGCATGAAATCTAGTGCAAATTTTGGTATAATAGTTGAAAACGCTTAAAAAGGGGAATAAATTTATGACAAAAACCATTGCAATTAACGCTGGAAGCTCTAGCTTGAAATGGCAACTATATCAAATGCCAGAAGAAAAGGTGCTTGCAAAAGGTTTAATTGAGCGAATCGGATTGAAGGATTCTGTTTCAACAGTTAAGTTTGACGGTCGTTCTGAAGAACAAGTTCTTGATATTGAAAACCATACCTTGGCTGTTAAGATTTTACTTGATGACTTGATTCGTTTTAATATTATTAAAACTTATGATGAAATTACTGGTGTCGGACACCGTGTTGTTGCAGGTGGAGAGTACTTCAAAGAGTCTACAGTTGTTGAAGGTGATGTCTTAGAAAAAATTGAAGAACTAGGCCTTCTTGCTCCATTGCACAACCCTGCAAACGCAGCTGGGATTCGTGCCTTCAAAGAATTGTTGCCAGATATTACAAGTGTAGCAGTCTTTGATACATCATTCCACACAACAATGCCAGAGAAAGCCTACCGTTATCCATTACCAACTAAGTACTATACAGAAAACAAGGTTCGTAAATACGGAGCACACGGTACAAGTCACCAGTACGTTGCTCAAGAAGCAGCAAAACTTTTGGGACGTCCACTAGAAAAGTTGAAATTGATCACTTGCCATATTGGTAACGGTGCTTCTATCACAGCTGTTAAAGGTGGTCAATCAATCGATACATCAATGGGATTCACTCCACTTGGTGGTGTTATGATGGGAACTCGTACAGGGGATATTGACCCAGCCATCATTCCTTATTTAATGCAATATACAGAGGACTTTAACAAGCCTGAGGACATCAGTCGTATTCTTAATCGTGAGTCAGGATTGCTGGGTGTTTCAGGGAAGTCTAGTGATATGCGTGATGTGATTGCTGCAATGGAAGCAGGGAATCATGATGCTGCTTTGGCATTTGAAATGTATGTTGACCGTATCCAAAAACACATTGGACAATACTTGGCTGTCCTAAACGGAGCAGATGCTATTATCTTTACTGCTGGTGTTGGTGAAAATGCAACTCTTGTGCGTGAGAAAGTTATTTCAGGTATCTCTTGGTTTGGTTGTGATGTAGACCCGGAGAAAAATGTCTTTGGAGTAACTGGAGACATCTCTACAGAAGCTGCAAAAATTCGTGTCCTTGTCATCCCAACGGATGAAGAACTTGTGATTGCGCGTGATGTTGAGCGTTTGAAAAAATAAATGAACAAAAAATCGACCTTCTCGAAAGAGAGGTCGATTTTCTTTATGTTATTGAGGAATGTTTACCATTTAGTTAGGGAGACTTCACCACTATTGAGCCAAATTTTTTCACCAGTAGCTAATTCTATCTGCAGTTGACCCTGGTCAGAGATATCACAAGCTTTTCCTGAGATGATTTCTTGATCTTTCTTAAAGGAAATTTCTTTGCCTAAAACAATTGATTGTTTTTTATAAAGGTAAAGCAGCTCATCGGCCTCAGTTTCGTAGAAACATTTCCAGATTTCTGCAATCAGCTCGTTGCGAGTGATTGGGCTATTTTGAGAAAAGAGACTTCCAGCTTTCCCTTGTAGGTTTTTTGGAAAATCAGCGATAGAAAAGTTGATACCAACACCAATAATAACATCTGTGACAAGGCCGGTTTCGACAGAAGTGATGGCTTCAGTTAGAATACCGGCTATTTTTTTCTGATTTAGGTATAAATCATTTACCCATTTGATATCTAAATCAATCAGACAAAGGTTTTTAACAGCCTTATAAATTGCAGCTGCAGTCAGGAGTGTATAGGCTGGCAAATCTAGATAAGAGAGATTTGGCTTGAGGTGGAGAGACATGTAAATTCCACCTTGTTCTGGAGAATAGTAGGGGCGTTGAAATCGACCACGTCCCATAGTTTGGCCTGTTGATAGGTAGAGTGTATCTCCTTTGGCACCAGCTTCCATGGCCTCCTTAGCATCACTCTGGGTTGATTTGGTGATAGGTTTAAATTGAACTGAGATTGGGCTGTTAGCTTCTATTTCTTGAGGTAAGATTAGGTCACCGTGAAGAAGTTTGTAGCCACGGTTTTTGATGCTGTCAATTTCTAAACCTTCCTGCTGGAGGCGTTGGATAGCCTTCCAAACAGAGGTGCGAGAGAGGTTTAATATTTCAGCGATTTTCTCTCCGCTTAAATAATCTGTTTCATGAGCTAAGATTTTGTAAACTTCTTGGTAGGATTTCATAGTAGAGCCTTTCCTGGGAAATTAATTTTATTGTACCACAATTTTACAAAAGATTGACTGCTTTTAGTGGAGGAATCCGGGTTCCCTATAAATTTTTACCAAGTTTTAGTTAGGATGAGAAGGACAAAGTGGTTTTCAAATCATTTGAAAAATGGTAAAATGTTTTAATAGCTTATATCTGGGCTATATAGCGCAGAAAGAAAGGATCTGTTGTGAAATCAATAGGTATCATTGAAAAATTGAAAGGCTTATCCAAGCAAGAGCTAGTCTTACTAGCTGTTATTCTAAGTATTTTCTTGCCTTTTTATATTTTCGTTATTATTTTTATCGCCTACTTAATAGGTCTAATATTTACAGGAGAGATGAAGGGGATATTAAAACGATTATCCCACCATTCTATCTTACTTTTATTTATCGGCTATAGTGGTGTTATCTCTCTTTTAGCTCAAAATGTGATGGGGATGGTTTCCACCTTAGGAATGTTCCTCTTTGCAATTTTCTTTTACTATTACCAAGCCCATTTAACCCCTAAGTTTTTCAGATTAATATTGCAATCGGTTATGTCGCTTAGTGTGCTAGCATCAGTTTTTGCAGCTTTAGAGCATTTTCAGATTGTAAAGAAATTTGATTATACTTTCTTATCACCTAAGATGCAGGTCTGGCATCAGAACCGTGCAGAAGTAGCCTTCTTTAATCCTAATTATTATGGGATTATCTGTTGCTTCTGTATTATGATTGGATTTTACCTAATTAGTACGACACGATTGAGATGGTTGAGAATTTTCTCTCTCATTGCAATCTTTGCGAATTTATTTGGTTTGAATTTCACCCAAAATAGAACAGCTTTTCCAGCCATTATCTTTGGTGCGATTATTTATCTTTTCACTACCATTAAGAACTGGCGTGCCTTCTGGCTCAGTATCGGAGTATTTGGTGTTGGTCTAGCCTTCCTCTTCTCGAGTGATTTGGGAGTTCGAATGGGAACGCTCGATTCGTCTATGGAAGAACGAGTGTCAATCTGGAATGCAGGTATGACCTTATTCAAACAAAACCCCTTCTGGGGTGAGGGGCCCCTAACCTATATGCACTCTTATCCTCGTATTTTTGCTCCTTATCACGAACATGCTCATAGTATATACATTGATACGATATTGAGTTACGGTGTGGTAGGAACGGTATTATTAGGGATTGCTTCTTCAGACCCAATTCGAAAATTAATTGATATGAGTCAGGAGTCGAGCAAGCGTCCAATTGTTGGTCTTTATCTTTCGTTCTTAACAGTAGTTGCTGTGCATGGGATTTTTGATTTGGCCCTCTTTTGGATTCAATCCTCCTTCATTTTCCTTTTAGTAATGTGTAGTTTGCCATTAAAACATAGTATGATTGGAGAATTTGTTGAATAGACAAAAAGATAGTAGAAATGAGATTTTCTACTATCTTTTTTATTATTGAATAGCTTGAAGTAAATCTTCAGCTTGTTTTTCTAGAGAAGCAGCGATACTATCTTCAAGGATTAATTGACCATCTGCCCAGGCAGAATCATTAACACGGGCTGCGGTAAAATCACCAACAACCTGTGTACGGATAAATGGCAAGAGGTCTTTGTAAATCGCAAAGAGTTGATCGTGTCCTGCATTTGCTACAGATGATACTGTAACAATCTTATCTTGAAGAGCAGATGCTCCACGAGTGTCAGACAAGTCAATGGCGCGTGAAAGCCAGTCAAGTAAGTTTTTCACAGTCCCTGGAATTGAGAAATTGTAGACTGGAGAGAAGATCCAGATTGCATCTGCAGCTTGAACAGCTTCTCGAGCCGCTGAAACAGCTGGAAGTGTAGGAACTTCAAGGTCTTGGCTAAAGAGAGGAATGGCTGAGTAGTCAAGGTAACTTACCTCGGCTTTGCCAGCAAGTGCCTTTTCAGCTTCTAGTGCCATTTGGTGGTTGAATGAACCTTCACGAAGTGAACCAACGATAAATAATACTTTTTTAGACATAGGGAGTCTCCTTTAAATTTCAATCTTTTAATCAGAATCACTCTGTTGTTATAATATATGTTACAACACGATAAAATCATTTGCAAGGGATATGCTCAGAAAATAAAATCAATAGAATCTAAGTTTTTAATTAAAAATGAAGACTGTAGAAAAGTCTATAAAAACACGGCTTGAAGTTATGTAATGATATCCTAAAAACGTATTGAAAATCCAGATTCCTCCCCTAACTTCACTTGTAATTCACTAGGATAGATGGTAAAATAGACGAGTGAAAAAGAGACAGAAAAAAGAAAAAAATTCCCTATTATTTCAGTACATTATTGGTATAACTTTGTTAACTCTAGTCATCACTTCTTCCTTTCTCTACTTGGTATGGCTCAGCATGAAGCCTTATCAAACTGCTAAGGTAGAAGGTGAAAGACTCGCTAAGCAGTATGCAAATCTAGAAACGGTTAGCCAGATTGATATCTTCAATGGTTTAGAAAGCTATTATAGTGTTCTTGGCCAAGATAAGAACCAGAAATCAGTTGCTGTCTTAATAGAGAAAAGTAGCAACAATATTTACGTATATCAACTAGAAAATGGTACTTCTCAAGAAAAAGCAGAAGCAGTTGTCAGAGAAAAAGGAGCAACTGAGATCGACAAGATTACCTTCGGACGGTACGCTGAAAAGCCTGTCTGGGAAATCAAGTCTGGAGGAGACTATTATCTAGTAGATTTTGAATCTGGTGCCTTAGTCGAAAAGGAGAAACAATGAAATTATCCAAACGAGTCTTAGAGATTGAAGAAAGCGTTACTCTGGCTAGTGATGCAAGAGCAAAGAAGTTAAAGGCTGAAGGAAAAGACGTTCTTTTCTTGACTTTAGGTCAGCCCGATTTTCATACTCCTGAAAATATTCAGGATGCTGCGGTTGCAGCCATTCGAGATGGTCGCGCGTCTTTCTATACGGTGGCTTCAGGTTTGCCTGAGTTAAAAGCAGCAGTCAATACCTATTTTGAACGATATTATGGATATTCTGTGGCAGCTAATGAGGTCACTTTTGCGACTGGTGCCAAGTTCTCCCTTTATACTTTCTTTATGGCTGTGATTAATCCAGGTGATGAGGTTATCATTCCAACACCATACTGGGTCAGCTATGGGGATCAGGTTAAGATGGCCGAAGGCCTTCCAGTCTTTGTCCAAGCCAAGGAAGACAATCACTTTAAAGTGACTGTGGAGCAATTAGAAGCTGCTCGCACAGATAAGACTAAAGTCTTGGTACTAAACTCACCATCTAATCCGACTGGGATGATCTATTCTCGTGAGGAATTGTTAGCCATTGGAAATTGGGCAGTTAAGCATGATATTCTTATCCTGGCCGATGATATTTATGGACGTTTGGTCTATAACGGGAATGAGTTCGTTCCAATCTCTAGTCTGTCAGAAGATATTCGCAAACAAACTATTGTCATCAATGGAGTGTCTAAGGCCTACGCTATGACAGGATGGCGTGTTGGTTATGCAGTAGGTGATCCAGAAATTATTGCTGCTATGAGCAAATTGACTGGTCAAACAACTTCAAACCTAACCGCTGTTTCACAATACGCAACAATCGAGGCCTTAACTGGTCCACAAGACTCCGTAGAAACCATGCGTCAGGCTTTCGAGGAACGTCTCAATACCATTTATCCTCTCTTGTGCCAAGTCCCTGGCTTTGAAGTAGTCAAACCGCAAGGAGCCTTCTACCTCTTCCCAAATGTTAAAAAAGCTATGGAGATGAAAGGCTATACAGATGTAACAGCATTTACAACGGCTATTCTTGAGGAAGTGGGTCTGGCCTTGATTACGGGAGCAGGATTTGGAGCACCAGAGAATGTCCGTCTCAGCTATGCGACAGACCTAGATACACTCAAAGAAGCTATTCGTCGCTTGCACCAATTTATGGAAAATTAGGAAGTAAAACCTCTGCCTCATTGGCGGAGGTTTTTGTTGTTAAAACTTATGAATTTCTATCAAACTAGCTAGCTATCAGGCATTATTTGTGGTACAATAATGAGTAATAATGTCTTTGGACAAGTTAAACAAAAAAGGAAGATAAAACATGACAAAACGTGTAACAATTATCGAAGTAAAAGACTACGTTGGTCAAGAAGTCACTATTGGTGCTTGGGTTGCTAACAAGTCAGGAAAAGGAAAAATTGCCTTCTTGCAATTGCGTGACGGAACTGCCTTCTTCCAAGGCGTGGCTTTCAAACCAAACTTTATCGAGAAATTTGGTGAAGAAGTAGGTCTTGAAAAATTTGATACGATCAAACGCCTAAGCCAAGAAACTTCTGTTTTCGTGACAGGGATTGTCAAAGAAGACGAACGCTCAAAATTTGGTTATGAGTTGGATATTACAGACATCGAAGTGATCGGTGAATCTCAAGATTACCCAATTACTCCAAAAGAACACGGAACTGACTTCTTGATGGACAACCGTCACTTATGGCTCCGCTCTCGTAAGCAAGTAGCGGTTATGCAAATCCGTAACGCTATCATCTATGCAACTTATGAGTTCTTTGACAAGAATGGCTTCATGAAATTTGATAGCCCAATCCTTTCAGGAAATGCTGCAGAAGACTCTACAGAACTTTTCGAAACAGACTACTTTGGAACACCAGCTTACTTGAGCCAATCAGGACAGCTCTATCTTGAGGCAGGTGCTATGGCTCTAGGTCGCGTCTTTGACTTTGGTCCAGTATTCCGTGCAGAGAAATCAAAAACTCGCCGTCACTTGACAGAGTTCTGGATGATGGATGCAGAATACTCATACTTAACACACGATGAATCACTTGACTTGCAAGAAGCTTATGTTAAAGCGTTGCTTCAAGGAGTTCTAGATCGTGCTCCTCAAGCCTTGGAAACCTTGGAACGTGATACAGAGCTCTTGAAACGCTACATTGCAGAGCCATTCAAACGCATTACTTACGATGAAGCGATTGATCTCTTGCAAGAGCATGAAAACGATGAAGATGCAGACTATGAACATCTTGAGCATGGAGATGATTTCGGTTCACCACACGAAACTTGGATTTCAAACCACTTTGGTGTACCAACCTTTGTGATCAACTATCCATCAGACATCAAAGCTTTCTACATGAAACCAGTTCCTGGGAACCCAAATCGCGTACTTTGTGCAGACTTGCTCGCACCAGAAGGTTACGGAGAAATTATTGGTGGCTCCATGCGTGAGGAAGACTACGATGCCCTTGTCGCTAAGATGGAATCACTTGGTATGGATCTTACAGAGTACGAATTCTACCTTGACCTTCGTAAATATGGTACAGTACCACACGGTGGATTTGGTATCGGTATCGAGCGTATGGTAACCTTCGCAGCAGGTACAAAACACATCCGTGAAGCTATTCCATTCCCACGTATGTTGCACCGTATCAAACCATAATAGCCATAAAAACGCCGTCTGGCGTTTTTATACTCTTCGAAAATCAAATTCAAACTACGTCAGCTTCACCTTGCCGTACTCAAGTACAGCCTGCGGCTAGCTTCCTAGTTTGCTCTTTGATTTTCATTGAGTATTACTTTAAATGAAAGAGGTGGAGAAAATGTAGGCAAATCTAAGTAAGTCTTTTAGAAATAATCATATTACATATTGAAAGAGAGAAAACAATGTTTAAAAGAACTTACAAACGCAATATTCCACTCCTAGCAGGTCTGGAATTTACATCTTATTTTGGGATTACCAGTTTTTGGATTTTATTTTTCATTCAAAATGGTCTTTCCTTACTTCAAATTGGTCTATTAGAAAGTATCTTTCACGGGACCAGTCTCTTGTGTGAAATCCCATCTGGTATGTTGGCCGATCGATTTAGCTACAAGACCAATCTCTATTTGGCTCGCTTGGCCAGTATTGTGTCCTCTATCTTGATTTTGTTTGGTCAGGGGAATTTTTGGATCTATGCGATTGCCATGATGGTTAGTGCTTGGTCTTATAATTTTGACTCGGGAACCAGCACCGCTTTCTTATATGATTCTGCGGTAGAAGCGGGTCAAAAGGACAGATATCTTCAGATTTCTAGCTTTTTGTCTGGTGTGGCAGAAGTCACTCGAACCCTAGGTACAGTTGTCGCAGGCTTCTTTATTCACGGAGCATTGGCTTGGACCTATCTAATTGCTATTGGATTATCTTTTCTTTCTATAATCTTGATTTATTTTATGAAAGAACCAATTGCTAAGAGAGGAAGAAATGAAGTCTTAACCTTTAAAACGATTGTCCTGCAAGTTCGAAAAGAATGGCAGGAAAAACCAGTACTCTTTTACTGGATGATGACTTATCAGCTAGTCGGGACACTCATGTGCATGTTTTACTTTTACTATCAGCAGAAAATAAGTGACTTAGTAGGATGGCAGGTATCGCTGGTCATGCTGATTGGTAGTGGCTTAAATCTTATAGCAGTTTATGTAGCTAGTCAAATTGGTAAAAAATGGAATAGCAATCTAGTTTTTCCGACTCTTGTTGCACTAACAGGTTTGTCCCTACTATTGGTGTTTTCTGGAACACCCTTTGCTTTTCTTCTTGTATATCTTTTAACCAATACACTTTATGCAGTTTATCAGCCTATCTATTTCAATGACTTACAAGGTTATTTACCTTCCAGTGTAAGAGCAACTATGCTTAGTATCAATTCCATGCTCTTTAGTCTTTCCATGATTGTCATTTTCCCATTGATAGGTTGGTTGATTGATCGTTGGGGTCTTGTTGCTGTCTTTTTAGTTCTAGGCCTTATCTTACTTTTAATTTATCCTATATTAATAATCAGCCTAAAAAGGATGGGTAAGCTATTAAATCAGGACTTGAAAACTGAATAAAGCACGAAACCCTATTTGCTCAAAGTAGTATCCTGTGGTACAATAACAAGAAGAAAAGGAGAAGAGCATGATTGATGTTGAAGAAATTCTAAGTAAGATGAATCCCAATCAAAAGATCAACTATGACCGTGTCATGCAAAAGATGGTCCAAGTTTGGGAAAAAAATGAAGAAAGACCAACTATTCTCATGCACGTCTGTTGTGCTCCTTGCAGTACCTACACTTTAGAGTACTTGACTAAGTATGCCGATGTGACCATTTATTTTGCTAATTCCAATATCCATCCCAAGGCAGAATATCATAAGCGTGCTTATGTGACCCAAAAGTTTGTCAGTGATTTTAATGAGCGAACTGGCAACAATGTCCAATATCTAGAAGCACCTTATGAACCCAATGAGTACCGTAAACTGGTTCGAGGTTTGGAAGAAGAACCTGAAGGTGGTGATCGTTGCAAGGTTTGTTTTGACTATCGTTTGGATAAGACAGCGCAGGTGGCTATGGACTTGGGCTTTGATTACTTCGGCTCAGCCCTAACCATCAGTCCTCACAAAAATTCACAAACCATCAATAGTATCGGGATCGATGTGCAGAAAATTTACACCACTCATTATCTTCCGAGTGATTTTAAGAAAAATCAAGGTTACAAACGTTCTGTAGAAATGTGTGAAGAGTATGATATTTATCGCCAATGTTACTGTGGTTGTGTTTATGCCGCTCAAGCACAGAATATTGACTTGGTACAGGTCAAGAAGGATGCGACAGCCTTTATGGTAGATAAGGATATCGAGAAAGATTATTCCCATATCAAGTTCACTGTTACGAAGTTAGATATTTAGACGAAAACCTGCCTTAAGGCAGGTTTTTTGCTTATAAAAAACGAGGTCAGGATTTTGTTCCTGACCTCTGACAACTTTACCGATTCTTTAGTTCTACGTAGCGTTTGTACCAAATGTTGACATAGGCTTCTGAGAAGGGGCCTCGTTCGTTGTTGATCCAATCAACAAGAATCTTGACATGCTCTTTCAAAATATAGTCTAAATCATCAGGATAATTCATCTTGCGCTTGTGACGTTCATACTCTTCGACGTCCAAGAGGCGTTTTTCGCCATCTGTAAAAACTTTAACATCTAAATCATAGTCGATGTATTTTAAAGCTTCTTCGTCTAGATAGTATGGGCTAGCCATGTTGCAGTAGTAGGAAATCCCATTATCACGGATCATGGCAATGATATTAAACCAATATTTTTTGTGAAAGTAAACAATAGCCGGCTCTCGGGTCACCCAACGACGACCGTCACTTTCGGTAACAAGTGTGTGGTCGTTGACGCCGATAATAGCGTTCTCTGTTGTTTTTAGTACCATGGTGTCTCGCCAAGTACGGTGAAGACTCCCATCATGCTTATAACTTTGAATTGTAATAAAGTCGCCTTCTTTTGGAAGTTTCATAACTAACCAACTTTCTACAATTTATAAGTTTATCGTTTACTATTGTATCACATTTTTGTTTAAAGTTCTTAGTTTTTCATGAAAAAATTAAAGATATTCTCTGAGAGCGCTGGCTATATCCGAAAAATCATAACCTTTTCTAGCTAAAGCTTGGGTCAAGCGCTGCTTGAGTTCGTATCCTTCATACTTACGCGAATATTTCCGATATTGCTTATCCAACTCTTTAAAGATTAGTTCCTGAACGGTTTCCTCTTCGATCTGGCTATCCAGTTGGTCAAAGGCTGTTTTAGATTCCGAGTAGGAAAACCCTTTGTTGGTAAGATTTTGGATTATCTTGTCTTGTAGAGCACGAGCAGGCAATTTACCCTGATATTTTTTCAGTAGTTTTTCGGCTGTACGCTCTGCGACTTCCGTCAGATCAAATTCTTGTAAGACGTCTTGGATAACAGCCTTAGCAACTCCTTTTTGAGAAATCTTTTGTATGAGCATGTAGCTTCCCTTGTCACCAGATAGCTGATTGGAATTGATGATCGCATAGGCATACTGACGGTCATTGATCCAGTTATCATCCTTGAGGGCTTGGATGACTTGTGGTATGATTTTCTCATCAATCTCATGTTTAACTAAATAGTCTCTGACTTCCTTTTCAGTACGAGCCTTGAAGGATAAGTGGTAGAGCGCCAAGTTTTTTCCGTAGGAAAATTGTGCAAAGGTCTGAATTTCTGCAAACTCTTGAGGACTAATTTCCTTATCCTTGGTCAACATAAAGCGAACAATGGTATCCTCTGTAATATAGCAGGTTTGGTCGCTATCAAGTTCTAGCAGATAGAGACGTTTTTTCTTTTCTAGTTTTGTGATTTTCATGGTTTTCCTTTTATCCAAACGCTTCAAAGGCAGCAACGAGTCGAAGTTTATGCACATCGACCTGTTCTCTCCCATAATAGTCAAGAAATAGTTCAGCGTATTTAGGGTCATGTAGGTTATAGTTGAGGGACCAAACTGCCCAAAAGAGATCGATATGTCGGTCACTGAAATCAGCTAAGCCAAGGTCAATAAAGCAAGAGAAGTGGTCAGCATCTTTTAGAATAAAGTTCGGTAGACAGGCGTCCCCGTGAATAAAGGCATCTGTCTTTAAAAGGTGCCCATCTTCTCGAATGAGCTGGAAGGCCTCTTCGCGACTGCTAATCCGGAATTGGGGTAGGAGAGCCTTGGCATAGAACTCACCTTTTTCATAGTTTTTCAAGGCTCTGTCTTTATAGGCCTGTAAATGATTTTCTGATGGGAAATTTTGCGGATAAAAGCTGTGAAGTTTTTTAAGAGCCTCGGCCATGGTTCGGCAAATTTTATCTGGCTGATCTAAAAAAGCGAGAGCATCATGGCCAATAGCCTCTTTAGTCAGGAGGTAGTCTTTATTTGTAGATAGATAGTGGATGACTGGAGTTCCTATTCCTTCTTGTTCAAACAAACTTGCAATGCTAGCTTCTCGCTCTAATCTTCCCTTTTGATCTATTTTCAAATAGTAACCTGAATCAAGATAGAGAACCCTTGCGCCTGAATGAGAAGAGCTGTCAGAAAGAGTTGCTCCCTCTATATAAGTTCGTAATTGCTCAGGAAAATCCAATGGGGAAAAATGAGATATCTTTGTATTCATGGTTTTATTGTAACATATTCTTAAACATTGAGAAACTACGTGGTATAATAGACTTATGAGTCTTAAAGTCAAACAAAAAATTCCATTAAAAATTAAGCGTATGGGGATAAACGGGGAAGGTATCGGATTTTTCCAGAAAACCCTTGTTTTTGTTCCTGGAGCTCTCAAGGGAGAAGATATCTATTGTCAGGTGACTTCCGTTAAGCGTAACTACGTTGAGGCTAAACTCCTTGAGGTCAATAAAAAATCTAAGTTTCGAGTGGTACCAGACTGCACCATTTATAATGAGTGTGGTGGCTGTCAAATCATGCATCTGCATTATGACAAGCAGCTGGAATTTAAGACGGACCTTCTCCATCAAGCTCTGAAGAAATTTGCACCCGCTGATTACGAAAACTATGAAATCAGACCAACTATTGGTATGCAGGAACCCAAATATTATCGAGCTAAACTACAATTCCAAACTCGAAAGTTTAAGGGGCAGGTCAAGGCTGGTTTATATGCTCAGAATTCCCATTATTTGGTCGAGTTAAAAGACTGCCTAGTCCAAGACAAGGAAACGCAAGCTATTGCCAATCGAATGGCAGAGCTCTTGACCTACCATCAAATTCCGATTACAGATGAACGGAAAATCCTTGGGGTTCGAACCATCATGGTTCGTCGAGCACGGAAAACTGGGCAAGTTCAGATCATCATTGTGACCAATCGTCAATTAAATCTGACTCAATTTGTGAAAGATTTAGTCAAGGATTATCCTGAAGTAGTGACTGTCGCAGTCAATACCAATACTGCTAAAACTAGTGAGATTTATGGGGACAAGACTGAGATTATTTGGGGCCAAGATAGTATAGGCGAAGGTGTTCTTGATTATGAATTTTCTCTTTCACCTCGAGCTTTTTACCAACTCAATCCTGAACAGACAGAAATTCTCTATAGTGAAGCCGTTAAGGCCTTGGACGTAAATGAGAATGACCATCTGATTGATGCCTATTGTGGTGTTGGTACTATTGGCTTTGCCTTTGCCAAAAAAGTTAAAAGTCTGAGGGGGATGGATATTATTCCTGAAGCTATCGAGGATGCTAAGGCAAATGCCCAGCGTATGGGGTATAGTAATACCCACTATGAGGCAGGTACAGCAGAAGAGATTATCCCTAGATGGTATAAGGAAGGCTATCGTGCGGATGCCTTGATTGTGGACCCGCCACGTACCGGTTTAGATGACAAGCTCTTGGATACCATCGTCAAATACGCTCCTGAAAAGATGGTCTATGTTTCCTGCAATGTATCTACCTTGGCACGTGATTTAGTCAGATTGATGGAGGTCTATGACATGCATTATATCCAGTCAGTTGATATGTTTCCACACACTGCGCGGACGGAAGCAGTGGTTAAATTGACCAGGAAAAACCCAGACTCTAAATAGAAATGACGACTGGAAAGTATTTGAAAAGAAGACTTCTAGTTACAGAGTAAAATTTGCAAGCTCTCTCTATTTATGATAAAATAAGTAGAAAATAAAATGAAAAAAGAGGTATGTGAAATGTCACGTAAACCATTTATCGCTGGTAACTGGAAAATGAACAAAAACCCAGAAGAAGCAAAAGCATTCGTTGAAGCTGTAGCATCAAAACTTCCTTCATCAGACCTTGTTGAAGCTGGTATCGCAGTACCTGCTCTTGATTTGACTACTGTACTTGCTGCTGCTAAAGGTTCTAACCTTAAAGTTGCTGCACAAAACACTTACTTTGAAAATGCTGGTGCCTTCACTGGTGAAACTAGCCCACAAGTTTTGAAAGAAATCGGTACTGACTACGTTGTTATCGGTCACTCAGAACGTCGTGATTACTTCCACGAAACAGACGAAGACATCAACAAAAAAGCAAAAGCTATCTTTGCTAACGGTATGCTTCCAATTATCTGTTGTGGTGAATCACTTGAAACTTACGAAGCTGGTAAAGCTGCTGAATTCGTAGGTGCTCAAGTTTCAGCTGCTCTTGCTGGATTGACTGCAGAACAAGTAGCTTCATCAGTTATCGCTTATGAGCCAATCTGGGCTATCGGTACTGGTAAATCAGCTTCACAAGACGATGCACAAAAAATGTGTAAAGTTGTTCGTGACGTTGTAGCAGCTGACTTTGGTCAAGAAGTAGCTGATAAAGTACGTGTTCAATACGGTGGTTCAGTTAAACCTGAAAACGTTGCAGAATACATGGCTTGTCCAGACGTTGATGGAGCTCTTGTTGGTGGTGCATCACTTGATCCAGAAAGCTTCTTGGCATTGCTTGACTTTGTAAAATAAGCTTCAAATATCTGAGACAGACAGTTCCCTCACTCGAGGTTAAGACTGCCTGTCTTCTTTTTAGTAAAAAGGCGTGCGAAAGCACGCTCTTTTCTGCATTTTGAATGAAAAAGAAAGGAGAATTATGCTTTATATTTGGTCTTATCTCAAACGTTATCCCAAGTGGTTAGTGTTAGACTTCTTCGGAGCTATTTTCTTTGTGATTGTCAATCTTGGGCTACCGACTGTTCTTGCTCGCATGATTGACCAGGGGATTAATCAAGGTAATGAAGAAAAGCTCTATTTTTGGGCTATCGTAATGTTGGTTATTATCGTCTTGGGGACATTTGGGCGGGTTGTTCTATCCTATGCTGCTAGTAAACTGACCACAAATATGGTTAAGGACATGCGAAATGATGTCTATGCTAAGTTACAAGAGTATTCTCATCATGAATATGAAAAAATCGGTGTGTCTTCACTAGTTACTCGTATTACCAGTGATGCCTTTGTTCTCATGCAGTTTGCAGAACAAACGCTTAAGTTGGGTGTTATCACACCCATGATGATGCTATCGAGTATTCTCATGATTTTCTTGACTAGTCCTTCACTAGCTTGGATTGTCGCTTTTTCAGTTCCTTTTCTAGCTGTAGTAGTCCTTTATGTGGCGGTGGAAACGCGCCCCTTATCTGAAAAACAACAGAAAACACTGGACAGGATAAACCAATATGTCCGTGAAAATTTGATGGGGCTACGAGTGATTCGTGCCTTTGCTCGTGAAGATTTCCAAGAAAAACGTTTCGAAGAGAAAAATGCGATCTATGCGGATAATTCAAATCGTTTGTTCAAATTGACTGGTTTGACAGAGCCGCTTTTTGTGCAAATCATTATTGCTATGATTGTAGCTATCGTTTGGTTTGCTCTAGATCCTCTCAAGCAAGGAAGTTTGCAGATTGGGGATTTGGTAGCCTTCATCGAGTATAGTTTCCACGCCCTCTTGTCTTTCCTTTTCTTGTCAAACCTTTTTACCATGTACCCTAGAACGGCCGTATCCAGTGAACGTTTGAAGGAAATCATGGATATGCCTATTTCCATTGATCCAAATGAGGACGGAATTCAAGAAACAGAAACACATGGTTACTTAGAATTTGATAATGTGACCTTTGCTTATCCTGGGGAAACAGAAAGCCCTGTGTTGCATAACATTTCCTTTACTGCTAAACCGGGAGAAACCATTGCTTTTATCGGTTCGACTGGGTCAGGTAAGTCTACTCTGGTTCAGTTAATTCCTCGTTTTTATGATGTTACACTGGGGAAAATTAAGGTCGATGGTGTTGATATCCGGGATTACCGTCTCAAATCACTCCGCCAGAAAATTGGTTTTATTCCACAAAAAGCCTTGCTCTTTACAGGGACTATCGCAGATAATCTCCGTTACGGAAAAGAGGATGCCAGTCATGAGGACTTGCACCAAGCAGCTGATGTAGCCCAAGCCAAAGACTTTATCGAAAGTCGAGAAGAAGGTTTTGCAACTCATCTGGCTGAAGGGGGAAGTAATCTATCAGGTGGTCAAAAGCAACGCTTGTCGATTGCCCGCGCAGTCATCAAGGGTCCAGATATCTATATCTTTGATGATTCCTTCTCAGCCTTGGACTACCGTACAGATGCTATCTTGCGCCGTCGTCTCAAGGAAGTGACTCAAGATGCTACGGTATTGATTGTTGCGCAACGTGTTGGAACCATTATGGATGCGGACCAGATTATCGTCCTTGATAAGGGCGAAATCGTTGGTCGTGGACGTCATGAAGAATTGATGGAAACCAATGACATCTATCGAGAAATTGCTGAGTCGCAGTTGAAAAATGCGTCTCTGACAGAAGAATAGGAGGTAAAGGATGAAACAACAATCTAGTCTAGCTCGTCTATGGAACTATTTAAAAGCCTACCGTTTCTCTGTTTTCTTTGCAGTCTTCTTGAAAATAGTCAGCGTCATAATGAGTGTTATTGAGCCATTCATATTGGGGCTTGCTATCACTGAGTTAACCAGCAACCTCCTTGCCATGGCAAATGGTGTTGCAGGAGCAGGTATTAATACTGGCTATATCGCAGTGATTCTGGTGATCTATCTCTTGCGTGGTCTTTTTTATGAGTTGGGTTCTTACTACTCAAACTATTTCATGACCAATGCTGTCCAGTCTATGATACAGGATTTGCGAAATGAAATGAGCGAAAAAATCAACCGCATCCCTGTGTCCTACTTTGACAAGCACCAATTTGGAGATTTGCTGGGACGTTTTACTAGTGATGTAGAGACCGTATCTAATGCACTCCAACAATCATTCTTACAGATTGTTAATGCAGTCTTTACCATTATTTTTGTTATGGGTATGGTCCTCTATCTCAATCTTCAGTTGGCTATCATTGTTATCTTGTCGATCCCAGTGACTTATTTTGGAGCTAAAACGATTCTAAATCGTTCGCAGCCATACTTTAAGCAGCAGGCGGCTATATTGGGACGTATGAATGGATTTGTACAGGAAAACTTGACAGGTTTCAATGTTTTAAAACTTTTCGGACGTGAAGAAAACTCTCAAGAGAGATTTGAAAAGATTACGGATGAATTGCAACAAGTCGGATTTAAGGCGAGCTTTATTTCAGGATTGATGATGCCTGCCCTTCACATCGTATCTGATTTAACCTACCTGATTGTTGCTGTCTTAGGTGGTTTGCAGGTTATTGCAGGGCGCTTGACGATTGGTAACATGCAGGCCTTCGTTCAATATGTGTGGCAGGTCAGCCAGCCGATCCAAAATATTACTCAGTTAGCTGGACAAATGCAAAGTGCTAAATCTTCGCTTGATCGTGTCTTCGAAGTTCTAGATGAACAGGAAGAAGTCCAAACTGCTGAAGTGAAAGAACTAGCACCATTGACAGGCCAAGTTAGTTTCAAAAATGTCGATTTCCAATATGTGGAAAACAAACCATTGATTCGTAATTTCAACTTAGATGTTGAACCTGGAGAGATGGTAGCTATCGTTGGACCTACTGGAGCAGGGAAAACAACCTTGATTAACCTTCTCATGCGTTTTTACGATGTGACAGCTGGTGCCATTTTAGTGGATGGCCAAGATATTCGTGATCTGTCTCGTCAGGACTATCGTCGACAGTTTGGGATGGTCCTACAGGATGCCTGGCTCTATGAAGGAAGTATCAAGGAAAATCTTCGCTTTGGAAATCTGAATGCAACAGATGAAGAAATCGTTGAAGCTGCTAAGGCTGCCAATGTAGACCACTTTATCCGCACCCTTCCTGGTGGCTATAACATGGAAATGAACCAAGAGTCAAGTAATATTTCTCTTGGGCAAAAACAGTTGTTAACTATCGCGCGTGCTCTCTTGGCGGATCCTAAAATCTTAATTTTGGACGAAGCGACCTCATCAGTTGATACACGTTTAGAACTCTTGATTCAAAAGGCCATGAAGCGCTTGATGAAGGGGAGAACAAGCTTTGTTATCGCTCATCGCCTTTCAACTATTCAGGAAGCGGACAAGATTTTGGTGCTGAAAGATGGACAGATTATCGAACAAGGAAATCATGAAAGTCTCTTAGCTGCAAAAGGTTTCTATTATGACCTTTATCAAAGCCAATTCTCTAATAAAAACAGCGAAAATAACTAAAAAACATCTTCTCATTTTCTTAAATTATCAGTCAATTACAACTTTTTTAATATGGGTTAATTTCCTTGATTTTATCTACTAGGAGTAGTATACTGAGATAGTAATCAATAAATATGGTTGCAAAAATAATATTATGAGGTGAGAAAAATGGTAGAATTGAAAAAAGATGCATTAAAAGACGTAGCAACATTAACTAAACCAGCGGCAGAAGCGCTAGTAAATACAAAGGAAGTTTTGAATCAAGCCGTAGCTGACTTGTACGTAGCACATATCGCTCTTCATCAAGTACACTGGTACATGCGTGGACGTGGTTTTATGGTATGGCATCCTAAAATGGATGAATATATGGATAGTCTAGATGCTTACCTTGATGAAATCAGCGAACGTTTGATTACACTTGGTGGCAAACCATACTCTACTTTGACAGAATTCCTTCAACACAGTGAAATCGAAGAAGGAGTTGGAGAATTCCGTAACGTAGAAGAAAGTTTGGAACGTGTCCTTGAAATTTATCGTTACCTTATCACTCTTTTCCAAAAAGCATTGGATGTAACAGATGAAGAAGGTGATGATGTAACCAATGATATCTTCGTTGGTGCTAAAGCTGACCTTGAAAAAACAGTTTGGATGCTTGCAGCAGAATTAGGACAAGCACCTGGTTTGTAAGATACTGCATTTTTCTAAAAATCCGTAGAAGTTTTCTACGGATTTTTTCTATTCAGGAGGGCATTCCAAAACAGTCTTTTTTGAAGATTTTTGATAAAATAGAACTATCAATGAAAAGGATGAAAGCATGACAAAGAAAATCGTAGCCATTTGGGCTCAAGATGAAAAGGGTGTAATCGGGAAAGAGGATCGTTTGCCTTGGCATTTGCCAGCAGAGTTAAAACATTTTAAAGAAACAACCTTGAATCATGCCATTTTAATGGGCCGTGTAACCTTTGATGGAATGGGACGACGTTTGCTTCCAGGACGTGAGACCTTGATTTTGACGCGCAATCCTGAAGAGTCAATTGATGGTGCTCTGGTTTTCCAAAATGTTGAGGATGTTTTAGACTGGTATCATCATCAGGCTAAGAATCTCTATATCATTGGTGGCAAGCAGATTTTTCAGCTTTTTGAACCTTATCTCGATGAGATTATTGTGACACAAATTCATGCTCAAGTTGAAGGGGATACCTATTTCCCAGAAGATTTTGACTTGACTGCTTTTGAGACTGTTGCAAGCAAATCTTATACTAGAGATGAGAAAAATGCCTATGATTTTACCATCGAATATAGAAAGAGAAAGGAAGTCTAATGGAGCGTAGTATTTTTGGATTTTTTACAGCTCTTTTGTGTGCTGTCTGTTTTGTAGCTGGAACACACGCTTTTCGTAAAAAGCGCTTTGGACTTGCTACTCTACTTTGGCTTAATGCTTTTACAAACTTGGTGAATAGCATTCATGCTTTTTATATGACCTTATTTTAGATAGAATGAATAGTTAGAACGGAAGGGAATCATGTCTACAAATAGGAAAAATGATATGATGGTTTATTGCTCATTTTGTGGCAAAAGCCAAGAAGAAGTTAAAAAAATAATTGCTGGGAACAATGCCTTTATCTGTAATGAATGTGTGGAGTTGGCCCAGGAAATTATTCGTGAGGAGTTGGCTGAGGAAGTTTTGGCGGACTTGTCTGAGGTACCAAAACCAATCGAACTCCTAAACATTTTGAACCACTATGTGATCGGTCAAGATCGTGCCAAACGGGCTCTGGCAGTGGCTGTATATAACCACTACAAACGCATCAATTTCCATGACACTCGTGAAGAGACTGAAGATGTGGATTTGCAAAAGTCAAACATTCTAATGATTGGCCCAACTGGATCAGGGAAGACCTTCCTTGCTCAGACTCTTGCTAGAAGTTTGAATGTACCTTTTGCTATTGCTGATGCAACGGCTCTTACTGAGGCTGGTTATGTAGGTGAGGACGTGGAAAACATTCTCCTCAAACTCTTGCAGGCAGCTGACTTTAACATTGAACGTGCAGAACGTGGGATTATCTACGTCGATGAGATTGATAAGATTGCTAAGAAGAGCGAAAATGTTTCCATCACACGTGATGTTTCTGGTGAAGGTGTGCAACAAGCCCTCCTTAAGATTATCGAAGGTACAGTAGCAAGTGTTCCTCCTCAAGGTGGACGCAAACATCCACAACAAGAAATGATTCAAGTAGACACCAAGAATATCCTCTTCATCGTGGGTGGTGCCTTCGATGGCATCGAAGAGATTGTCAAACAGCGTCTGGGTGAAAAAGTGATTGGTTTCGGACAAAACAACAAGGCTATTGACGAAAATAGTTCTTACATGCAAGAAATCATCGCAGAAGATATTCAAAAATTCGGTATTATTCCTGAGTTGATTGGACGCTTGCCTGTCTTTGCAGCCTTGGAGCAGTTGACTGTAGATGATTTGGTTCGCATCTTGAAGGAACCAAGAAATGCTTTGGTTAAACAATACCAGACCTTGCTTTCTTATGATGATGTGGAGCTTGAATTTGACGACGAAGCTCTCCAAGAAATTGCAAACAAAGCCATCGAACGTAAAACGGGTGCGCGTGGTCTTCGCTCAATTATCGAAGAAACCATGCTAGATGTTATGTTTGAGGTTCCAAGTCAAGAAAATGTGAAAACTGTTCGTATCACAAAAGAAGCAGTTGACGGAACGGCTAAGCCAATTCTAGAGACAGCCTAGAGGTGACTATGGAAATCAATACACACAATGCTGAGATTTTGCTGAGTGCAGCCAACAAGTCCCACTATCCAGAGGATGAACTTCCTGAGATTGCTCTGGCAGGTCGCTCAAATGTGGGGAAATCAAGCTTTATCAACACCATGCTCAATCGTAAGAATCTGGCTCGTACTTCTGGAAAACCAGGAAAAACACAACTACTCAATTTCTTTAATATTGATGACAAGATGCGTTTTGTGGATGTGCCTGGTTATGGTTATGCCCGTGTTTCCAAAAAGGAACGTGAAAAATGGGGTCGTATGATTGAGGAGTACTTGACTACTCGAGAAAATCTTCGAGCGGTTGTTAGTCTCGTTGACCTTCGTCATGATCCGACGGCAGATGATGTGCAGATGTACGAATTCCTTAAATATTACGAAATTCCTGTCATCATTGTGGCGACCAAGGCAGACAAGATTCCGCGTGGGAAATGGAATAAGCACGAATCAGCTATTAAAAAGAAATTAAACTTTGATCCAAGTGATGATTTTATCCTCTTTTCATCCGTAACAAAAGCAGGAATGGATCAAGCTTGGGATGCTATTTTAGAAAAATTATGAGGAATACATATGGCAAAAACAATTCATACAGATAAAGCTCCAAAAGCAATCGGACCTTACGTTCAAGGAAAAATCGTTGGCAACCTTTTGTTCGCTAGCGGTCAAGTACCTCTATCTCCTGAAACTGGAGAAATCGTAGGAGAAACAATCCAAGAACAGACAGAACAAGTCTTGAAAAACATTGGAGCTATTTTAGCAGAAGCAGGTACAGATTTTGACCATGTTGTTAAAACAACTTGTTTCTTGAGTGATATGAACGACTTTGTACCTTTTAATGAGGTATACCAAACAGCCTTTAACAAGGAATTTCCAGCTCGTTCAGCTGTGGAAGTAGCTCGTCTTCCTCGCGATGTAAAAGTCGAAATTGAAGTCATCGCAGAGATTGGATAAGCTAGTAGAAGTTTGGTTCTTCCAAACTTCTTTTGATATAAGGAGACTATGATGACAAAGAAACAACTTCACCTGGTGATTGTGACAGGGATGAGTGGTGCAGGGAAAACGGTAGCCATTCAGTCCTTTGAAGATTTAGGATATTTTACCATTGATAATATGCCACCTGCTCTCTTGCCAAAGTTTTTGCAGTTGGTCGAGACCAAGGATGATGACCACAAGTTAGCTTTAGTGGTTGATATGCGTAGTCGTTCTTTCTTCTCAGAGATTCAGGCTGTCTTGGATGAATTGGAAAACCAAGATGATCTAGACTTCAAGATTCTCTTTTTGGATGCTGCTGATAAGGAATTGGTGGCACGTTATAAGGAAACTAGAAGAAGTCACCCACTTGCAGCTGATGGTCGTATCTTGGACGGAATTAAGTTGGAACGCGAACTCTTGGCTCCATTAAAAAATATGAGTCAAAACGTGGTTGACACAACAGAATTAACTCCTCGTGAACTTCGTAAGACTATTGCAGAGCAGTTTTCTGACCAAGAACAAACGCAGTCTTTCCGTATTGAGGTCATGTCTTTTGGGTTTAAATACGGCATTCCAATTGATGCTGATTTGGTATTTGATGTTCGTTTCTTGCCAAACCCATACTATCTGCCAGAACTTCGGAATCAGACAGGTGAAGACCAGGCAGTTTATGACTATGTCATGAACCATGAGGAATCTGAAGATTTCTACCGACATTTGTTAGCCTTGGTTGAACCAATCCTACCAGGCTATAAAAAAGAGGGCAAATCAGTCTTAACGATTGCGATTGGTTGTACTGGCGGACAGCATAGAAGTGTTGCCTTTGCCAAGCGTTTAGCGAATGACCTATCTAAAAGTTGGCCTGTAAATGAAAGTCATCGTGATAAAGACCGAAGAAAGGAAACGGTAAACCGTTCATGAGAAAACCCAAAATTACGGTGATCGGTGGAGGAACCGGAATCCCTGTTATTTTAAATAGTCTACGGAAAAAAGACGTCGAAATTGCAGCCATAGTAACCGTTGCGGATGATGGTGGTTCTTCAGGTGAACTAAGAAAAAATATTCAACAGTTGACACCTCCAGGGGATTTACGTAATGTCCTTGTAGCCATGTCAGATATGCCAAAATTCTATGAAAAGGTCTTTCAATACCGTTTTTCAGAGGATGCAGGTGCTTTTGCAGGTCATCCATTAGGAAACATTATCATAGCTGGATTATCTGAAATGCAGGGTTCGACCTATAATGCCATGCAATTGCTGAGTAAATTCTTCCATACTACAGGGAAGATTTTCCCATCAAGTGACCATCCTTTGACACTCCATGCTGTCTTTAAAGATGGTTCAGAAGTAGCTGGGGAAAGTCACATTGCAGATCATCCAGGTATGATTGACCATGTCTATGTGACAAACACTCTAGACGATGAGAAACCGCAGGCCAGCCGTCGTGTTGTCAATACCATTCTTGAGAGTGATATGATTGTTTTGGGACCGGGATCGCTCTTTACATCCATCTTACCAAATATTGTTATTGAAGAAATTGGACAGGCTCTTCTAGAGACTAAGGCAGAGGTTGCCTATGTCTGCAATATTATGACTCAACGTGGAGAAACGGAGCATTTCTCAGATAGTGATCACGTAGAAGTCTTACATCGTCATTTGGGCCGTCCATTTATCGATACTGTCCTTGTTAATATCGAAAAGGTTCCGAGGGACTATATGGATACCAACCGTTTTGATGAATATTTGGTGCAGGTTGAGCATGATTTTGAAGGTTTGCGTAAGCAAGTCCCACGTGTCATTTCATCCAACTTTCTACGCTTGGAAAATGGGGGAGCCTTTCACGATGGTGATTTAATCGTAGATGAGCTCATGCGGATCATACAGGTGAGAAAATGAGTTTTACAGTAGCAGTAAAAGAAGAAATTTTAAGTCAGCATCACCTGAGTCGTCATGAATTGTCAGCTATTATCAAGATGTCTGGTAGTATTGGTTTATCGAGCTCTGGTTTGACCTTGTCCGTCATTACAGAAAATGCTAAGTTGGCCCGTCATCTCTATGAATCTTTCTTGCACTTTTATGGCATCAAGTCTGAGATTCGTCACCACCAGAGAAGTAATCTACGGAAAAATCGCGTCTATACTGTATTTACGGATGAGCGAGTCCAGGAACTTTTAGCAGATTTGCGTTTGGCCGATTCTTTCTTTGGTTTGGAAACAGGGATTGATCCAGATATTTTAGGAGATGAGGAAGCAGGTCGTGCCTATCTCTGTGGTGCATTTTTAGCAAATGGGAGTATTCGGGATCCTGAGTCAGGCAAGTATCAGTTAGAAATAAGTTCTGTTTATCTGGACCACGCCCAAGGGATTGCTTCGCTCTTGCAGCAGTTCTTGCTAGATGCTAAAGTGATCGAACGAAAAAAGGGGGCAGTGACCTATCTTCAGCGAGCGGAAGATATTATGGATTTCCTGATTTTAGTGGGAGCCATGGAGGCGAGAGATACTTTTGAAGGCGTCAAGATTCTCCGAGAAACTCGCAATGATCTCAATCGTGCTAATAATGCAGAGACAGCAAATATCGCTCGTACGGTTTCTGCGAGTATGAAAACTATCAACAATATCAGTAAAATCAAAGATAGAATTGGCTTGGATAATCTTCCAGCAGATTTGCAGGAAGTAGCGCATTTGCGCATTCAACATCCGGACTACTCTATCCAACAATTGGCAGACAGTTTGACAAATCCACTCACAAAAAGTGGTGTTAATCATCGACTGAGAAAGATTAATAAAATCGCCGAGGAACTATAAAACCACGAATCCTAGGATTCGTGGTTCTTTTCTTATAGACTTGTAGAGTGTTTTGGTTGTACTTTTTGCTCTGGGTCAATGTAATTAATGGCATTGTTGACAGCAGTTGGTGCTTCACCAAGACCTGTTGCAATCAAGTCAATCTTACCATCGTAGTAGCAGCAGTCACCGATAGCGTAAATTCCAGCTTGGCTTGACTCCTGCTTGCTATTGACGATAATCTTGTGACGGTTAAGGTCAAGTCCCCAGTTTTTAAGATTACCAACTGATGATTTGAAGCCATAGTTGACAAAGAGGTGGTCGAGTTCAATAGTTTCGGTCTCATCGAATTTGACTTTTGTGATTTCAAGCTTGTCAAGAGTTTTTCCATCTCCAAGAAGTTGACTTGGCACAAATGGTGTTTTGATACTAACAGATGATTCTTGAAGGGCTTGGACACTATGTTCAAGCGCACGGAAGTTGTCTCTACGGTGAACAAGTGTAGTTGGAGCAATCTTTTCAAAAGCTAAGGCCCAGTCCACAGCAGAGTCTCCTCCACCCAGGATGGTTACTTTCTTGCCAGCATATTGTTGAATGTTAGAAACGTGGTAATGGATATTTTCATAACTATCAACACCATCCAATTCAAGTGGACGCGGTTTAAAGGCACCTCCACCCATAGCGATAATGACAGCTTTGCTAGTATGAGTTCCTTTAGTGGTTGTAATCTTAAAAATATCATTCTCTTTTTCAATATCAAGAACAGTTTCATTGAGATGTGCTGGTGTATCAAAACCTTTTAGTTGTTCTAAGAGGCGATTAGTTAGTTCTTCACCAGTGAGATTTGGGAAACCTGGGACATCAAGAATTTGTTTTTCAGGATAAAGAATGGCAGGTTGACCACCTAATTGGGGAAGAGAGTCAATGATTTGTACTTTAGCTTGACGTAAATTTGCATAAAAGGCTGCGAAAAGACCAACTGGGCCACCCCCTATGATGGTAATATCATATAATTCAGACATGGTTTCTCCTTATTTCATTTTTATCATTTTATTCTATCATATTTTCTGCCAATTTAAAATGAGGTAAGGGGGAGAAAATTTCCATTAAAAATGGTATAATGAAGAGAAGCTTTTTTGGAGAGGGGACACAGGATGAATTTTCAGCAATTATCTAATCTTCAATACTGGTCTAGTTTGTTTTCCAGTCCTTGGAGTATTGCGATAAATGTGATTGATATTCTAATCGTCGCTTATATCTTATATCAATTTACAAAATCAATTGCAGGAACCAAGATTATGATTCTGGTTCGAGGCGTTTTAGTTTTTATCTTAGCTCAGATTGCGGCTAATTTTTTGGGCTTGACGACTATTTCCTGGTTGATTAACCAATTGATTACCTATGGAGTTATCGCAGCGGTTGTTATCTTTTCTCCAGAAATTCGGACAGGTTTGGAACGATTAGGTCGAGCTACGGACTTCTTTTCAAATACTCCTATAAGTTCAGAAGAGCAGATGGTACAGGCTTTTGTAAAATCGGTTGAGTATATGAGCCCGCGAAAGATTGGAGCTTTGGTAGCTGTTCAACGTGTGAGAACCTTGCAGGAGTACATCGTTACAGGAATTCCTTTAGATGCTAAGATTTCTGCTGAGTTATTAATTAACATCTTTATCCCTAATACGCCTCTCCATGACGGTGCAGTCATTATCAGTGGAGATCGGATTGCAGTGACTTCTGCCTATTTACCACTGACTGAAAACACAGGTATTTCCAAAGAGTTCGGAACTCGTCACCGTGCAGCCATAGGTTTATCAGAAGTTTCAGATGCCCTTACTTTTGTTGTGTCTGAAGAAACTGGAGGTATATCCATCACCTATAATGGTGTCTTCAAACATGATCTAAGTTTGGAAGATTTCGAGGAAGAACTACGTCGTATTCTGATACCTAAGGATGAACAAGAACTAAGCTTAAAAGAACGTCTATTAGGAGGCTGGAATAATGAAAAGAAATAGTCTTTATATCCTCTCCTCACTCCTCTTTGCATGTGTCCTGTTTATCTATGCAACATCAATCAATTATCAAAACAATACCAACGCAAGACAAACTAAAACTGAAACCTATACCAATACAGTAGTCAATGTACCGATTGATATTCAATATGATAGTGAGCAATATTTTATCAGTGGTTTCAGCTCAGAAGTAACAGTGTTTCTAACGGGTTCAAATCGAGTCACCTTGGCTAGTGAGATGCAAGAGAGCACTCGTAAATTTAAAGTGACTGCTGATTTGACGCAAGCTACAGAAGGAACGATTGAAGTTCCCTTGACCATTGAAAATCTTCCAAGTGGTTTGACAGCTGTAGCAACACCTCAAAAGATCACAGTCAAGATTGGTAAGAAAGTTACTCGAGATAATGTACCTGTTGTACCTCAAATTGATTCTAGTCAAATTGATGAGAAGATTATAATCGAACGTGTGACTGTTTCTGATGAAAAAGTTTCAGTAACTAGTGATGCGGATACACTATCTAAGATTGATCGGATTGTTGCAGTTTTACCAACGAGTGAACAGATTACAGGGAACTATTCTGGATCAGTTCCTTTGCAAGCTGTTGATAAAAATGGGGCTGTCTTACCAACAGTGATTACACCTTTTGAAACTACTATGAAAGTAACGACCAAAGCTGTAAGAACAACAAGTAGCACAACCACAACAAGTAATACTTCATCTACTGAAAACTCTTCAACGACAGCAGCAGAAACGAAGTCAGAATCTTAAAATAAACATTAAACTAGAAAAGGAATGATAAAATGGGTAAATATTTTGGAACGGACGGAGTCCGAGGAGAAGCAAACGTAGAATTAACGCCAGAATTGGCCTTTAAATTGGGTCGCTTTGGAGGATATGTCCTCAGTCAACATGCGACAGAAGCGCCTAAGGTTTTTGTTGGACGCGATACACGTATCTCAGGTCAAATGCTAGAAGCAGCCTTGATTGCTGGTCTTCTTTCTGTGGGAATTCACGTTTATAAACTTGGTGTACTTGCTACGCCTGCAGTAGCATATTTGGTGAAAACTGAAGGAGCGAGCGCAGGTGTCATGATTTCAGCTAGCCACAACCCAGCCCTTGATAACGGGATTAAATTCTTTGGTGGCGATGGCTTTAAGCTAGACGATGAAAAAGAAGCAGAAATCGAAGCCTTGCTTGACGCCAGTGAAGATACTCTCCCACGTCCAAGTGCTGAAGGATTAGGTACTGTTGTTGATTACCCAGAAGGATTACGCAAGTATGAAGCCTACCTGGTTTCAACTGGAACAGCTCTTGAAGGGATGAAGGTAGCCTTGGATACTGCAAATGGAGCAGCTTTTACAAGTGCTCGTCAAATTTTTGCAGATTTGGGTGCTCAAATTACTGTCATTGGAGAAACTCCAGATGGTTTGAACATTAACTTTAATGTTGGTTCGACTCATCCAGAAGCCTTGCAAGAACTTGTAAAAGAAAGTAAATCTGCCATTGGTTTAGCCTTTGATGGGGACAGCGATCGTTTGATTGCAGTAGATGAAAATGGTGAGATTGTCGACGGTGATAAGATTATGTATATCATCGGTAAATACCTTTCTGAAAAAGGTCAATTGGCACAAAATACAATTGTAACAACAGTTATGTCCAACCTTGGTTTCCATAAAGCCTTGGATCGTGAAGGCATTAATAAAGCTGTCACTGCTGTTGGAGACCGCTATGTCGTTGAAGAAATGAGAAAATCAGGCTACAATCTCGGTGGAGAACAGTCAGGTCACGTTATCTTGATGGACTACAATACAACTGGTGATGGTCAGTTGTCAGCAGTTCAATTGACTAAGATCATGCAAGAAACAGGTAAGAGCTTATCTCAGTTGGCTTCAGAAGTAACAATTTACCCACAAAAATTGGTTAATATCCGTGTGGAAAACACCATGAAAGACAAGGCCATGGAAGTACCAGCTATCAAGGCTATTATCGATAAGATGGAAGCAGAAATGGCAGGCAACGGACGTATTCTCGTTCGCCCAAGTGGAACTGAGCCACTCTTGCGAGTCATGGCTGAAGCACCAACAACTGAAGAAGTAGATTACTATGTGGATACCATTGCTGAAGTTGTGAAAGCAGAAATCGGAATTTAGGAAAGTTAGCAGAAAATAAGAAAATATGTTACAATGTCAAAGTAAATTGTAACCATGGAGAATATGATGAATTTAAAACGTGAACAAGAATTTGTTAGTCAGTATCACTTTGATGCTCGTAACTTTGAATGGGAAAATGAGAACGGAATTCCTGAAACAAAGGTTGATGTGAACTTCCAACTACTTCAACATGACCAAGAAAATCAGGTGACTTCTCTCGTAGTTGTTTTGAGCTTTATGATTGTCTTCGATAAATTTGTTATCAGTGGTACTATTTCTCAAGTAAACCACGTTGAAGGTCGTATCGTAGATCAACCAAGTGATTTTAGTCAAGAAGAAGTTGAGACGCTTGCTCGTCCTTCTTTGGATATGCTAAACCGTTTGACTTATGAAGTAACGGAAATTGCACTAGACTTACCAGGAATTAATTTGGAGTTTTAAAAAAATGAAATTAGCGGTCATAACAGACTCATCTGCTTTTCTACAAGCGGAAACCTTGCGGAAAGAAGATTTATTTGTGCTTGACATTCCTGTGAATATCGACGGACAGGAGTATGTTGAAGGTGTAAATCTAACCGCTCAAGAATTTTATGAAAAAATGGCTCGTTCATCTGAACTACCTAAAACAAGTCAACCAAGTATTGCAAAGTTGGATGAAATTTTATCGTCATTAAAAGAAAAGGGCTATACTCATGTTTTGGGTCTCTTTCTATCTTCTGGAATTTCAGGGTTTCACCAGAACATCCAGTATATGACGGATGAGTTCGAAAGTCTAACCATCGCTTTTCCTGATACTCGAATTACAAGTGCACCACTAGGATTCATGGTGGAAAGTGTGTTTCAATGGTCTGAGCAGGGTGATGATTTCCAGTCTATACTAGATAAGTTAACCGAACAGATTGAAAATACTTCAGCCTTTATCATGGTAGATGACCTTGATCATCTGGTTAAAGGTGGTCGTTTATCAAATGGCGCAGCTATTTTAGGGAATCTTCTTAGCATTAAACCAATTCTATATTTCAATGACCAAGGTGTTATCGAAGTTTATGAGAAGGTTCGTACAGAGAAGAAAGCAACAAAACGTTTGGTTGAAATTGTTAAAGAAGCAACAGCTAATGGCAATTACCAGATTACTGTCATTCACGGGAATGCTCCTCAAAAAGCAGCTGATTTGCTTCAGCTTTTGTTAGACGGTGGAGTAGCTACAGACATTTCAATTGCAACCTTCGGTAGTGTTATTGGGACTCACCTGGGAGAAGGAAGTATTGCTTTAGGTTATACACCAATCGTCTAGATTGTTCTAACAGGATTTGTATCTTAAAATTGAACACGGACTATCTGCCTCTTGAAAAAAGATGCCTGTCTTGCCTTTCGTGGAAAGTCAGCGCCATTCCCTATTTTTCATGGGCAGCTAACGTCCTTTGTATCTTAGAATTGAACACGCCTGGAACCCTATGTGAAAAAGATAGTTCTTCCAAGGAAAAGAAACTCCTTGATCAGAACTCCTATTTTCACTTTGTGTTCTTGCAGGCTTTGTATCTTAGATAGGAGTAAAGATGAGTATTCGAGTGATTATTGCTGGTTTTAAGGGAAGAATGGGCCAATCTGCTTGTCAGATGGTTTTGTCTGATCCTGAACTTGAACTAGTAGCTGTTTTGGATCCTTTTGAGTCTGCATCTGAATGGCAAGGAATTCCAGTATTCAATGATAAAAATGACTTAGCAGGCTTTGATGCCCATGTTTGGGTGGACTTTACTACACCAGCTGTCGCCTATGAGAATACACTCTTTGCTCTTGAACATGGCTTTGCTCCAGTAGTAGGAACGACAGGTTTCACCAGTCAAGAAATCGAAGAATTAAAAGAATTGTCTCGTTTCAAAGGCTTGGGTGGATTGATTGCTCCTAACTTTGCCTTGGGTGCTGTCTTACTGATGCAATTTGCAGCACAGGCAGCTAAATACTTCCCAAATGTGGAGATTATTGAACTTCACCATGATAAGAAAAAAGATGCTCCAAGCGGGACAGCAATCAAAACAGCTGAGTTGATGGCTGAAGTTCGTGAGTCTATTCAACAAGGTGCTAGTGATGAGGAAGAACTCATTGCGGGAGCACGTGGAGCTAACTTTGATGGTATGCGAATCCATTCGGTTCGTTTACCAGGTTTGGTAGCTCATCAAGAGGTCATTTTTGGAAATCAAGGAGAAGGATTGACCCTGCGTCATGACTCCTATGATCGTAGCTCCTTCATGACAGGGGTGAATTTGGGAATCAAAGAAGTTGTCAAGCGTCATGAGCTTGTCTATGGATTAGAACACTTACTATGAAATTAACAAAAATGCCTTCTGAATTTCAGAAGGCTTTACCAGTATTAGAAAAAATTAAAGAAGCAGGATTTGAGGCTTATTTTGTTGGTGGATCCGTTAGGGACGCCCTGCTAAATCGTACCATTCATGATGTGGACATCGCGACGTCCTCCTATCCAGAAGAAACCAAGCAGATTTTTCCACGGACAGCTGATATTGGCATTGAGCATGGAACTGTTTTGGTTTTAGATGGAGATGAAGAGTACGAAGTAACTACTTTTCGAACAGAAGATATTTATGTAGACTATCGTAGACCAAGTTCAGTTTCTTTTGTTCGTTCACTCGAAGAAGATCTCAAGCGCCGAGATTTCACAGTCAATGCCTTTGCCTTGGATGAAGCAGGGGAAATCGTTGATTTATTTGATGGTTTACAAGATTTAGAAAATCAAGTTCTACGTGCAGTTGGTGTAGCTAGTGAACGTTTTAATGAAGATGCTCTACGCATCATGCGTGGATTTCGTTTCCAAGCTAGTCTTGGTTTTGAACTTGAGCAAGAAACGTTTGAAGCGATGAAGACCTTAACGCCACTCTTAGAAAAAATCTCTGTGGAGCGTACGTTTGTCGAATTTGACAAGCTTCTGCTAGCCCCTCATTGGCGAGTAGGTTTATCTTCTATGATTGCAAGTAAAGCTTATGATTATCTTCCAGATATGGCAGGTAGTCAGGACAAACTCCAGTCTTTATTTGACTTAGAAGATGATTTCACCTTTGAATCATCTGAACAAGCTTGGACAGCACTTTTATGGGCTTTAGAAGTGAAAGATGCTCAGCAATTTTTGAAACATTGGAAGACTTCACGTCAATTTGCTAAGCAAGTACAGGATTTATTGAGTATCTTGTTTCTTCGAGATGAGGGAGAATTAAGTAAACGTGATTGTTACCGTTTTGATCTAAATTTGCTTTTACAGGCTGAAAATCTTCGCCGAGCTCAAGGAAAAGAAGTCAATCCGCAAGCTATCACAGAAACCTACGAGAGCTTGACCATTCATGATAAGAAAGAGATGCAAATTAATGGTGGCATTCTGATCAAGGAATATGGCTATCATCCAGGTCCAGAATTAGGAGCTGTTCTAGAGGAAATTGAGTATGCTATTGTGGATGGTAATCTAGATAATGAAGTGGAAGCCATTCATGCATACTTAAGGGAGAGAAAATGAGTGATTTTATCGTTGAAAAACTAAGCAAATCCGTTGGTGACAAGACTGTCTTTAAGGATATTTCCTTTATCATCCACGACTTGGATCGTATCGGTCTTATCGGTGTCAACGGAACTGGGAAAACGACCCTTCTAGATGTTCTTTCAGGTGTTTCAGGTTTTGATGGCGATATTAGCCCTTTTTCAGCAAAGAGTGATTACAAGATTGGTTATTTGACCCAGAATCCGGAATTTGATGATAGCAAGACTGTCTTGGATACTGTTTTATCCAGTGACCTCAAGGAAATCCAGTTGATTCGGGAGTATGAACTGCTTATGCTCAACTACAGTGAGGACAAGCAGGCGCGTCTAGAACGGGTCATGGCGGAGATGGATTCTCTCCAAGCATGGGAAATCGAAAGTCAGGTCAAAACGGTACTCAGTAAACTAGGTATTCAAGAATTATCAACTCCTGTTGGAGCTTTGTCGGGTGGTCTTCGTAGACGGGTTCAATTAGCGCAAGTGCTTTTAGGAAATCATAATCTCTTGCTTCTTGATGAGCCAACCAACCATCTGGACATTGCGACCATCGAGTGGCTGACACTTTTCTTGAAGAATTCCAAGAAGACCGTTCTCTTCATCACCCACGATCGCTATTTCCTAGATGCTCTTTCTACGCGAATTTTTGAATTGGATAGAGGTGGATTAACAGAGTATCAGGGGAATTACCAAGATTATGTCCGTCTCAAGGCTGAACAGGATGAGCGTGACGCAGCTCTTCTTCACAAAAAGGAACAACTTTACAAACAAGAATTAGCTTGGATGAGACGGCAACCTCAAGCTCGTGCGACCAAGCAACAAGCTCGTATCAATCGATTCCATGACTTGAAAAAGGAAGTTTCAGATACTAGCCTTGAGACAGACTTGAGCATGAATTTTGAAACCAGTCGCATCGGTAAGAAGGTCATTGAGTTTAAGGATGTTTCCTTTGCCTATGACGATAAACCGATTCTGAAACATTTTAACCTTTTAGTGCAAGCCAAAGACCGTATCGGAGTCGTCGGGGACAATGGTGTTGGGAAGTCAACCCTTCTTAACCTTATTGCAGGAAGACTTGAAGCTACTGAAGGACAAGTTATCATCGGTGAAACAGTTCGTATTGCTTATTTCTCTCAACAAATCGAAGGTTTAGATGAAAGCAAGAGAGTTATCAATTACTTGCAGGAAGTGGCAGAAGAGGTTAAGACTAGTGGTGGTACTACGACTTCAATCGCTGAGTTACTAGAACAATTTCTTTTCCCTCGTTCAACGCACGGTACCTTGATTGAGAAGCTGTCAGGTGGAGAGAAGAAGCGTCTGTACCTCCTCAAATTACTCCTTGAAAAACCCAATGTGCTTCTCTTGGACGAGCCGACAAATGATCTAGACATTGCGACCTTAACAGTTCTAGAAAATTTCTTACAAGGTTTTGCAGGACCAGTCTTGACAGTTAGTCATGACCGCTATTTCCTTGATAAGGTAGCAACTAAGATTCTTGCTTTTGAAGATGGAACCATCCGTCCTTTCTTTGGCCATTATACAGATTATCTAGATGAAAAGGCCTTTGAAGCAGAAGCAGTAACACAAAATCAAAAAGTTGAGAAGGAAAAAGTCGTCAAAGTACGTGAAGAAAAGAAACGGATGACTTACCAAGAAAAGCAGGAGTGGGCAAGTATTGAAGGTGATATCGAAGCCTTAGAAAACCGCATCTCTTCTATAGAGGAAGAAATGCTAGCAAATGGTTCTGACTTTGGGAAACTAGCTACCCTTCAAAAAGAGTTAGACGAGAAAAATGAAGACTTGCTGGAAAAATATGAACGCTATGAATATTTAAGTGAGTTAGTATAATGGAAGAAACAATTATTAAATGGAGTAGTAAGAAAATCGTCTTGAGCCTTATTCTTTATCTACTAGAATTGGCTCTTCTACTTTGGATCCTTTCGTTTTTGCTGAGCTATCCCGAAGAAGCACCTGCGGGATTGGTGGCTTTAATTCTCTTTATCGGTTTCTTGATCCTCATCGTTGGCTTCATTTTGTATCAACATTTGCGACGGCTTTTTTCTGATAAAGAGTATTTGAAATGTACGGCTCAAGGATTTTTCTATAAACCATTTCCAAAGAAAGACTGGCAGTTTTATTCCTGGGAACAGGTAGAAAAGTTTGCTCTCACGAGAATTAAGGGCAGTAGAAATGCAAGGGATTTTTATATGATTGAGGTTCAGTTTTATGACAAGGAACTTTTAAAATCCAACTTTTTCTGGTATCGTCTTCGAAGTAGATTTACAAGTTCAAAACATTCTAACGTTTTGAAAATCCCAATCTATTTGCTGGATGTTGGCTTACCAAAGAGAGTATTTGAAACCATGTCTTACTTTGAGCGAGAGTGGCGCATCCAACAAAATCGCGAGCGAAATCAAAGCTCTAAAAGCAAAAAGAAGTAAAGATTTCATTGAGCGAGTGAACCTCCGAATTTTATGAAGGACTGAGGGGCTTTGGAAGGATATTCCAAGGCTTCTTTCTATTTTGCTTTTCTAGGAATTATGGTATAATAGGGAGTAAAAACTTTAAAAGAAAGAAACGCTATGAACTTAAAAGATTACATTGCAAGTATTGAAAATTATCCACAAGAAGGAATTACTTTCCGTGATATCAGCCCATTGATGGCAGATGGAAATGCCTACAGTTATGCTGTTCGTGAAATTGTTCAATATGCTACTGACAAAAAGATTGATATGATTGTAGGACCAGAAGCACGTGGATTTATTGTTGGATGTCCAGTTGCTTTTGAGTTGGGAATTGGTTTTGCACCTGTTCGTAAACCAGGGAAATTGCCACGTGAAGTGATTTCAGCTGACTACGAAAAAGAATATGGTGTTGATACTTTGACCATGCACGCAGATGCTATCAAACCAGGTCAACGTGTTCTTATTGTAGATGACCTCTTGGCAACAGGTGGTACTGTTAAAGCGACAATCGAAATGATTGAGAAATTAGGTGGTGTCGTAGCTGGTTGCGCCTTTTTGATTGAGCTTGATGAGCTAAAAGGTCGTGAGGCAATCGGAGATTACGATTATAAAGTTTTGATGCATTATTAATGAAAAACAGTCCCTAGGGCTGTTTTCTCTTAATGATGATATAAAAAAAGGCTATATCTAGTTAGAGAAAAACTATAATTGAAAACTATATCTTCTTACAGTATAATAAAGGGAAGAAGTGTCATCAGCTGGATTTTTCCATTTGATGACAGTCAGGTTACTTGAGTCCAGTATGATACAGTTAGGAGATTTCCATGCCGATTCGAATTGATAAAAAATTACCAGCAGTTGAGATTTTACAAACAGAAAATATTTTCGTCATGGATGATCAACGGGCGGCTCATCAGGATATCCGACCCTTGAAAATTCTTATTTTAAATCTAATGCCGCAAAAGATTGTAACAGAAACTCAACTCTTAAGACATTTGGCCAATACTCCTCTGCAATTAGATATTGATTTCTTATATATGGAAAGTCACCAATCAAAAACAACTCGCTCAGAGCATATGGAGACTTTTTATAAGACCTTCTCGGAAGTCAAAGACGAGTATTTTGATGGCTTGATTATTACAGGAGCTCCAGTTGAGCACCTTCCATTTGAGGAGGTTGACTATTGGCAAGAGTTTACCCAAGTTATCGATTGGTCCAAGACCCATGTCTTTTCAACCCTGCATATCTGTTGGGGAGCACAGGCAGGTCTATACTATCGCTATGGTGTAGATAAATACCAGATGGAGCAGAAACTTTCTGGGATTTATCCTCAAGATGTTTTGAAAGAAGGTCATCTCCTATTGAGAGGCTTTGATGATTTATATGTATCCCCTCATTCTCGCCATACAGAAGTTCACAAAGAAGATATCCTGAATAAAACAAATCTAGAGATTTTAGCATCAGGAAAAGAGGTGGGAATCTCTATCCTTGCGAGTCGAGATTTGAGAGAAGTATATAGCTTTGGGCATTTAGAGTATGATCGCGATACGCTTGCAAAGGAATATTTCAGAGATCTAGATGCTGGTTTAGATCCACATATACCAGAAAATTATTTCAAAAATGATGACATTCATGAACTCCCATGTATGAGGTGGAGTTCATCTGCAGCTCTCTTTTTCAGTAACTGGGTAAATTATGCAGTTTACCAAGAAACACCGTTTGAGTGGAAGAGTGCGGAAGATGATGTGTCTCATTTTGGATATTTATAAGAGGAATTATGACATATTTAGATGCTTTCAAATCAGGAAACTTAGTGTTACCGAGTGACCTGCTCTTACATTACAATCAACTGTTCTCGTCAAGCGATGATTTCTTGGTTTGGCAGTTCTTTTACCTACAGAATACAACGGCTTTAGGTGAATTGTCTCCAAGTCAGATTGCTGAAAAAATCGGCAAAAATGTCACTGAAGTCAATCAAGCTATTTCACGATTGACTGAGAAAGGGTTGCTTCAATACCGAACCATTGAACTGAATGGCGAAATAGAAGTAATCTTCGATGCAACTCTTGCCTTGGAGCGCTTAGATCAACTGTTTGAAAAACAAGCTCGAAACCAGGTGCAATCTGCTCCAAATGATTTAAAGAGCTTGGTAGATACTTTCCAACAGGAGCTAGGTCGTCTTTTGAGTCCCTTTGAAATCGAAGATTTGGAAAAGAGTTTGAAAGAAGATGGGACGAGTGCGGATTTGATAAAAGAAGCTCTACGTGAAGCTGTTTTGAATGGAAAACCAAACTGGAAATATATCCAAGCAATCCTACGAAACTGGCGACATGAGGGTATTAAGAGTGTAGCCCAGGTAGAAGCGAAACGTCAGGAGAGAGAGGCAACAAACCCTCAAAATGTACAAGTTTCATCTGATTTTAAAAATGCCATGGACCTTTGGAAAGACTAATATTTAGCAATAAAAAAAACTTGCCCATGGCAAGTTTTTTTGTGTTCTTAAAAAGTAAGTCCCCAAACACTTACAGAACGTTCGGCAACTGGGAAATCACCATATCCTTCAGCATTAATAGTCACTTGGTCTGAATGGTTGCCAAGTAAATCAACAAAAGTATGATCAGCCCATTCTGGACCAACAAACATAGTTTTGTAATTGTCTTGAGCATTTGAGATAAGAACGGCGATAGGTGATTGGTCGTCAGTGCCAGAACGGACCCAACCGATACAATTAGGATCATCTAGGTAGTCAATCTGCTCTCCATAAGCCAAATCTTTTCGGATAGTAAGTAAACGGTCAAGGACATCTTTAAAGTCTTGCTGAGCAAACTGTCCAGAAATACCATAGTAGTCTCCGTAAAAGACACAGGGGAGACCCTGTTCACGCAAAAGAATGAGAGCATAGGCTGCTGGCTTAAACCATTCTTCAACAGTAGATTCGAGGGCTTGACCGCGTTGGGTATCATGGTTGTCGACAAAGGTCACAGCTCGATCCGGATTGATTTGAGCCAGACTATCATCAAAGATAGTTGTTAAATCATAGTCAGCTCCTGCCTGGCTTGCCTCAAAGAGATTCATATGAAGGCGAACATCAACAAGATCAAAGCGTCCTTCAATCTTTTCAAGGTAGTCTAGGTTGGCATCCTTGTCTGGATTCCAGAATTCTCCAAAGACATAGAAGTCTTGTCCATATTTCTCTTTGATGTCACGAATGAAATTACGCATAAAGAAAGAGTCAATGTGCTTAACTGCATCTAAGCGGAAACCAGTTACACCAGTCGTTTCGATAAACCAATTTGCCCAGTCATAGATATTCTGGATGACTTCGGGGTGTTTGAAATCCAGGTCTGCGTACATGAGATAGTCGTAGTTTCCATTCTCATTGTCGACTAATTCTTCATGAGCCCAACCTTTATTCTCTCCCTGAATGAGATAGATGCCAGACTTACGACGTTTAGCATCGTAGTCAGTTCCTGTGAAGTGGTACCAGTGCCAGTGAAAATCGTTGTAGGTGTTTTGTCTACCATCAAAAGTAAAACCGGTCCAACCATTGATGGTAAAAGGTTCTCCTAGTTTGATGGTGCGGTCTTCTGGATCCACTTCGATAACTTGAAAGGATTCTAAATGATCAGCAGCTGCCTTGTGGTTTAAGACGATATCGGCCATCGGTTGGATTCCATGAGATTTTAGTGTTTGAATAGCTTGAAGATAGTCTTCTTTAAAACCATACTTGGTACGGACAGTTCCTTTTTGGTCAAATTCGCCAAGGTCAAACAGATCATAGACACCATAACCGACATCTTTTTCGTTGGTAGCTTTGAAGGCAGGTGGCATCCAGATGTGACTAATTCCCAAGTTAGCTAGGTGTTCAGCGTCATCAGAAAGTCGTGTCCAATGTTTTCCGTCATGTGGGAGATACCACTCAAAATATTGCATTAGGGTTTGATTTTTCATAGAAAGTCCTCATACTTAACAATTTGACAATCATTTTACCACAAAGCTGTGCAATACGCAAACGTTTGCGCTATAAAAATAGACCTCAGGATGTGAATGTCTATTTTTACGGTAATAGAATGAAATTTCTCAACACAAATGACCATTCTCATTTAGAAATCATCAAGCAGAAACGAAAAGTTTGGATAGTTCCTATGACATCAATGGAGAAATCACTTTCTACTTTGTGAATTTTCAACAAATTTGATATAATTGTATCTATGAATAAAGTATTCGTCAGTCGGCGTGTTGAAAAAAAACTCCACAAAGGTCAGGTTCTTTTGGAAGAAGTTGATTTTCCAGACTTATCTGAAATTGATCAGGAAGTTGAACTTTTCAGCCAACGCAAAGAATTTTTAGGGAAGGCTTATTTATCTCGTCAAAATAAGGGAATTGGTTGGTTTGTAACCAACCAGAACATTTCTTTTAAACAAACCTTCTTTGAAAGCTTGTTTGAAAAAGCCAAACAAAAACGTTCTTCCTACTATCAAGATGAGTTGACAACTGCCTTTCGTTTGTTTAATCAAGAAGGCGATGGATTTGGTGGAATGACGCTGGATCTCTATGGAGATTATGTTGTCTTTTCCTGGTATAACTCCTATATCTATGGAATTCGCCAAGAGATTATAGCAGCCTTTAATCAAGTTTTTCCAGAAGTCTTAGGTGCCTATGAAAAGATTCGCTTTAAAGGTCTAGACTATGAGTCTGCTCATATCTATGGTCAAGAAGCAGCTGAATATTTCACTGTTCTCGAGAATGGAGTCTTGTACCAAGTCTTTATGAATGACGGCCTTATGACAGGGATTTTCTTGGATCAGCATGAAGTTCGTGGGAGCTTAGTTGATGGTTTAGCAATGGGGAAATCCTTACTCAATATGTTTTCCTACACAGCAGCTTTCTCAGTTGCTGCAGCCATGGGGGGAGCTAGTGAAACGACTTCTGTGGATTTGGCCAAGCGTTCAAGAGAATTATCAGAAGCTCATTTTCATGCCAACGGTTTGAGTCTAGACAATCATCGACTGCTTGTCATGGATGTCTTTGAATACTTTAAATATGCTAAAAGAAAAGGTTTAAGTTATGACGTGATTGTTCTGGATCCGCCTAGCTTTGCCCGAAATAAAAAACAAACCTTCTCTGTAGCTAAGGATTATCACAAGTTGATTTCCCAAAGCCTAGAGATTTTAAACCCAGGTGGAATCATTATTGCTAGTACCAATGCTGCTAATGTTTCTCGTCAAAAATTCACAGAACAAATCAACAAAGGATTTGCAGGTAGAAAGTATCAGGTCCTTCATAAATATGGACTTCCAGCAGACTTTGTCTACAATGAAAAAGATGAAAGTAGTAATTACCTCAAAGTGATTACCATGAAGGTTAGTAAATGAAATTAATTGTTTCTGTCATGCCAAGAAGTATAGAAGAGGCTCAGGCTATTGATGTTATGCGGTATCATGATGCAGATATCATTGAGTGGAGAGCAGACTTCTTACCCAAGGAAGCTATCTTGCAGGTAGCGCCAGCTATTTTTGAAAAATTTGCAGGTCGTGAGCTTGTTTTTACTTTACGTACTCGTGCCGAGGGTGGTCAAATTGAGCTCTCTTCAGAAGAGTATGTTCAAATTATCAAGGAAGTGGCACAGCTTTATCAACCAGATTATATTGATTTTGAATATTTTAGCTACAAGGATATTTTTGATCAGATGTTGGACTTTCCAAATCTCGTCTTGAGCTACCATAACTTCCAAGAGACACCTGAAAATCTAATGGAAATATTGTCTGAGTTAACAAGTTTAAATCCTAAAGTTGTGAAAATAGCTGTTATGGCTAATACAGAACAGGATGTGTTGGATCTGATGAACTTTACACGTGGCTTTAAAACACTGAATCCTGAACAAGAATATGTAACGATTTCTATGGGAAAAGTGGGCAAGGTCTCTCGTATTACTTCAGATGTGACTGGTTCTAGTTGGTCTTTTGCAAGTCTAGATGAAGCTAGTGCTCCAGGACAAATTTCACTATCTAGGATGAAAAAAATTAGGGAGCTTCTAAATGAAGATTGATGGCTACACACGTATAGCAGCTGTAGTCGCAAATCCTATCAAACACTCCATTTCTCCCTTTATTCACAATAGCGCTTTTGAAGCAACCAATACCAATGGTGTTTATCTTGCTTGGGAAGTAGATGAGGCTGAACTAGCAGAAACAGTTGCTAATATTCGTCGCTACCAGATGTATGGAATCAATCTTTCCATGCCTTACAAGGAACAAGTGATTCCTTATCTGGACCAGTTGAGCGAAGAGGCTTGTTTAATTGGTGCAGTTAACACAGTTGTGAATCTAGAAGGAACATTAATTGGATATAACACAGATGGCAAGGGATTCTTTAAGAGCTTGCCTTCTTTTAAAATATCAAGGAAAAGACTGGTTTTGTTAGGAGCAGGCGGTGCAGCCAAGGCAATTTTGGCACAGGCAATCTTGGATGGAGTGAGTCAGATTTCTGTCTTTGTTCGTTCTTCATCCATGGAAAAAACAAGACCTTACTTAGAAAAAATACAGAATACGACTGGATTTAGAGTAGATTTATTGGCATTAGAGGATGTTCAAGAGCTTCAAGACAGCATCACTCAAGCCGACCTCTTGGTTAATGCTACTAGTGTGGGCATGGATGGATTCTCTCAGCCAATCCCGACCAGCATCGTTTTACCAGAGAAACTCTTGGTAGCAGATGTGATTTATCAACCTTTTGAAACACCGTTTTTAAAATGGGCAAGAAACCAGGGAAATCAATCTATCAATGGCCTTGGCATGCTACTTTACCAAGCTGCTGAAGCTTTTGAGTTATGGACAGGCAAGGAAATGCCAACAGATCAAATCTGGGAATCACTAAAACAAAAGTACCAATAAAGAAAAAGGAGACCTGCTATGAAAATTAGAATAGACCTTCCACATCATCCTTACGATATTCAGATTGAAAAAGGATGCCTGTCTCAAGCAGGAAAATGGTTGCGTGAACTTTGGCAACCACAAAAGATTGTTATCATAACGGATAACCGTGTGGCTTCACTCTATGCAGAAAAGGTTAAATTGAGTTTGGAGGATGCTGGCTTTCAAGTGGCAGTTTTTGACTTTTTAGAGGGCGAAGAACGAAAAAATTTGACTATAGTTCAAAAAGTCTATGAATTTTTAGTTAAGCAAGGTTTAACTCGTAGTGATGGCATCGTTGCCCTCGGCGGTGGTGTAGTTGGTGATTTGGCTGGTTTTGTGGCTTCAACCTACATGCGAGGAATTCATTTCGTTCAAATTCCAACTAGTTTGACTGCCCAGGTTGATTCCTCTATCGGTGGAAAAACTGGAGTTAACACCCCTTTTGCCAAGAATATGGTGGGGACTTTTGCTCAGCCGGATGGTGTTTTGATTGACCCAACTGTTCTTGAGACCTTGGGTAAGAGAGAGTTGATTGAAGGAATGGGTGAAGTCATCAAGTATGGCCTGATCGAAGATCCTGAGCTTTGGGACCTTTTATCTAAAATGGATGGTTCTATGGAAAGCATTTTGGAATATTCCGAGAGTTTGATTGAGCATTCTTGCCAGGTGAAGCGCAAGATGGTGGTTGAGGATGAGTTGGATAATGGCATTCGTTTATATCTCAACTTTGGTCACACAATTGGCCATGCCATCGAAGCAACTGCTGGTTACGGAAAAGTCATGCACGGTGAGGCAGTAGCTATGGGAATGGTTCAGGTCTCTAAGGTAGCAGAAGAAAAAGGCCTCATGCCAGTGGGAATAACCCAGTCTATCCGAGAGATGTGTCAGAAATTTGGTCTTCCTGTTGATTATGAAAACTGGGATGTTGACAAGCTCTATCAGGCTTTGACTCATGACAAAAAAGCGCGTGGAAACACTATGAAGTTAGTTTTGGTACCAGAGCTTGGTTCAGCTACTATTCACGCCGTCTCACTCGAAGAAATGAAAGATTACTTGGTAAAATAAGGAGAATGTATGAGATATTTAACAGCAGGAGAATCACATGGTCCTCGTCTGACAGCAATTATTGAAGGAATTCCAGCAGGACTGCCTTTGACTGCAGAAGATATCAATGAGGATCTCAAACGTCGCCAAGGCGGTTACGGTCGTGGTGGACGTATGAAGATTGAAAGTGACCAAGTTGTCTTTACTTCTGGTGTTCGCCACGGTAAGACGACAGGGGCACCTATTACCATGGATGTCATTAATAAAGACCACCAAAAATGGCTGGATATCATGTCTGTCGAGGATATTGAGGATAAACTTAAAAGCAAACGAAAAATCACTCATCCTCGCCCAGGTCACGCAGATTTAGTTGGCGGGATTAAATACCGTTTTGATGATTTGCGAAATTCTTTGGAACGTTCATCTGCCCGTGAAACAACTATGCGGGTTGCAGTTGGAGCAGTAGCCAAGCGGCTTTTAGCTGAGCTTGATATTGAAATTGCCAACCATGTTGTTATCTTCGGTGGTAAGGAAATCAATGTTCCAGATAACTTAACAGTCGCAGAGATTAAGAAACTGGCTGCCCAGTCTGAAGTTTCTATCGTCAACCAAGAACGTGAGCAGGAGATTAAGGACTATATTGACCAGATTAAGCGAGATGGGGATACCATCGGAGGTGTTGTGGAAACAGTTGTCGGAGGTGTTCCGGTTGGTCTTGGTTCTTATGTCCAATGGGATCGTAAACTAGATGCAAGGCTAGCTCATGCTGTTGTTTCTATCAATGCCTTTAAGGGTGTGGAGTTTGGTCTTGGTTTTAAAGCAGGCCATCTTAAGGGTAGCCAAGTCATGGATGAAATCCTCTGGTCATCAGAAGATGGGTATACCCGTCGGACCAATAATCTCGGTGGTTTCGAAGGTGGTATGACCAATGGTCAGCCCATTGTCGTTCGAGGTGTTATGAAACCCATTCCAACCCTATATAAACCATTGATGAGTGTCGATATTGAAACTCATGAGCCTTATAAAGCAACAGTAGAGAGAAGTGATCCTACTGCTCTTCCAGCAGCAGGTGTTGTTATGGAAGCAGTCGTAGCAACAGTGTTGGCTCAAGAAATCTTAGAGAAATTTTCATCTGATAATCTAGAAGAATTAAAAGAAGCTGTTGCGAAACATCGGGAGTATACAAAGAATTATTAAGGAGTTCTTATGGCAAAAACCATCTATATCGCAGGCCTTGGTTTGATTGGTGCTTCCATGGCACTCGGAATCAAGCGGGATCATCCTGATTATGAAATTTTAGGATACAATCGTAGTCAAGCGTCTAGAGATATTGCCTTGGAGCGAGGGATGATTGATCGTGCGACGGATGATTTTGCCAGTTTTGCTCCACTTGCAGACGTCATCATTCTTACCCTGCCAATCAAGCAAACTATTGCCTTTATTAAGGAATTGGCCAACTTGGACTTGAAAGATGGTGTCATTATTTCTGATGCTGGATCGACCAAGTCAGCTATCGTGGGTACAGCTGAGAAGTGTTTTGCTGATAAGTCTGTTCGCTTTGTGGGGGCCCATCCCATGGCAGGAAGTCACAAGACAGGAGCTGCCTCTGCCGATGTCAACCTCTTTGAAAATGCCTATTATATCTTCACGCCATCTAGTCTGACAACTCCGGATACGCTCGAAGAAATGAGAGACTTGCTGTCAGGTCTTCATGCTCGTTTCATTGAAATCGATGCTGAAGAGCATGACCGAGTGACTTCTCAGATTAGCCATTTTCCGCATATCTTAGCATCAGGCCTGATGGAACAAACTGCAAGTTATGCTGAAGAGCATGAAATGGCGCGGCGCTTTGCGGCCGGTGGATTTCGAGATATGACTCGGATTGCCGAAAGTGAGCCTGGTATGTGGACTTCTATCCTCTTATCAAATAGAGAGACTATTATTGAACGCATCGAGGATTTCAAGGGCCGTTTGGACGAGATTGGACAAGCTATCAGTAAGGGTGATGAAAACCAAATATGGAGATTTTTCAATCAAGCGCGTGAGCAACGTCAGGCTATGGAAATCCATAAACGCGGAGGAGTAGATAGCTCATTTGACCTTTATGTAGATGTTCCCGATGAGGAAGATGTTATTTTACGCATCTTGGAATTGCTACGTGGAACTTCTTTGGTCAATATCCATATCAATGAGGAAAACCGTGAGGATGTTCACGGGATTCTGCAAATTTCCTTTAAGAATGCTCAGGATTTAAAACGTGCTGAGCAAGTCATTACAGAAAATACAGACTACACAGTCGTTATTAAATAAGGAGGACAATTATGTCAAATATTTATGATAGTGCAAATGCACTAAGTCGTGGACTACGCGAATTGCCTGAATACAAGGCAGTTAAAGAAGCTAGAGATGCCATCCAAGCGGATGCAGAAGCTAGTAAGATTTTTGCGGATTACATTGCCTTTCAGCATGAAATCCAAGTCATGGCGCAAACTGGTCAAATTCCAGATGCTTCTTTCCAAGAAAAAATGGAAAGTTTTGGCAAGCAGATTCAAGGTAACTCTCTCTTGTCAGAATTCTTTGCCAAACAGCAACAACTTTCTATCTATCTTTCTGATATTGAAAAAATTGTCTTTGAACCAATTTCAGAACTTTTAAAATAAGAATTTACCTCATAAAGTCAGGAATTTTTAAGAAATTTCTGACTTTTTATGATAAAATAAGAAAAAGTATTGTCAGTATGAGGGCCGGTATGAAATTAAAAACAAACATTAAGCAGTTAAATGGTAGTATTCGCGTACCTGGGGATAAGTCCATCAGTCATCGCTCTATCATTTTTGGAAGCTTGGCTGAGGGTGAGACTAAAGTTTATGATATCTTGCGTGGTGAAGATGTCTTGTCAACCATGCAGGTATTTCGTGACTTCGGCGTTGAGATTGAGGACAAGGACGGTGTCATTACCATTCAAGGTGTTGGGATGGATGGTTTGAAAGCTCCTCAGAATGCTCTAGATATGGGAAATTCTGGGACCTCTATTCGTTTAATTTCAGGTGTCCTTGCTGGTGCAGACTTTGAAGTAGAGATGTTTGGAGACGATAGTCTTTCCAAGCGCCCTATGGATCGTGTAACTCTTCCCTTGAAAAAGATGGGAGTTAGTATTTCTGGTCATACAGAGCGAGACTTGCCACCGTTGCACTTAAAGGGAACGAAAAACTTAAGACCTATTCAATACGAATTGCCAATCGCTTCTGCCCAAGTCAAGTCTGCCTTGATTTTTGCAGCTTTGCAGGTTCAAGGTCAGTCAGTCATCATTGAAAAGGAGTGCACTCGTAACCACACGGAAGATATGTTACGTCAATTTGGTGGGGAGTTAAGTGTCGATGGAAAGAAAATCACTGTTCAAGGACCACAGAAACTTAGTGGACAAACGGTTGTCGTGCCAGGAGATATTTCTAGTGCAGCCTTTTGGTTGGTAGCAGGTTTGATTGTGCCAAATTCTCGAGTGGTACTTAAGAATGTCGGTATTAATGAAACACGTACAGGTGTTATCGATGTTATCCGTGCTATGGGCGGGAAATTAGAGATTACTGATATGGATCCAATTGCCAAATCTGCAACCTTGACTGTTGAAACTTCAGATTTGAAGGGAACAGAGATTGGCGGAGCCTTGATTCCACGTTTAATTGATGAATTGCCGATTATCGCGCTCCTTGCTACCCAAGCTCAAGGTCAAACAGTTATCAAAGATGCAGAAGAACTCAAGGTTAAAGAAACGGATCGCATTCAAGTTGTCGCAGATGCTTTAAATAGCATGGGAGCAACTATTACTCCTACAGCAGACGGCATGATTATCAAAGGGAAATCTACCCTCTATGGAGCCAAAGTCAACACCTTTGGAGACCATCGAATCGGCATGATGACAGCCATTGCAGCTCTCTTGGTTGCAGATGGAGAAGTTGAATTGGATCGAGCTGAAGCTATTAACACAAGCTACCCAAGCTTCTTTGATGATTTGGAGACTTTGATTCATGGCTAAGGTTTTACTAGGTTTTATGGGTTCAGGAAAAACTACTATTGCTAGACAGCTGGATTCTGACTTCGTAGATATGGATGCCTTGCTGGAAGGCCGACTGGGGATGCCGATTGCTCGTTTCTTTGAAGAAAAAGGAGAGGCTGCCTTCCGCCAACTAGAAGAAGAAGTCCTAGCTGACTTGCTAAAGACAGATAAAGTTATTTCTACAGGCGGAGGGATTGTCATTTCTCCACGTAATCGTGCCTTGCTCAAACAAAATCCAGACAACATCTACCTTAAAGCAGATTTTGAGACCCTGTACCAGCGAATTTCAGCCGATGAGGATAATCAACGCCCACTATTTTTAAAGAATAGCAAGGAAGATTTGGCTGTGATTTTTAACGAAAGACAGGCTTGGTATGAGGAAGTGGCTAGTCAGATTGTAGATGTATCAAGTTTAAACCCAGATGAAATTATAGAGGAACTGAGATGAAAATTGCCTATCTAGGTCCCAAAGGATCTTTTTCGCACCATGTGGTGCAAACGGCTTTTCCTCATGAGGAACTAGAGTCTTTTTCAAATATTACAGACGTTATCAAGGCTTTCGAACAGGGCTTAGTAGACTATTCAGTAGTGCCAGTTGAAAATTCCATTGAAGGTAGTGTTCATGAAACCTTGGACTATCTTTTTCATCAAGCTCGTATTCAGGCTGTGGCGGAGATTGTGCAGCCAATTCATCAACAGTTGATGGCAGTGCCAGGGCAAGTTAAAATTGAGAAAATCTTTTCTCACCCACAAGCTTTGGCGCAGGGAAAGAAATTTATCGATGAGCATTATCCAGACGCTCAACTGGAGGTCACTGCCAGTACAGCCTACGCTGCGCGCTATGTTTCCGAGCATCCAGATCAGCCTTTTGCGGCCATTGCCCCCAAAAGTTCGGCTGGAGAATATGGTTTGGAATTAATTGCTCAAGATATTCAAGAGATGGAAGCCAATTTCACTCGCTTTTGGGTGTTAGGTCCCAAGGAACCGCAAATGCCCTTGAATGCAAATGCTAAGAAAATGAGTCTAGCATTGACCTTGCCAGACAATCTTCCAGGAGCTTTATATAAGGCGCTTTCTACCTTTGCTTGGCGCGGGATTGACCTAACTAAGATTGAGAGTCGCCCCCTAAAAACAGCACTAGGTGAGTACTTTTTTATCATTGATGTGGACTATACTGATAAAGAATTGGTCCATTTTGCTCAAAAAGAATTAGAAACGATTGGGATCCACTATAAAGTACTAGGAGCTTACCCTATCTACACCATACAGGATAAAGGGAAGGAGAAGGAATGACTAGAGAAAATCCTCTGACACACCATGAGAAACTACGTTACGACTATCTATTAAAAAACATCCACTATCTAAATGATAAAGAAAAGAGAGAGTTTGCTTTTTTACAAGCTAAGCTGGATGGTCAACAAGAAGCTCGTTCAGTTGTCGTAGAAGAAGCAGAAAGCCAAGACTATACAGAACCTAACACAGGGCTTCCAAGTTATACTAATCGCAGTCGAGCTAGTCGACGTACTAGTCTACCGCAACCAAAAGCTAAGATTCCTAAGCAGAAGAAACCAAAGAAAAAAAGAGTCTTTCGCTTTAAACGCATACTTGCTTGGTTAGGAATGCTGTTGCTTTGTGCTGCAGTAGGAATGATTTTCATGTTCTTGAAAGGTTTCCAGTCAGCCAATCCGAATGGCTCAAGCGGGTCGAAAGATGCCAAGGCTGCCCAAGTTGAAGTTTTCAATGGACAGGATACAAGAGATGGTGTCAATATTCTTATTTTAGGGACAGACGGCCGTATTGGACAGAATAGTGCAGAAACACGGACAGATTCTATTATGGTTCTGAATGTAAGTGGTAAAGATAAAAAACTTAAGCTTGTAAGTTTTATGCGAGATAACCTAGTTTATATTGATGGTTATAGCCAAGTTATTAACGGACAAAAACAAACTGACCACAAGTTGAACTTAGCCTACGAATTGGGGGAACAAGAAGGAAAACAAGGGGCTGAAATGGTACGTAAGGTCCTTAAAGATAATTTTAACCTAGATATCAAATACTATGCTCTTGTAGATTTCCAAGCCTTTGCGACTGCCATTGATACCCTTTTCCCTGATGGTGTGACTATTGATGCTCAATTTTCAACTCTAAATGGTGTTCCAGTTACAGAAGCTACAGTCGGTGATGACTTGCATGCGACAGAAACCGAGTCACCAACACAAACTATTAAAGTCGGAACACAACAAATGAATGGTTCTACTCTTCTCAACTATGCACGTTTCCGCGATGATGATGAAGGGGACTATGGCCGTACTCGTAGACAGCAACAAGTCATGACTGCTGTTTTACAGCAAATTAAAGATCCTACAAAACTTTTCACAGGTTCAGAAGCACTTGGTAAAGTATTCGCCATGACATCGACAAACCTTCCTTATACTTTCTTATTAACCAACGGTTTATCCGTCCTCGAAGGAGGTCAGAACGGTATTGAAAGACTAACAGTACCGGAACTTGGAGACTGGGTAGATGACTATGATGTTTATGGAGGTCTAGCACTTCGAGTGGATCAAAAAGCCTACCAGAATAAGCTAGCCCAAATGGGATTCAGATAAAAAAATTAATTAAAATCAAAGCTTGAGACATCTAACTAAATGGGTGTCTCAGGCTTTGATTTTTCACATGGTTAGATGGATTTTTTGACCATTTTTATGGTATAATGAAATGATGTAATTCTATAGAAGAGGATGAGAATGAGATGAGTGATTTAAAGGCAATTCAAGCCCGTAGCTTAGAGATGGCTGAATATTTTGTCGCCTTTTGTAAAGAGCATGGCTTGCTCTGTTATTTGTGTGGCGGAGGAGCAATTGGAGCTTTACGAAATAAAGGTTTCATCCCTTGGGATGATGATTTGGACTTCTTTATGCCACGAAAGGACTATGAAAAACTAGCAGAATTATGGCCTCAATATGCGGATGAGCGTTACTTCTTATCAAAGAGTTCTAAAGACTATGTAGACCGTAACCTCTTTATCACCATTCGTGATAAGGAGACGACTTGTATCAAGCCTTATCAACAAGATTTGGATCTTCCCCACGGCTTGGCTTTGGATGTTCTTCCCTTGGACTATTACCCTAAAAATCCAGCAGAGCGTAAGAAACAGGTCCGCTGGGCTTTGATTTATTCTCTATTTTGTGCACAAACCATTCCAGAAAAACATGGAGCTATCATGAAGTGGGGTAGTACCATTTTACTAGGGTTGACTCCTAAATCGCTTCGCTATCGTATCTGGAAAAAGGCTGAGAAAGAAATGACCAAGTATGGACCAGCCGAAAGTGATGGCATTACAGAATTATGTTCAGGGCCAGGATACATGAAGAAAAAGTATCCAATTCAGGCCTTTGAAGACAACATCTTCCTACCTTTCGAAGGAACAGAAATGCCTATTCCGGTTGGTTATGACGCTTATCTTAGCACAGTTTTTGGTGACTATATGACACCACCGCCTGCAGACAAGCAAGTACCTCACCACGATGCCGTAATAGCAGATATGGATAAGAGCTATACAGAATATAAGGGAGAATACAATGCAAGAAAAAATTAGTATCATTGTTCCTGTATACAACGTAGAAAATTATCTTGAACGATGTGTTGAGTCGATTTTAAAGCAGACTTATACCAATTTTGAATTGCTTCTTATTAATGATGGTTCGACAGACCAGAGTGGGGACTTGTGTGATCAGCTGGCTTCTAAAAATGAGAATATCAAGGTTTTTCATCTTGAGAATGCTGGAGTCTCCAATGCTAGAAATGTAGGTATTCAAAACTCAACCGGAGAATGGATAACTTTTGTTGATAGTGATGATTTTATTACGCCAGATTATTTGGAAACTTTGATAAGCGCAGTAAGAACAGATATTTCTGTTGGTTTCTCAGTTGCTCGTTTGCATCATGTAAAAAATGGACAAGTGACAGATTTGCCTGATTTTTCAGGTCAAGAGTCAGTATGGTCTGCTGAGCAAACCATGAAAGAACTATTGATGACTGCTCGAACTTCTTTTTTCCCTGTTGCAAAATTATTTAAAAAGGAATTAATTGAAGATTTTAAATTTAGTACAGATTATCATTTAGCAGAAGATGCTCTATTCTTAACAGAAGTTTTGCTTGAAACAAAATGTAATAGTGTTTTTATAGATAAACCAATATACTATTATGATCATAGAGAGGGAAGTGCAACTACATCTGTGAATAATCATGTTTTTGATACTATAGAAGTATATAAAATCATTATTCCTAAAGTTTATCAATGTTTCCCTCAATTAAAACCCGAATTAGTAAATAGAGAATCTTGGTCTTATATTACAGTCTACGATAAAATAATCTTCACAGATTCGACAGAATATAAAAAAGAGAAAACTCAATTGAGAAAGTGGATATTTAGTCATACCTCACAAATATTGAGAGATCCTTATTTTACTAGTTTTCGGAAAATAGCCATTTTGTCACTAAGAATTTCTCCATGGATTTATAGACAAATTGTAGGCTTGAATAAATAATGTTATTAAAGGAGTTGAAGATGAATTTTTCAAAAACGAATGAATGCTTTGAAAAATCAAAACTGTGGATTTCTTATCTTTTTATTTTCATTTCGATTTTAAGTATGAGTTCGCTAATTTATAAAGTAACCAATCCGATTTATAAGGGACTTTCAGCAGTTGTTGTTCTGTCAATTTGTTTAACTTTATTTTTTAATTGGAAACGAATAGAGATAGATAAGAAGTTTCTTACCCTATTTGGTCTTTTAGTGGGCAGTCACTTTTTATCAGCGCTCATTAATAGATCTGGACACCTGCTCGGAAATATGGTTGAAATTTTCTTTATGCTGGCTTATGTTTTATTATTTACCATGGTAAAACCTAATCAGCTAAGGAAGTTGTTAGGTATGATTGCAGGAACCATACAGATTGTCTCATTTGCTTCGGCTATATTTGCTTTTGCTTTATTACTTTCAAGAGTTTTAATTCTATTTCAGATTGGAGAGAACTCTTATTATTACGGAGTAATGAATGGCCGATTATGGGGACTTGTTAACCCTAACGCCAGTGCGATTTTCTCATACATTAGTATAGTTTTTGCTATGTATTTAATACATAAGGGAAGTAAATACTCTGTTTATTTTAAAATTAATAATATCATTCAGTTAGTTTATTTTGCAACTATGCAGAGTAGGGGCGCACTTTTATCAGTTCTTCTAATGCTAGTATTCTATTGTGTTTTTGTCGCTAGGGGAAAATTTGCCAAAAAATGGCTAACTTTTCTAGTAGCTAGTATCTTATTAATAGGTAGCAATATTGGTATTAGTTATTTAACATCGGTATATATTTCAGCGGCCAAGGCAACTGTAATTGACTTAAATAAAGGTGAATCTTATTCTGAAACTGATTCGGATGTTGCTAAGAAAAATGGGGAGCTTCACTTGATTGAAACAACTCCAAGTGGACGTACATATATTTGGAAAAATGCAATCAAAATGGGACGTGCAAAACCTCTATTTGGTTATGGTGTTCGAAACGTATCAGATTATTACACAAAATATTTTAGTAAATTTGAAATTAAAAACTCACTTATTGGAGGTAATTTCCACAATATCTTTGTTACCATTTTTGTGAGTTCCGGATTCTTGGGCCTCTTTTCTTTCATACTTATCATTGTTTATGTAGGTTTCCGCTTTGTTTCTTACTTGATTAAATCCAAGAAAAATACTGAAAAACTGATTATGACTCTATTCTTTGGAATTTTATTTGGTCAGTTGTTTGAGAGCCAAATTATGTATTCAACCAACTTCATCAACATCATTTTTTGGTTAGTTGTGGGATATGGTCTAATGATCTGTGAAAAAGAAAAAAATATTCGTTACAAAGAAGTAACTGATATTTCTGAAATTCAACAAATGGAGTTAGGAATCATGGAGTATATCCATGAAGTGTGTCATAAAATTGGTGTCAAATACTTCTTGTCCTATGGTAGTTTAATTGGTGCAGTTCGTCATAAAGGCTTTATTCCTTGGGACGATGACATGGATATTTGTATGCTTCGTGATGATTATGAAAAGCTGCAAGATTATATGATTGCACATCCAGACGAGCGCTATGAATTAATGTCTTATAAAAATAATGTCAATTATGTCTATCCATTTATGAAAGTTCAAGACAATCACACCTATTTGGTTGAAGAAGATGTTCGAATTGATTCAGATATGGGGATTTATGTTGATATTTTCCCCGTAGATGGTTATGAAGATGATCAGGCATTTAAGGACAAGATGACCAAGATTATTAAAAAGCGTCAATTAAGTTGTTACACTTTTAAAGGAATTACCAATACTAAAAGTGTAGTAAATTCAATTATCCGCTATATTTCTGTTATTATCTTTTATTTCACTAACACAAATAAGTATGTTTCCCAGATTGATGAATTGGCTAAATCTAGAAAAGTAGAAGATTATGAATTGGTGGACTATGTTGTCTATAAAGATATGAATAAGCCCGTTTGGAAACGTGAGTGGTTAGAACAAGTTGAAGCTGGTAGCTTTGAAGGTAAGAAATTTATGATTCCAAAACATCATCATGAAGTTTTAACTTCAGATTATGGAAATTATATGCAGTTACCACCAGTTGAGCAACAAGTTTCGCATCATGACTTCAAATTGTGGAAGATTACTGAAAACCAATAGATTATTATTTAAACTAAGAAGTAGAGATTAGGAGCGATAAATAATGTCTGAAAAAATCTTAAGCCTTGAAGAAATCAAGCAAATTGAGCTTGGAATTCTAGAATACTTACACCAAGTTTGTGAAAAACATGATATCAAATATTTTATCGATTTTGGCACTTTATTAGGTGCAGTTCGTCATAAAGGTTTTATTCCTTGGGATGATGATACAGACATTTCTTTAGCTAGAGATGAATTTGAAAAGTTATATGCAGTTCTAAAAAATGATAACCACCCATACTATAAGCTGATTTCTTTTAGAGAAACCAAGGGATATCCATATAGTTATATGCGAGTTTACGATATTCGAACACGGAGAGATTCGAATCTTTTAGATTCAAGTGTTGTTCTTGGAACTTGTGTAGATGTCTTCCCGTATGATGGTCTTGTTACAGATGAACAAGATCGTAAGAAAATGAAGCTCTATAAGCATTTAATTCGTCTATCGTCGTTAAACTTTAAGGGAATTAAATATGAAAACGGAGGAATTAAAAATCTTCCTCGTTATATTGCATCAGCAATATTTAGATTTACTTCTCCTCAATTATGGAATCAAAAACTTGAACAACTTGCATTAAAATACAGTGTTGAAAATTCTACAGACTTAGTTTGTTCAACTTATGACTCTTACTATCCAGCTGGTATTAAAAAAGAATGGTTGTATGATACAATTGATATGCCGTATGAAAATCTAATTCTAAAAGTACCAAGAAGATACCATGAGATTCTTGTCTATGAGTTTGGTGAAGATTATATGACCCCACCCCCTGTTGACCAACAGACACCAGGGAATGAAAACAATTATTGGATTGATTAATTAAAGAGTATATAAAAAAGAGAAAGTTGAATGCCTTATGAAAACTATGAAAAAATCAATATTACTTAGTGCCTTGATCTTATCGACATCAATAATTCAAGCACAAACAGTGAATGCAGATACTATTTCAACAGGTTCAGGGAATCGTATCCACTTTATCAATACAAAAGCTAACTCTGGAAGTGATGCTATTTTACTAGAAAGTAATGGCCACTATGCTTTGATTGATATGGGAGAGGATTATGATTTTCCGGATGGAACGGATACACGTTATCCAAATCGATGGGGAATTTCTATTAACAATTATCAAGTTTTGGAAGATCGGTTGATTCGCCACCTTGATCAATTAGGTGTCAAGAAATTAGATTTTATATTAGGAACTCATGTTCATAGCGACCATATAGGTGGAGCAGATGAAATTCTTAATCGCTATCAAGTCGATAAATTCTATTTGAAAAAATATTCGGATCAACGAATTACAAGTACTTGGGGATTGTGGGATAACCTCTTCAATTATGATAATGCTCTTCGTGCTGCACAGAATAAGGGAGTTACACTTATTCAAGACATAAAAGATGAAGATAGCAAGTTCAAATTTGGGGACATGGATATTCAGCTTTATAATTATAAAAATGAATATGATTCTGATGGGAACTTAAAAAGAGTTCTTGATGATAATTCCAATTCAATTGTTGCAGTAGTAACTGTAGCAGGAAAAAGAATTTATCTTGGTGGTGATTTGGATAATGCTGAGGGAGCTGAAGATAAATTAGGGCCTGTTATTGGAAAAGTAGATATGATGAAATGGAATCACCACTACGATGCTAAGGTTTCTAATACAATTGGTTTCATTGATCACCTTTCTCCTAGTATGATTATCCAAACAACTGGAGGAGATATTAACCTCGCTTCAACGAGAGACTATCTAAAAAATAAAAATATTCAAGTGATTCATGCATCAAGTAAAACTCAGGATGCAACTGTATTTGATATTAGTGATAAAGGTTTTACAAATGTTTCAGGAGATTTTCCGAATATTCCTAATGTTGATGAGAAATGGTATCAAGAAGATGGTTACTGGAAGTATCGTTTAAAAGATGGTCAGATGGCTATCGGTTGGCAAGATATTGCTGGTGCTACATATTTCTTTAACGGAAAAGGTCAAATGCAGAGTGGTCGTTGGCTCCGTATCACTGACGAATGGAATGGAGAACCAAAATTTAATGACTACTATCTAAACAATGATGGTAAAATGCAGACGGGTGGTTGGTTCTATCATGATAATACTTGGTACTACATCCAGTCAAACGGTGCAAGACGTTACAATGAACTAGCTGAAATTGGTGGTCAAAAATACCTCTTTGATAAGGATGGTAAAATGCTGACTGGCTTACAAGTATTTAATGGTAAAAAGCTGTTGTTTGCAAGTAGTGGAGCTTTAGAGACAGATGAGACAGGATCTGGTTGGAAAAAAATTGAATCAAACTGGTACTACTTTGATGAAGAAGGAAAACAAATAGTTGGTAAAAAAGAAATCAATGGAGTAACCTACTACTTTGATAATAAGGGAGTTATGCAAACAGGTTGGACCTTGATTGAAGGGCATTGGAACTATTTTGCAAGTTCTGGTGCAATGAAAACAGGCTGGATCAAGGATAAAGATACTTGGTATTACTTGGATAAAGAAGGAATCATGCTAACAGGCCTTCAAGAGATCGAAGGTACTCGTTATTATCTAAATGCAAGTGGAGCCATGCAAACAGGTTGGAAATGGTTTGATAATCATTATAGCTACTTCACAAGCAGTGGAGCGATGAAAACAGGTTGGCTCAAAGAAAATGGACTTTGGTACTATCTAGATAAAGAAGGTATCATGCAAACAGGCCTCCAAGAAATCGAAGGAACTCGCTATTATCTAAATGCAAGTGGAGCTATGCAAACGGGCTGGAAGTGGTTCGATGA
>NZ_JANCPN010000019.1:0-682 GCF_024295385.1 Streptococcus sp. CF4-3 | reverse complement strand
GTCCCGTAGTGTAGCGGTTATCACGTCGCCCTGTCACGGCGAAGATCGCGGGTTCGATTCCCGTCGGGACCGTAATAACGAAAGTTATTTGACTCGTTAGCTCAGTTGGTAGAGCAATTGACTTTTAATCAATGGGTCACTGGTTCGAGCCCAGTACGGGTCATATTTGCGGGTTTGGCGGAATTGGCAGACGCACCAGATTTAGGATCTGGCGCTTAACGGCGTGGGGGTTCAAGTCCCTTAACCCGCATAATAGAAATCAGCCGGCTTAGCTCAGTTGGTAGAGCATCTGATTTGTAATCAGAGGGTCGCGTGTTCAAGTCATGTAGCCGGCATTTTTTTTAATATAAACCAGAGTCGATGCGAACGTAGTTCAGTGGTAGAACACCACCTTGCCAAGGTGGGGGTCGCGGGTTCGAATCCCGTCGTTCGCTTATAGAGGCCGGGGTGGCGGAACTGGCAGACGCACAGGACTTAAAATCCTGCGATTGGTAACGATCGTACCGGTTCGATTCCGGTCCTCGGCATATATTGAAGAGCACCCTTAGCTCAACTGGATAGAGTACCTGACTACGAATCAGGCGGTTAGAGGTTCGACTCCTCTAGGGTGCATTAAACATTTAACTCGGGAAGTAGCTCAGCTTGGTAGAGTACTTGGTTTGGGACCAAGGTGTCGCAGGTT
>NZ_JANCPN010000018.1:0-4497 GCF_024295385.1 Streptococcus sp. CF4-3 | reverse complement strand
GTTGTTGGAGCTTCAGTTGTTGTTGGAGCTTCAGTTGTTGTAGTGTAAGTGTTTGTGAACTTACGAGTTGAATCTGCTTCTTTAACAGTTGCAACTAGTTTACCTTCGCCATTATCTACTACTAAGACATGGATTGTATAACTTTCAGTTGAGTATGTAACTCCTTCTTCTGAACCAGCTTTTTCTGTCAACACGTATTCGTGCTCGCCTGCTTCAGTGTATGAAAGTTTGAAGGCTACTTCGTTTGTTGCAACTTCAACACCCTCAACTTGTTTACCATTTGATGATGTTGCGATGACGTTTCCGCCTTCACTCAATTCAAACTCAAATTGTTCTTTAGCAAGTTCTTTACCAACTAATTCTTTAGTTGCTTTGATAACTGCTTCTGTTGGTGATACTTTATAAGTATTTGTAAACTTACGAGTTGAATCTTCTTCTGTTACAGTAGCAACTAGTTTACCTTCTCCATTATCTACTACTGAGACATGGATTGTGTAGCTTTCTTTAGAGTATGTGACTCCTGCTGCTGAACCAGCTTTTTCTGTCAACACGTACTCGTGCTCGCCTGCTTCAGTGTATGAAAGTTTGAAGGCTACTTCGTTTGTTGCAACTTCAACACCCTCAACTTCTTTACCATTTGATGATGTTGCGATGACATTTCCGCCTTCACTCAATTCAAACTCAAATTGTTCTTTAGCAAGTTCTTTACCAACTAATTCTTTAGTTGCTTTGATAACTGCTTCTGTTGGTGATACTTTATATTTGTTTGTAAACTTACGAGTTGAATCTGCTTCCTTAACAGTCGCAACTAGTTTGCCTTCACCGTTATCTGCTACTGAGACATGGATTATGTGGCTTTCAGTTGAGTATTCAACTCCTGCTACTGATCCGGCTTTTTCTGTCAACACGTATTCGTGCTCGCCTGCTTCAGTGTATGAAAGTTTGAAGGCTACTTCGTTTGTTGCAACTTCAACACCCTCAACTTCTTTACCGTTTGATGATGTTGCGATGACATTTCCGCCTTCGCTCAATTCAAACTCAAATTGTTCTTTAGCAAGTTCTTTACCAACTAATTCTTTAGTTGCTTTGATAACAGCTTCTGCTGGAGTTGCTTTATATGTGTTTGTAAACTTACGAGCTTCATCTGCTTCTGTAACAGTAGCTACGAGTTTACCTTCACCGTTATCTACAACTTTAACATGAACTGTATAGCTTTCTTTAGAGTATGTAACTCCTGCTACTGAACCAGCTTTTTCTGTAATGACATATTCGTGCTCTCCAGCTTCAGTGTAAAGAACTGAGAAGACTACTTCATTTGTTGCAGCTTCAACACCATTGACTGTCTTACCATTTGAAGACGTTGCAATGACTTGACCACCTTCGCTCAATTCAAACTCAAATTGTTCGTTAGCAAGTTCTTTACCAACCAATTCTTTAGTTGCTTTGAATGTCGCACGAGCTGGTGATGGCTCATATGTGTTTGTTAAAGTTGGTGCTTGAGTTGTAACCTCAGCTTTAAGTGTTCCACCTTCAGCTTTAACAACCACTGTTACTTCGTATGAGTTTTCATCAAATGTGATTCCTGGAACTTTAGTTTCAGTATTTTCTTTGATGACATAGTTGTAGGTACCAGGACCTTTAGCTTTCAAACCTTCAAATGTGATGCTTCCATCTGCTTTGTTTGTTGTTGAAGCAATTGGAGTAGTCAAGTTGTTTGCATTGTACAAATCAAACTTGAACTCACCATCTTTCAAGGCTACTGGACGATTTCCAGCAATTACTTTCTTAGCAGTAATTGAGAAATCAGCTGCGATTGGTTCGTCTTTAAGGTTAATCTTAGAACCTTCAGTTCCAAGAACTACCTTGTATTCTGTTTCATCAAGATTATATCCAGCAGGAGCTGTTTTTTCTTTGATGATGAATGTCTTACCGACATATTTTTGATCAAACTCATCAGAGATTGCCTCACCTTTTTCATTTGTAGTCAATTCTGTAGAGATAGTTCCGTCTTCTGAATTCACTGTATAAACAGCGCCTGCAACTGGAACCAATGTGAAGGCATTTGTCTTGTTGATCTTAATCTTGAAGGCTGTAGAAGCTTCGATTTGTCCTTTTACAAGAGATACACGTTCAACCGTGAAATCTAATTTTGCACGATTACTACGTTGAGTAAGTGCAGTTCCATCTGCTGTAGTCAACTGGATAACGTTTTGAACTTTGCTACCATCACCTGGTGTTGTTGTATGGTATTCTACCCAGTATGATTTAGAACCATCTGCAAAGATAAGTTTGAACTGAGTATAGTTCTCATTCCAAGCTACAGTATAGTCAGTACCTTCTACCATCTTCTTAGCATCTGATGGGACTTGAGAAGTACCATCGTTCAATGTTGCAGAAGAATAAACTACCAATGATTCTGGAATATATTGAATAGCAGAAAACTCAGCTGTATTTGGAAGGAAGTCATTAAGAACTAGGTTTTTACCATAGTCTTGTCTTCCTGTATTGACACGGATTCTCCATGGAGAATAAATATCACCTTTTCCAACTGAACCGATAGCTGCTAACTTTTCTGAAGTCCATTCTTTACTTACTACATCGTTACCAACCTTAGCATAGTTTTCGAAACCTTCTTGCTTGCTGTCAACTGTCTTAGATGTAAAGGTATGTGTGATTGTTTTACTAACACCCTTGTTTTCAAAAGTTAGTGGTGTTGCTGTTTGGTCACTCTTGAACAAGAAAGTAATTGCATAATTTCCTTTTACGCCTTTAACGATATCCCCGCCTGTTTTAGCTTGGAACTCATCAAGGTTCTTCAAAGTAACACGTGCCTTACCACCTTGGTTATCACCATTAGCAGTAACAACTACTGTACCGATATTAACTTTTGTTTCTTTATCGTACAATTCAGTAGTCCCGTTATATACGGTTACTGGTGTAGGAATATCTACATCAAAGTAATCGCCATTGGTCAATTTTCCATCATATTGCTTGAGGTCAAATTGAACAAAGAACTGATTTGTACGATTGGTAATAATCTGATAAGTACCGTCACTATTCGGCTCCAATTTTGAATCCGACATGTTGAGGACACTTATATCAGTTACTACACCCGTTAGCTCTTTTCCATCTGCATAAGCGACATTGGTCGATAAGAACAATACGCTCAAGAAGGTCAGAACTGATACAAAAAATATTAATAACGGCTTTTTCTTAGACTTTTTCACCATTAAATATTTCCTTCTTTCCCTATTTTTTTAAATATATTGAATTATTGACTAACTCACCATCATAGTACTATAATATAATCTAAAAGTCAATAAAATCGAGGCTCAGAAGCCTCATTTTTAATAAATTACAAGTATAATTATTTTATTTCTTTACAATTATAAGTTTTAGAATCATAATGTACGTTTTTATTATAATTTTATTTTTTCATATATATTAATTTTCATAAAGTTACAAAAACCATTCGAAAATTTTTGAATGGTTTTCATTTATACGAGAACTATTTTTTCAACAAGCTAAGTGCTCCAGCATCCGCAATAATAGTTACATCTGGATGGTTCTGCAAACTACTTGCTGGAAGACTTTCAGTAACTGGACCTTCAACAGTTCCAGCGATGGCTTCTGCCTTAGATTCACCATAAGCAAAGAGAAGAATAGATTTTGCATCTAGAATATTTTTGATTCCCATTGAGATAGCTTGTGTTGGTACATCTTCAATCTTATCAAAGAAGCGAGCATTTGCTTCAATAGTAGACTGATCAAGATCTACAAGGTGGGTTTGACTATCAAATGGAGTTCCTGGCTCATTAAAGCCAATGTGACCATTTCGACCAATTCCCAAGATTTGTAAATCTACTGGATGATCTGCAAGAATTTGATTATAACGTTCTACTTCTTCTTCTGCATTATCTTTTACACCACGCGGTAAAAAGCTTTCTTTGAATGGCTTTTTATTGAATAGATTTTCTTGCATAAAGTAACGATAAGATTGTGGGTTATCTCCATCAAGTCCTACATATTCGTCCAAGTTAACACTTGTAAGATTTGAAAAATCAAGGTCACTCTTAACGATTTCTCCATAAAACTCAAGTGGACTGCTACCTGTCGCAAGTCCTAATGTTTGAGCACCGTTTGCTAGCTTTTCTTTTAAAATTTCAAAAGCTACTTTTCCACCTTCTTCAGGATTTTTTACTTGAATAACTTTCATAATTGTTCCTCCATATTTCTTTATTTCATTATATGGTATAGACCAATTTTTGTCAAGTGTAAACGGTTTAATATTTTAAGTTTTATAGGATAAAGTTAAGTAAAAAAAGAAGACTAAACTAGTCTTCTCTTTTTAAACTGTCAGAATGAATTAGTCTTCTTTTTTCTTTCTTGACAAAGCATAACCGGCAGTAGCTAAACCAATAAGTGCTGAATAAGTCATGAATGATTGTTCAACTGAACCAGTATTTGGCAATGATTTCTTAGATGATTCTGGTTTTG
>NZ_JANCPN010000017.1:0-4899 GCF_024295385.1 Streptococcus sp. CF4-3 | reverse complement strand
CACAGGGGGCAACCCCCAACTACTTCCGGCGTTCTAGGGCTTAACTTCTGTGTTCGGCATGGGTACAGGTGTATCTCCTAGGCTATCGTCACTTAACTCTGAGTAATACCTACTCAAAATTGAATATCTATCAAATTCCAAGAAAACCTTACGCTTTCGTATTCTCAGTTACTTTGGATAAGTCCTCGAGCTATTAGTATTAGTCCGCTACATGTGTCGCCACACTTCCACTTCTAACCTATCTACCTGATCATCTCTCAGGGCTCTTACTGATATAAAATCATGGGAAATCTCATCTTGAGGTGGGTTTCACACTTAGATGCTTTCAGCGTTTATCCCTTCCCTACATAGCTACCCAGCGATGCCTTTGGCAAGACAACTGGTACACCAGCGGTAAGTCCACTCTGGTCCTCTCGTACTAGGAGCAGATCCTCTCAAATTTCCTACGCCCGCGACGGATAGGGACCGAACTGTCTCACGACGTTCTGAACCCAGCTCGCGTGCCGCTTTAATGGGCGAACAGCCCAACCCTTGGGACCGACTACAGCCCCAGGATGCGACGAGCCGACATCGAGGTGCCAAACCTCCCCGTCGATGTGAACTCTTGGGGGAGATAAGCCTGTTATCCCCAGGGTAGCTTTTATCCGTTGAGCGATGGCCCTTCCATACGGAACCACCGGATCACTAAGCCCGACTTTCGTCCCTGCTCGAGTTGTAGCTCTCGCAGTCAAGCTCCCTTATACCTTTACACTCTGCGAATGATTTCCAACCATTCTGAGGGAACCTTTGGGCGCCTCCGTTACCTTTTAGGAGGCGACCGCCCCAGTCAAACTGCCCGTCAGACACTGTCTCCGATAGGGATCACCTATCCGGGTTAGAGTGGCCATAACACAAGGGTAGTATCCCAACATCGTCTCCTTCGAAACTGGCGTCCCGATCTCATAGACTCCTACCTATCCTGTACATGTGGTACAGACACTCAATATCAAACTGCAGTAAAGCTCCATGGGGTCTTTCCGTCCTGTCGCGGGTAACCTGCATCTTCACAGGTACTAAAATTTCACCGAGTCTCTCGTTGAGACAGTGCCCAAATCATTACGCCTTTCGTGCGGGTCGGAACTTACCCGACAAGGAATTTCGCTACCTTAGGACCGTTATAGTTACGGCCGCCGTTTACTGGGGCTTCAATTCATACCTTCGGATTACTCCTAAGCACTCCTCTTAACCTTCCAGCACCGGGCAGGCGTCACCCCCTATACATCATCTTACGATTTAGCAGAGAGCTGTGTTTTTGATAAACAGTTGCTTGGGCCTATTCACTGCGGCTGACATAAAGTCAGCACCCCTTCTCCCGAAGTTACGGGGTCATTTTGCCGAGTTCCTTAACGAGAGTTCTCTCGCTCACCTGAGGCTACTCGCCTCGACTACCTGTGTCGGTTTGCGGTACGGGTAGAGTATGTTTAAACGCTAGAAGCTTTTCTTGGCAGTGTGACGTCACTAACTTCGCTACTAAACTTCGCTCCCCATCACAGCTCAATGTTATAGAATTAAGCATTTAACTCAATTCACACCTCACTGCTTAGACAGACACTTCCAATCGTCTGCTTTAGTTAGCCTACTGCGTCCCTCCATCACTACATACTCTAGTACAGGAATATCAACCTGTTGTCCATCGGATACACCTTTCGGTCTCTCCTTAGGTCCCGACTAACCCAGGGCGGACGAGCCTTCCCCTGGAAACCTTAGTCTTACGGTGGACAGGATTCTCACCTGTCTTTCGCTACTCATACCGGCATTCTCACTTCTATGCGTTCCAGCGCTCCTCACGGTACACCTTCTCCACACATAGAACGCTCTCCTACCATACCTATAAAGGTATCCACAGCTTCGGTAAATTGTTTTAGCCCCGGTACATTTTCGGCGCAGGGTCACTCGACTAGTGAGCTATTACGCACTCTTTGAATGAATAGCTGCTTCTAAGCTAACATCCTAGTTGTCTGTGCAACCCCACATCCTTTTCCACTTAACAATTATTTTGGGACCTTAGCTGGTGGTCTGGGCTGTTTCCCTTTCGACTACGGATCTTAGCACTCGCAGTCTGACTGCCGACCATAATTCATTGGCATTCGGAGTTTATCTGAGATTGGTAATCCGGGATGGACCCCTCACCCAAACAGTGCTCTACCTCCAAGAATCTTGATGTCGACGCTAGCCCTAAAGCTATTTCGGAGAGAACCAGCTATCTCCAAGTTCGTTTGGAATTTCTCCGCTACCCACAAGTCATCCAAGCACTTTTCAACGTGCCCTGGTTCGGTCCTCCAGTGCGTCTTACCGCACCTTCAACCTGCTCATGGGTAGGTCACATGGTTTCGGGTCTACGACATAATACTAAAGCGCCCTATTCAGACTCGGTTTCCCTACGGCTCCGTCTCTTCAACTTAACCTCGCATCATATCGTAACTCGCCGGTTCATTCTACAAAAGGCACGCTCTCACCCATTAACGGGCTCGAACTTGTTGTAGGCACACGGTTTCAGGTTCTATTTCACTCCCCTCCCGGGGTGCTTTTCACCTTTCCCTCACGGTACTGGTTCACTATCGGTCACTAGGGAGTATTTAGGGTTGGGAGATGGTCCTCCCAGATTCCGACGAGATTTCACGTGTCTCGCCGTACTCAGGATACTGCTAGGTACAAAGACTATTTTAAATACGAGGCTCTCACTCTCTTTGGCTGACCTTCCCATGTCATTCTTCTATAGTCTTTGAGTCCACATTGCAGTCCTACAACCCCGAAGAGTAAACTCTTCGGTTTGCCCTCCTGCCGTTTCGCTCGCCGCTACTAAGGCAATCGCTTTTGCTTTCTCTTCCTGCAGCTACTTAGATGTTTCAGTTCACTGCGTCTTCCTCCTCATATCCTTAACAGATATGGGTAACAGGTAGTACCTGTTGGGTTCCCCCATTCGGAAATCCCTGGATCATCGCTTACTTACAGCTACCCAAGGCATATCGTCGTTTGTCACGTCCTTCTTCGGCTCCTAGTGCCAAGGCATCCACCGTGCGCCCTTATTAACTTAACCTTACTTTTTTGACCTTTCAGTCATAAACTCTTATTAATACTACAGCGTTTTCGGTTTATTTTCTTGTTACTATTTGATATAGATATTCAATTTTCAATGTGCATTACTTGGTGATCTCTCACCAATGGAGCCTAGCGGGATCGAACCGCTGACCTCCTGCGTGCAAAGCAGGCGCTCTCCCAGCTGAGCTAAGGCCCCACAAGACCTCTCAAGACTAAACAAGACCAATGTGCATTCCTTATCCTTAGAAAGGAGGTGATCCAGCCGCACCTTCCGATACGGCTACCTTGTTACGACTTCACCCCAATCATCTATCCCACCTTAGGCGGCTGGCTCCTAAAAGGTTACCTCACCGACTTCGGGTGTTACAAACTCTCGTGGTGTGACGGGCGGTGTGTACAAGGCCCGGGAACGTATTCACCGCGGCGTGCTGATCCGCGATTACTAGCGATTCCGACTTCATGTAGGCGAGTTGCAGCCTACAATCCGAACTGAGATTGGCTTTAAGAGATTAGCTTGCCGTCACCGGCTTGCGACTCGTTGTACCAACCATTGTAGCACGTGTGTAGCCCAGGTCATAAGGGGCATGATGATTTGACGTCATCCCCACCTTCCTCCGGTTTATTACCGGCAGTCTCGCTAGAGTGCCCAACTGAATGATGGCAACTAACAATAGGGGTTGCGCTCGTTGCGGGACTTAACCCAACATCTCACGACACGAGCTGACGACAACCATGCACCACCTGTCACCTCTGTCCCGAAGGAAAACTCTATCTCTAGAGCGGTCAGAGGGATGTCAAGACCTGGTAAGGTTCTTCGCGTTGCTTCGAATTAAACCACATGCTCCACCGCTTGTGCGGGCCCCCGTCAATTCCTTTGAGTTTCAACCTTGCGGTCGTACTCCCCAGGCGGAGTGCTTAATGCGTTAGCTACGGCACTAAACCCCGGAAAGGGTCTAACACCTAGCACTCATCGTTTACGGCGTGGACTACCAGGGTATCTAATCCTGTTTGCTCCCCACGCTTTCGAGCCTCAGCGTCAGTTACAAGCCAGAGAGCCGCTTTCGCCACCGGTGTTCCTCCATATATCTACGCATTTCACCGCTACACATGGAATTCCACTCTCCCCTCTTGCACTCAAGTTAAACAGTTTCCAAAGCGTACTATGGTTAAGCCACAGCCTTTAACTTCAGACTTATCTAACCGCCTGCGCTCGCTTTACGCCCAATAAATCCGGACAACGCTCGGGACCTACGTATTACCGCGGCTGCTGGCACGTAGTTAGCCGTCCCTTTCTGGTAAGATACCGTCACAGTGTGAACTTTCCACTCTCACACTCGTTCTTCTCTTACAACAGAGCTTTACGATCCGAAAACCTTCTTCACTCACGCGGCGTTGCTCGGTCAGACTTCCGTCCATTGCCGAAGATTCCCTACTGCTGCCTCCCGTAGGAGTCTGGGCCGTGTCTCAGTCCCAGTGTGGCCGATCACCCTCTCAGGTCGGCTATGTATCGTTGCCTTGGTGAGCCGTTACCTCACCAACTAGCTAATACAACGCAGGTCCATCTGGTAGTGGTGCAATTGCACCTTTCAAGCAGCTATCATGCGATATCTACTCTTATGCGGTATTAGCTATCGTTTCCAATAGTTATCCCCCGCTACCAGGCAGGTTACCTACGCGTTACTCACCCGTTCGCAACTCATCCGGAAAGAGCAAGCTCCTCCTTCAGCGTTCTACTTGCATGTATTAGGCACGCCGCCAGCGTTCGTCCTGAGCCAGGATCAAACTCTCATTAAAAGTTTGAGTTCTCACTCATTTCTGTCA
>NZ_JANCPN010000016.1:0-5471 GCF_024295385.1 Streptococcus sp. CF4-3 | reverse complement strand
TATACTAATAGACGAAAGGGTGTGAAAATGATTTTTAAATGATACTGTGGAACGGAACAGTAGCCCTAGTATTGACTACTGTCGTTTCTATTCATATTGGCTATTCTAGGACTGAGATGAAAAAATCTATAAATGCTCAGAATAAAATTGAACCCGCAAATCTCCCCAAAACAATGGTGAGTCATGTACTTGTATTATTCCGAAAAAATACACCTCTGGTGCAGTGAGACAAATTGGTGTATCTTATAGTGGCTTCGTAGATGAAAGCTATACTCTACTATCACTCTTTGATGATGTAGAACAAATTGAAAAAGATAATAGACTTCAGACAGCTATTGATGTTGTCAGAGAACAGTTTGGTTTTTTAGCCATACAAAAAGGAACCGTCCTAACTGAAGGTTCCAGAAATATTGAACGCAGTAAACTTATCGGTGGTCATTCCGCGGGTGGATTGGAGGGATTAAAATGAAACAAGAAAAAAATACAGTACAATTTTCAGAAATCCGTAGCAAAGGATGTAATGATATTGAAATGCTTGAAAGATTTTTACATGGAATCGTTGAAACAGCAACTTCAAAACTTCGTCAGAGAAAACTCAAAACAACTGAAATATCGATACGACTAGTACATGCTAAATCTGAAAACCGATTACCATTGGAATTTACATTTAGCATTAAGCCAACAAGCTCATCTGTGATAATCTATACTGAGGTAATCAATCGCTTTAAAGAATGTTACACAGGTGGGGGAATTCAAGGTTTTACGATTCAATTTGATAAAAATACCCTTGCCTCTGCATAGAAAGGATTTGATATGATTGACCGTTCATATTTACCATTTCAATCAGCAAGAGAGTACCAGGATACAAAGATGCAAAAATGGATGGGCTTTTTCCTATCTGAACATGCATCAGCACTCTCTGATGATACAAACAAAGTAACGTACATGTCTGACTTATCACTAGAGAAGAAATTATTACTCCTCAGTCAAGTATACGCCGGGCAGCTACGCACACGCATTCAAGTGATTGAAAAAAACAAGCGTGTTTCCTACACTGGAACAATACCAAGTCTGACCAAAGATTTCATTTTGATAAAAACTACAACAGGTCACATCAATTTGAAATTAAAAGACATTATTAGTATTGAACTTGTCGAGGAGGTGCTCTATGAATCAGCTTGAGTTTCAGCGTAATCACCTACAAATGGACTATTATAGCGAGAGCTACCAAGATTTTGAACGTGACTTCTACCGCTACTCTAACATGAATATTCCATTGACCTTCCTAACTGATGATATCCTAAAAACAATGGCGACTTCACGTAAGAATTACTTTGTCCTTAATAAGGAAAAGTCCAGAGATAACCGCGATCACTTCTTCATATTTGAAGTAAGTACCGTAGATGAGAATCCGCTAATCTATCATTATACATATAAGAAAACTACAATATATTTAGCAGAAAAATAGGAGCAGTTCAATTGACTGTTCCTATTTTTAATATTCATAAAATCTAAAGTCTTTATACTCTTTAACAATGGAGTCGCCAACCAGAACAGACTATACTGACCAGCGACTACCTTAAATTTAATGTTTCAGATTTATTTTCTTATCTCTAATTTCATAAACTACATCTGCTACATTTTCGAGTAATCGTTTATCGTGGGTGATAAACACGATAGTTCCGGTGTACTCCTTCATTAGTATTTCCAAAGCCTCTAAACTTGGTATGTCAAGGAAGTTACTGGGTTCATCCATTATTAGGATGTTATATCTACCCATGAGCATTTTAGCAAGCAACAATTTTATAATTTCTCCACCGCTTAAAACAGATAAACTTTTTCCAATATCGTTCTGTTTGAACCCCATAGATGCTAGCACTGAACGAATTTCTGATATATTGTAGTCACAATCCTTCTGCATAAACTCCATAACATTCTGATTACTGTTGTACTTGTAACCATTCTGTGCAAAGTAACCTATTTTTGCCTTAGGCGAAATAGAAATTCCTTCTTCATGGTTTAAGATCATTTGGATTAAAGTTGTTTTTCCGATTCCATTACCACCAGTTAACGCCACTTTTGCTCCTAACGGAATTTGAAAAGATGCATTTTCAAACAGAGCCTTATCCCCAAATACTTTATTAATTTCTGCACCGACTATAGGGTATGGATTATGGAGCTCCAATGCTTTACTTTGCCTGAAACGAATTCTGCGAATGCCTTCCGGAGCTTCTACTTTTCCTAAGGCCGCAATCCTGTGCTCTAGGGTTTTAGCAGCATTATACATCTTTTTTTCCTTACTTCCTATTGATTTTTGATGAGCTAAACGCCCTCCGTCTTCAGTACTTTTTTTCTTTGAAGAACCTTTTGCCTTCTGTTCTATTTTACGAGCCTGTTTTCGCTTTTCCTCCGCAGCCCTTTCCAATCGGGCACGTTCCGCAATAAATTGTTCGTATTCTGCAGCTTGGCTCTTACGTTCTTCCTCTTTCTGACGAAGATAATCAGAATAGTTTCCCCAATACTCAGTGATTTTGCCATCTTTCAGTTCCCATATTTTATCTACTATTTCATCAAGAAAATAGCGGTCATGGCTAATAACTAACAGTGCACCTGTAAAATATTTTAGCTGTCCTATTAGAAAATCAATTCCTTCACGGTCTAAATGGCTCGTAGGTTCATCCGCTAAAATACCATGAACCTGTGCCGATAAGGCCTGTGCTATTTTAAGCCTTGTTTCTTCACCACCGCTCATAGTCTGTATATTTAATTGCTCAACACCTAGCTTGCCTACAAGTGCAAAATCTTTTTCCTCCTGCAGAGTTACTTCGTCCAACTGGGGAATATAGGCAAGTTCACCCAGACGATTCATTTTACATCCTGGGGGAGTTAATTCTCCTAAAAGTACCCTGAGTAAAGTGCTTTTTCCAGCACCATTTGCTCCTACTAAACCAATACGGTCATAATCATATACTTCTAATTCATTTATATCTAAAACATCGCGTCCTTTGAATTCCACACGAATGTCTTTTGCTTTTAATATTAATTCCATAACATTTCCTCCTGTCTATAATCGCATGCTTTCATTTGCTTGTATGCAGGGAAAACCCTGCGATTTTAGCAGGAAGAGTTACATGAAAATAAGATACATAAATATTCCTCCAATATTGTTTATTTTAAATCTAATTTTCTAACCTCAGTTATCATTTGGCAAACTATAGCAATGCCAATAATTAAAATACCTGATAGTAAAAACCAATGATTTACACCGATTTTATCAGCAAAGAATCCAGAAAGAATTAACCCAATTGGCATAGCAAGTGACATGATACTTCCGATCAAAGAAAATACACGTCCTAAATATTCAGGCTTAATTTTCTCCTGAAAAAGAGCTGTTTGCACACCGCTATAAAATGGCACCGAAAGCCCCATTATTGCACAGCAAACTACGAATATTACAAATCCATTTGGAGGAAGTATTCCCGAAACGGCTAAACTGGTCCCCATTATAAAAAATGAACTTGTTATTAGTAATACATGCTTTTCGAAGCCCCCTAATCTTCCTAATAATAAGCCTCCTGCTAGCATCCCAAATGCAAAGGAAATTTCCGTAATAGAAATATGCACAGGCGTTCCATTAAAGTGTTCCATGCTTATTAAAGGAAATAGTGCATTGATTGGCATATAAACAAAAGTATATAGTGTTCCTAAGAGTAATAAGGCAAACAATCCTTTGTTTTGTCTCAGAACCACAACTCCTTCTTTCATCTCCCTTATGAAATTTGGTTCTAAACTTTGCACTTGATTACCCAGCTTAGGTATACGTACAATTGCTACCGTAATAGATGCAATCACAGCACCCAATACGTCGATGGCAATAATAGCATTTAAATCCCAAACGGAGTATAAGAGTGCTGCAACTGCCGGACTAACAATATAGCTTATAGACTGCAAAGACTGACTATAGCCTGCGCATTTCGTTAGCTGTTCTTCTGGTACTAAAAGTGGTGTAACCGCATTGAGTGCTGGGGTATGAAAAGCTGTTCCAATGCTACGGATAAACAATACTATCATAATCATCCAGACAGGTAGCTCCATACAGAATGCAACAATAGCAAGCACTGCACCAGCTGCTGCGATAATTAAATCGGCACCAATCATTATCTTCTTCCTATCATGACGATCCACTAGCACACCAATGGCAGGTCCCAAAATCGCATAGGGTAAAAAACCTACTAATGAAGCCATAGACAAGACCATCGCAGATCCTGTTTTTTCTGTAAGGTAAAAAATAATCGCCATTTGCAGGATGGCACTAGTGATTAATGATACTGCTTGCCCTGCCCATATTGCATAAAATTTTCGTTTCCAATTGTTGTATTTTTCCATTTATATTATCTCCTGCATATTATTTTGCTTGAATTTCTATTTTGAATAGCATTCTAGGCAATAAAAAATGCAGGCCAAACCCCACAATGTGGCTTTTGGTCTGCATACATACAATTTGGAAACATTCATATTAAAGACATAGTTAAATAAAGGTATAGTTAAATAACCAATATCCTCACCGTAACTAATGAATGCTCAATATCGTATAAATAAGCACAACAAAAAAGCCTATCATCGGGTATAGATTCTGCTTTTTTTATTGCCAGCTTATCTTAAACGCATTGAGGCTGTCATAGTTTCGGTTCCTCCTACATCTTTGTTTATATCAATTTATAGTATAACACAACAAGATGATATGTTCAATATAAAAGTTATGGAATGAGACTCATACTTCCAATTCGATGCCAGATTTAAAGGATATGACGAAGTTTTCTTCATAGACTGTAACGCTCTGGATTATCTTCCTTAGTAGCAAGCGATTAGCTTTCACAAAATCTTCTGTTTGTAGTTTTAAAAATTCATCAGGATTTTCTAACTCAACCTCAAAATATTTCATTTTACATTCCCTCATTTCATTTATTGATAAATTGAGTTTGCAAAAAAGAGTGGACAATTTTTGTCTACTCTTAACCTTTAAAATAGTTTTTTTTAATCGATTTGAAGTTGCCTAAATTATTACTTATTCGGTAAAATGAAGTATTGCTTTCAACAGATTTCCTTCAACTACACTTCACTTGATTCAAACAAGGTGGGTACATTTCTATTCCCACAAACTCCTTGTCAATGGAAACAAACACGTACCCACAGGGTAAATGGAAATAGAAACTGATAATTTCTAGCTATCACTTCTACTCATTCCAAAAATTTTCTCACTCTGATACTTACCCACCATAAAGCAAAAAGCCTTGCAATCAAGGCTTTCATTATCCCTTTCGTTCAAAGGTTTCTAAGCTTTTACGAGCAGAGCGACACACTCAGCGGTTCGCTATCTCCGTTCTGTCTGCGTGCTAGCACTTGTCAATCACGGACAGCTATCGCATGGGCGGAAGTAAATGCTAATCTTCGTCGTTTTACTCCTTGACTAG
>NZ_JANCPN010000015.1:0-7075 GCF_024295385.1 Streptococcus sp. CF4-3 | reverse complement strand
TGTGGTTTTTCATTTTCCTTGATAAGCACAACATTTTTATTCCATTCAACAACTGGTTTTTCTGTTTCTTTCTTAACAGGATCCTTCACCAACTCAGGTGCTTCTGGTTTAACCGGTTCACTTGGTAAGACAGGTACAGTTTTATATTCTGGTTCTGTCGGTGGAACTGGTTTTTCTTTAACAGTTGGTACTTCTGTCAATTCTGGTTTTTCAGGTTTAACTGGAGGTGTTGGTTCTGTTGGTTTAACTGGCTCTTCACCTGGATCTTGAGGGAAGCCAACATTTGAGTTGATAGAGAACCAATAGAGAGTTGCTTCGCCTGTTGCGTTAGCACCTTTTGCTGTAAATTCAAGATGACCATCTTTCAAAATAACAGCAGCACCACCATAGTAAAGGTAAGGGCTCTTAGGATCATCCCAACCCTTAGTTTCACTTGAAGAGTCTGCATTAAATGTAGCACCTTGATCCATGTATTGGTTTTGTTCTTTAGCAGATACTTCTTTTGTCGATGAATCTTGGTCTACACTTGAATTTGGAAGTTTAATAAACTCTTTGTCACCAATGTTTACAGACTCAACGTGAGGAGTATCTTGGTGCTTCATTTTTGGTGTGTATCTCAAAACACCAGATGTAGCGTCTACAGTGTAAGAACCGATAACGTCTGATTTATCACCGAATGTGTAATCTTCAGTACCAACTGAGTGACCATTTCCGCCACCAGATGCGTTCACTGTTGTAGCATCAACTGCTGTTTCTCCAGTTACTTTGAAGGCATCATCAACCCATGTTGCTTTTTGAGCAACAATTTTCAAAGGATTATCAGCATTGATATCAACTTCTGCACTACCGAAGTCAGCCTTACCGCTTTTCACAACAACGTCTGCACCATCAAGTTTTGGTTCACTTCCATCTGAATATGGATCCCAAGTTCCACGAACTGTATTGCCTTTGCTATCTTTAGCTTCAACAACTAGAGGACGAGGTTTGTCATTTTCAACATAAGATGCACCATTCCAGTGGTTAAGTGAGTTAAGGGCAAGGATTGCATTGTGTTGTGACAAATCAATCAATTGGTCATTTTCATCATAAAACTCAATGTCAACACCAACTGTAACTGGGTTTTCAGTATCAGTTGAGCTACCAATTGTCATTGTAACCGCTGGATCGTTATAAATTTGAACGATTCCTTTTCCATCTGATGATGGAAGGCTCTTCACATCGTATTTATAAACAACTTTTGCAATACGTTTTTCTTCGCTACCTTTTACAATTTTAGCTTGAGTAAGTCCTGTGTATGTCACATCAAATTTATCTCCGACTTTTACAACTCCCCACTCAATTTCATTATTAGCATATGGGTTTGTAGTTGTCAAATCAGAATCTTGTAGATTCTTTGTTTCATACATTTTAGTAGCTTTACCATCACCGTACATACGAGATTGACCTTCTTTTGTCAAGTAAGTTGTTAATCCAGTTGTTTGGTGTGTGATTTTAGTTGTTTCGCCATCAGCAAGTTCTTCAGAGAGGAATGTCAAATCTTGTTTGTATTTCTCAGGATTTCCACCACGCTCTGCAACCATCTTATTGAAGGCATCTTTAGCATCATCGTATTGTGCTTTTTTCTTGTTGTAAATTTCGAGCTCAATCAAGTAAGCAGCTTGTGCTTCATCATAAGCAGCTTTTTTAGTCTTGTAGTCAGCTAATTTAGCTTCATATCCTGCTTGAGCTAATTTATTACTTTCAGTAGCTTCTTGATTTGCTGTTACAGATGCATTGTATGCTGCAAGTGCTGTGTTATATTCTTCAAGAGCTTTTTCATAAGCAACACGTGCTTCTTCATTACTCTGTTCTACTGCTGTTTTTTCTGCTGTTTTTTCAGTCAATTCTTTTTCGTAAGCAGTAAGTTTTGCGTTGTAAGCCGCAAGCTCTTTATCGTAGTTTGCTTGTGCAGCAGCATTTTTAGCATCAACTTCAGCTTTTTCTTTTTCGAAAGCTTCTTGATTTGCTGTTACTTCAGCTTTATAATCAGCTACAGTTTTATTAATATCAGTAACTTGTTTTTCGTAATCTTTAGCAGCGGCCTCCTCTGAATCTTGCTTTTTAGTCTCAGTTTCTTTAACTTCAAGACCTTCATTTGTGGCAGCAGTTTTAGCTTCTTCCAACTTCTCTGGAACTGCAATTTCTTTTGTTTCTTCTCCAGCTACTGTTGTAATTGAAGTAACCGGTGTAGTTGCTGATGAAGTTTCATCGGCAGATACAGTCGCAATACCTGCAGCAGCAATCACTGTTGCGACCGCAACAGAACCAAAAGCAACTGAGGTTTTTCTCAAGGCATACTTAATCGTTTTATTATTCTTTAACGATGACATGACAAACTCCTTTTTAAATGTTTTTTATTTATGCTTCTCAAGCAAAAAGAATTTTTGTTCTTCGAAGTCAGAAAAATCGTAACAAAAATAATTTAAAAAGTCAAGTATTTTTATATGTTTTTTTTAAACTTTTTTCACTTTGTTTTCAGGAGTTTTTCATTTTGATTTCAAAAAATTTACGTTTTTGTTGACATTTTCCTATGATATGTCGTATAATTTCAACTAACAAAATTTAATGATTGGGGGATATAATGAAATCTTCAAATAACTTTTCTCAAGAAAAAGGTCACGGCTATTTCCGTAAGCGGAATAAAGTACTTGTATCTATGATTACGGTCTTTGGTTCTTTAATGTTAAGTTCTGTTGCTATGGCAGATGAAGTTGCTTCAACTACAACTTTATCTACAAATGTTACTACATCAAGTCAACCAGCCACTAGTACTGAGACCACTAGTGAGCAACCTACTACAACAACTAGTGAGGAGACCACTAGTGAGCAACCTACTACAACAACTAGTGAGGAAACCCCAAAGACTTCTTCAAGTGAAGAGACATCATCTTTGCCTCAAACTGCAAGTGCAACTGAACCAACAACTCGTAGTACTTCAGTGGCAACAAGCACTTATAACACACCAAAAATCCAAAACGATGTAACATTTAACAAAGCCACATATAAAAGTGGCGAGGATGTTAGCATCTCAATCAATAATCCTGACGTAACTTCGTCTGATTTGACAGTGTCTCATTTAGACAAAGTTATTTATGAGTTGAAAAATGCTCCAGGAAATTCACTTGTCATTCCAAACTCTGTTTTCTCTCCAAATTCTGGTTATCTCATTGACATTATTGGAAAGAATGTTGATGGAAAACAAGAATTTCACAAAGTAGCTGGGCTATCAGTCGAAGATGATTGGACTGTATATCCACGTTATGGTGTTGTAGCAGGTTCAAAAGACAATCACAATTCGATCACTAAAGAGCAAGTGGAAGGATATAAAAATAGTATTGACCAATTGGCCAATATGCACATCAATAACTACTTCTTCTACGACGTTTACAATACTCCTGCTAATCCATTCCCGGCTAATGTTGAACGATTCACTCAAGATTGGGCTACTTTCTTGATTCCGAAAGATGAAACAGATCCCGAAAAACGTAAAACATACTTACCGGTTATTGACACAGAAGCTGTAAAAGAGTTGGTTTCTCATGTTCATTCAACTGGTGCTAAAGCTATGCTTTATAATATGATTTACGCTGTGTCTCTTGACGAAAAAATCCCAGACCAAGTAAAAAGTGCGATCGTACGCAACTTGCAAGATCACTTCAACTTTGGAAAGACTGGTGATGTTACAGCGACTGACATCCAACAATTTCTAGATCCAGGAGATCCAAACTGGCAAAACTTTATCATCAATGTGATGTTAAAAGCCATGAAAGAAGGCGGCTTCGATGGTTGGCAAGGGGACACTATGGGGACTAACTTGGTTGAAAAAGTTAACGAACCTGGAAAAGCTTTCTCTTTAAGTGAAAACTATCCAAAACTAGCCGCAGCTGCAACAAAGGCCCTCAAAAAAGAAGGCTATGACTTCATGATCAACGATATCTCTACTGGAGATGCTGATCGATTAGGAAAAACAAATGTCTCTGCACCATACGCGGAAGTTTGGGGAGATAGCATCGCCTATGATTCTACCTATCAAGCCTTAACACGTTTGACTGAGCGTATGCGAGATTTATACAACGGAAAATCTCCAATTATCGCTGCTTATACTCACCGTGAAAAAAATGCAGCAAAACTCAGCAAAGACAATGAATTGCTAACAGATGCAATTATTGCAGCAAGTGGTGGTTATCATATGACCACTGCTGCTCTCAATACATCTCAAGATGAAAAAGGTTTTGGTGTTATTCAGGCTGAATGGTACCTCAATCAAAACTTACCAGTCAATGCTGATTTTGCTAATGCAGAATTCAACTACCAAGAATTTATCGTTGCCTACCAAGAACTCCTTCGTGGACGCGAAACTTTAGCACATGATACTCGCCGTATTGGAGACAATACAAATGTTCTTGTTGATGGTAACTTTATCGGTTCTAATCTTGATAATTCAGATGGTGTTCAACCTGGTACCGTTTATACCATCACAAAAGAAACTAAAACTGGTGACCGAATTGCTCATTTGATTAATTTAGTTGGAATTACTGAAAACAAATGGAATAGTGCTGTTAATTCCACTACGAAACTGACTAACATCCAAGCTTTTGTACCACTCGGTAGAATTTCAAAAGATCAGGCCGAACATGCGAATATCTATTGGGCTACACCAGATGCTGTAGAAGGAAAATATAATATTCAACTTCGTGAAACTACTGCCAATGTATATTATGACAGCGGGGCCGGTCAATGGATGGCTGCAATTGATGTTCCTAACCTAGATGTATGGGATATGCTCTATGTCAAACTTAATGAAGTTGCCCGTGTTCTTTATCAAGATGAAACTGGTAAAGAACTGGAACGTTCAAGCGACTTTGTTGGACATACTGATGAAAAGATTGACTACTCAACAAAAAATACGATTGCTAAATACCTGAAACAAGGTTATAAACTAGTTGAGAACGAATTTGATAAAAATGGACCAGCAAAATTTGACCGAGATGCTTCAAACATTAATGGTGATGGCGTACAGGAATTCATCGTTCGCTTTACACCAAAAATTGTAGATTTTTCTGAAACACAACCAATTCAAGTTGGCCAAGTTGTTCCAGGAGATATCGATGGTAGCATCTATCCAACTCCTAAAGCTCCAAATGGAAAATCTATTAGTGATCTCAATCATTTATCAGAAAAAGTAACTCGTACTATCACCTATGTTACTGAAGATAAGAATGGTAACAATCGTCAAGAAGCTGACATCGTTTCAAAAACAGATAGTTTAAACTTTAGCCGAAAAGGAACTATCAATTTGGTAACTGGAGAAACAACACTTGAAGATTGGGTGTCTAAAGACGGTACTACCTTCGCAGATTATGAAAATCCAGTCAAAAATGGATATGTTGTCGTATCTAAAGAATCAAATGCAACAATCTCTCCTGATCTTAATAAATCTGGAGGTCATACTGGAATCCTAGCTGAATCTGATGACATTTCTGATATTGTTGTCTACCGACCAGTCGGTGTTTATACAATTAGTTATGCATCAGGAAAAGAACCATCAAATGCTATTAAAGAGATTGCATATTTAAATGATCCTTCTAATCCAACTGCTATTTCAGCGCCAACTGCAACTCTACCATATATTGAAGGGTTAGAACCAAAAGATGCAACTGGAAAAATCTTAACCTTTGTAGATCCACTTGATGAAACAAAGGGATACCTTCTTCCAACTGCAACTTCTGCTACTAATGATACATCAATTACTTATACAATTTCTCAAGGATCAGTGACGGTACAATTCCTCATTATAGGCAGTGATACCGAATTACAAGACTCTCAAACAGTTTCTGAAAACGCAGACTTTGGTACGAACTATACTACAGATGCACCAAAAGTAATTACAAAAGACGGTCTAGTCTATAATTTAGTTGGTCATCGTGAGGGTTCTGCTGATGTTTCAGGAACAGTATCTAAGGGAAATAAAACAGTAATTTATGACTACAAACTTGCTTTAGGAAATGTAATAGCACGATTTGTCCTTCAAAACACCACAACTGAATTGCAACCAGCTATCGTTATTGCTTCAAATGCAGATAACGGTTCTGCCTACATTGCTGTTGCACCGGACGAAATTTCTTATAATGGTCAAACATACGAACGTATTAGCAGTGCACAACAATCAGGCCAAGTCGGAGTAGGAACTACAGATCTGATTTTTGAATACAAAGTCAAAGAATTACCAACTCCTCAACCTCAACCTCAACCTCAACCTCAACCTCAACCTCAACCTCAACCTCAGCCTAAACCTCAACCTCAGCCTCAACCTCAACCTCAACCTCAACCTCAACCTCAACCTCAACCTCAGCCTAAACCTCAACCTCAACCTCAACCTCAACCTCAGCCTAAACCTCAGCCTAAACCTCAAACTCAGCCTAAACCTCAACCTCAGCCTAAACCTCAACCTCAGCCTAAACCTCAAACTCAAACTCAAACTCAAGTTCAACCTCAAACTCAAGTTCAAGTTCAAGGTTCTGAACGCCAAAAAGAGTCAATACAATCAGAAAGAACTTTGATTAAACCTGGTAGTCAGCTACCTGCAACAGGAGAGCAAAATTCCCAATTAGCATATCTTGGATTTGCTTTTCTCACTGGATTTGCAGGTCTTGTCGGTTATAAAAAGAAACAAGATTAAACTACTATAATTTTAAAAACCCAAGGAATAAGTCCTCGGGGTTTTTTTAAGAAAATAACAAAGAGGCCTTGCTCTTACGAGCAAAGCCTCTTCATTTTAGAGCTAAAATTGCTATTTCAATACCAAAATATTGATCTTATCTCAATCTTAGTCTTCACGTCTTTTTGGTTTTGCAATTAAACCAAGACCTACTAGACCAAGTGCTGCACCTAGAGCCACTAATCCAACTTTAGATTGCTCACCAGTATTTGGCAACTCACGACCTTTAGGTTTTTCCGGAGTTGGTGGTGCTACCGGCGTTGGCGGCGTTGGTGGTGTTGGCGGTGTTGGCGGTGTTGGCGGCGTTGGCGGCGTTGG
>NZ_JANCPN010000014.1:0-7108 GCF_024295385.1 Streptococcus sp. CF4-3 | reverse complement strand
GACAGATAATTTTTTTATTGAAACAATAGAGATGTTACCCCTTTCAATCGTAAAGGGGTTGTCAACTTTGTTTACAAAAAATTGACAAATAAAAATTTGAATAATTGATGATTTTCTAGTAGAATTAGAGTATTACATATAATAGGAGAAAAACTTTGCTAACAGTATCTGATGTTTCACTACGTTTTAGTGATCGTAAACTTTTTGATGATGTAAACATCAAATTTACAGAAGGAAATACCTATGGTTTGATTGGTGCCAACGGTGCTGGAAAATCAACCTTTTTAAAAATCTTAGCTGGAGATATTGAACCGACAACTGGGCATATCTCTCTTGGACCAGACGAACGTCTTTCAGTACTTCGTCAAAATCACTTTGACTACGAAGATGAGCGTGTTATTGATGTTGTTATCATGGGTAATGAAAAACTATACAACATCATGAAAGAAAAAGACGCCATTTATATGAAAGAAGATTTTTCAGATGAAGATGGTGTTCGCGCAGCTGAACTTGAAGGAGAATTCGCTGAACTAGGTGGTTGGGAAGCAGAAAGTGAAGCTTCACAACTCTTACAAAATTTGAATATTCCAGAAGAACTTCATTACCAAAATATGAGTGAACTAGCAAATGGCGACAAAGTAAAGGTTCTCCTTGCTAAAGCCCTCTTCGGTAAACCAGATGTCCTTCTTTTGGACGAGCCAACCAATGGTCTGGATATTCAATCCATCACTTGGCTAGAGGATTTCCTAATCGACTTTGATAATACTGTCATTGTCGTATCCCACGACCGTCACTTCTTAAATAAAGTTTGTACTCACATGGCTGACCTTGACTTTGGAAAAATCAAACTCTATGTCGGAAACTACGACTTCTGGAAGGAATCTTCTGAGCTTGCTGCTAAATTACTAGCAGACCGTAATGCTAAAGCAGAAGAAAAAATCAAACAACTTCAAGAATTCGTTGCTCGTTTCTCTGCTAATGCTTCTAAATCAAGACAAGCAACTTCACGTAAAAAAATGCTTGATAAGATTGAGCTAGAGGAAATTGTTCCTTCTAGTCGTAAATATCCATTCATCAGCTTTAAAGCTGAACGTGAAATTGGGAACGACCTCTTAACAGTAGAAAATCTATCTGTAAAGATTGACGGTGAAACTATTCTTGACAACATCAGCTTCATCTTGCGTCCAGGTGACAAGACAGCTCTTATCGGACAAAACGACATCCAAACAACTGCCTTGATTCGTGCCATTATGGGTGAAATTGACTATGAAGGGACTGTCAAGTGGGGAGTTACAACTAGTCGCTCTTACTTGCCAAAAGACAATTCAGCTGATTTTGCTGGCAGTGAATCTATCCTTGACTGGCTCCGTCAATTCGCAAGTAAAGAAGAAGATGACAACACCTTCCTACGTGGTTTCTTAGGCCGTATGCTTTTCTCTGGAGACGAGGTTAACAAACCTGTAAACGTCTTGTCAGGGGGAGAAAAAGTGCGCGTGATGCTCTCAAAACTCATGCTTTTAAAATCAAACGTTCTTGTACTTGACGATCCTACAAATCACTTAGACTTGGAATCTATCTCAAGCTTGAACGATGGATTGAAAAACTTTAAAGAGTCCATCATCTTTGCCAGTCACGACCATGAGTTTATTCAAACTTTGACTAACCACATTATTGTCCTATCTAAAAACGGCGTCATCGATCGTATTGATGAAACATATGATGAATTCTTAGAAAATGCTGAAGTTCAAGCAAAAGTCAAAGAACTTTGGAAAGATTAGGTAGAACTTAAAAAACTCAGTTGAATTAACCAACTGAGTTTTTTTATTAATTACTTGTAAATCATTCATTGTTTCACGTGAAACTTTTTTAATCTTCATCCATTTTTTTAGGTTGATAAGCAAGCATACCTAATCCTATGAATAGAATTAAAGTTACGAGAAGGAAAATTACCTGATAATGAACATTCCCTGTCATAGAAATTGTTTGTCTCAATCCTGAAACTGAATAACTCATTGGTAACCAAGGATTGACAGCCTTAAAGAAATCATTAGTCAAAGCAAGTGGATAAGTTCCTGCACTTGATGCTAATTGTAATAATAGTAAAATAAGAGAGAAGAAAGCACCTAAGCGACTATTCCATGTCGTTAACGCGGTTACCATAGACATAAAGGTCAAACTTGCGATGATGATTAAGAACAAGGTTCTCATTTCATGATTTGCCGTTAGACCGATAAGATGAACTCCTCCATAGACTAAGACAGCTGCTAAAACAGCTATAACTCCATTTATTTCGAAACGAGATTTAACCCAAGCCCAACGACTTTCAGGATGACGACCTGAAGGTAACTTAGCAAAAATCATATTTGTTGATAACGCAGCAACAAAGAGGGCCACAGATATCATATAAGGAGCCATAGCAATCCCATTTACAGGAACCTGATCATTGTCTGTTTTTGAAAGACTCAAGGGCTCAGATAATACTTCTGCATTACTAGACTCTGTTGATGCTATTTTTAGTTGATTGCTAGCAGCGTTCAATCCATGTTCTAGTCCAGTAGCTCCTACTTGTAAACTTTCAATACCAGCAGTTAAAGTTGTTCCACCATCTGCTAGTTTTCCAGCGCCATCAGCAATTTTCACTGCTCCACTTCCTAACTGAGAGCTAGCTGAAAGCAATTGATTTGATTTGTCTGTTAATTGACTAGAACCTAGCTGTATTTTATCAAGTCCTGCAATTAAGTCTGAACTCTTACTATTTAATTGGCTAGAACCAGATGAGAGTTTTTCGATACCTGTTACTAGTTCTGGAGTTTTCCCAGCTAGCGAATCCAAACCAGTTGTCAAGGTTGAAGAGTTTTCTGTCAACTTACTTGATCCAGAAACCAATTGATCCAAACTTGTTGTTAAAGTTTTATTCTTTTCACTTAGTTGGTTTACACCTAAAGAAATAGTATCCAACCCTTTAGTATAATCATTAACTCCATTTTCAATCGATTGACTTCCAGGAACTAACTGATTATCTAAAGCATTTTGCAACTGTGTAAATCCACTTGACATAGATGTCAAGGAACTAGACGCCACAGTTAATACTTGATTTGCTTTAGTCTGTAAAGTAGAAAGATTAGAGACTGGTTGGTTTACACTTCCCAAATTTTCTTTTAGATCTCCTACCGTCGTTAAAATTGCTTTTGCTGACTCTATCGTAGAGTTAGAATTATTTGAAACAGCTGCAGTCAGTTCTTGTTTCTGAGTATCAGTAAGAGATTGATAAGTTGCTGTTGCTTGAAGATTGGTAAGAGTTTTCTCTTGCTCTGTTTGACTATTAGTCACAATAGTTTGAGCAAGAGTAGATATATTCGCTAAATCATTAGATATTGTACTTTTAAGTTCAGTATTATCTGAAATAGTTACAGCTTGAAGTGCTTTATTCAATTCATCTAAACTAGTTGCTAATTGAGTGATTTCCTCTTTTTGTTGAGATGAAATATTCAATTGAGTCGAAATTTCTTTAATTCCTTTATTTAATTGGGTAATACCGTCTCTCAATGTGTCTGATTGACTAGATAATTGATTTGCCCCAATAGATAGCTTGTCAACACCGCTTGTGTAAGCATTGACACCAACTGAAAATTGATTGAGACCTGTATTCAGTTGCGAAACTCCTCCTGCATATGACTTCATTCCAGTATTTAGCTGATTGACACCTGCTACTAATTCTGGAGTCTTGGAAGATAATTGATTGAGTCCAGTGTCAACCTGTGAAACTGCACTTGTATAGTTCTGTAAACCATCATTAAATGTACCTAAGCCACTATTCAGTTGCTTTACTCCTGTTACATACGTTGTCAACCCTTTTGTAAATTGATTTGTGCCATCAGAAAAGGTTAAACTTGAACTAGCTAAAGTGTCAAGATTAGAAGACAATGTCTGACTTCCTACAGCTAACTGACTAGCCCCATTGGCCAATTGTTCACTTCCATCAGCTGCCTTCGTTAAACCAGATTTTAAATCTCCCATCTTTTGAAATAAAGCTTTCGTATAGGTTTCGGTTACATTAGCAGAAACATTTTGTTTTAACTGTGTCATGGCAGAATCACTCATCTTACTTGCAATGAAACTATGCCCGCTAGAAGTTTGATAGTTAATATTCATTTGTTCTGGGTGATCTGATAGAATAGAAGCAGCCTTTTCAGATAAGTCACTTGGTAAAGTTACTACCATATAGTAATCACCGTCTTCTAGACCCTTCTTACCTTCTTCTTCACTGACAAAATGAAAATCTAATGATTTATTTTGCTCTAAATTGGACACCATGTCTTTTCCAATAGTCATTGTGTTTCCATTATAAGATGCTTCTTTATCATTATTAACGACCGCTACAGGCAACTCAGATAATTGGCCATATGGATCCCACATAGATGATAAAAATATGATGTTGTATAAAGCAGGAATAAGAGAAATCCCTATCATTACAATGATAAAGGTTGGTTTTTTAAAAATTGCTTTCCATTCTTTAAACATATTGTCTCCTTTTTTACACATATTGTCTAAAATTTTGATATAATAGATTATACATTAAAAATTCTTATTTACAAGTCAAAATTATCATTTTTAGACACTAAGTCTATTTTTGTTCACAAGGAGGAACTATGAAAGAGAGCAACAAACGCTTAAAAACCAAACGTACTATTGAGAACGCCATGGTTCAATTATTAACGGAACAACCATTTGATCAAATTAGCACTATTAAGCTGGCAGAAAAAGCCGGAATTAGTCGTTCTAGTTTTTATACTCATTACAAAGATAAGTATGATATGATTGAACATTACCAAAGTAAGCTTTTTCATACCTTTGAGTATATTTTCCAAAAACACGCAAATCATAAAAGAGATGCTATTCTAGAAGTGTTTGAATACTTAGAGTCTGAACCTTTACTAGCTGCTCTTCTATCTGAAAATGGTACAAAAGAGATACAAAACTTCCTGAGAAATAAACTTCACATTATGCTTAGCACTGACCTCCAAAAACGCTTTATGCAATTAAATTTAAACAATATTGAGTTAGAGTATAGCAGTATTTATCTAACAAACGCACTATTTGGTGTATGCCAAACCTGGATTGCTCATGGAAAAAAAGAAAGTCCACAAGAAATGACAAACTTTCTTATGAAAATGTTGGGAGATGCAAATTAGAGACAAAAAAAGAACACCAATGGTGTTCTTTTTGTTTAACTCCGCCAGTAGGACTCGAACCTACGACATCATGATTAACAGTCATGCGCTACTACCAACTGAGCTATGGCGGATAATATAGTCCGTACGGGATTCGAACCCGTGTTACCGCCGTGAAAAGGCGGTGTCTTAACCCCTTGACCAACGGACCATCTATCTGTAGCAGATATAACCATTATATCAATTTCTTACTAATTGTCAATCACTTTTTAGATTTTTTCTCCAGAATATCTCTTAATTTCCGTACCTTTAGACGGGTAATTGGACAACGATGATCCTCATAAAAAACCACTTCTAAATTTTTTCGATCAATTTCCCTAATATTTCCTACATTGACAAGAAATGATTTATGAGCAGAATAAAATCTTTGAGTATCTTTATCTTTTTCTTGAATATCCGCCATAGTACCATAAAATTCTTTGGCAAAATTCTTACCAATAATCCTTAATTTATGAGATACTCCTGTTGTTTCAATATATAAAATATCATGGTAGGGAATTTTTAAATCATTTCCCTTGTAATTATAGTCAAAATAATCCACAACATCTTTATTTTCAAGCAGCATACTTTTGGTATATAAGATACTCTGTTCGATACGTTTTTTAAATAATTCATCATTGATATCTTTATCAACAAAATCCAAGGCTGATACTTGATATTTGTAAGTTAAGGTAGCAAATTCTGATCTACTAGTAATAAATACGATAATTGCATAGGGATTGTGGCGACGAATAAACTGTGCTACCTCAAATCCTTTTTTCTCAACACCATGAATATCAATATCTAGAAAATAAAGCTGGTTTACTTCATCATTTTCGATATATTCCTTAAATTCTCGTTCTTTACCTGTTGTTTTATAAGAAATAGGAATATTTAATTCCTTTGAAATTTCATCCAAGGTTCTTTCTAATCTGACTTGATGTTGAATAACATCTTCTAAAATTAATACTTTCATTCAAACTCTCTCTTAAATCTAATAATCTGTCTAAACTTACTATCTTCCATCTCTGTCTCTAAAATGATATTTTCATACTTATCCAAAATATCTTTGACATTATTAAGACCAATTCCTCTATTTCTACCTTTAGTAGAAAAACCTAGTTCAAACAAGTCTTCTGAAGGCGTCATAGTATATTTACACGAATTTTGAATCACGATAACTGTTTCTAAATCCATCTTAATCACTGCAACCTCCATTTGTTTCAAGTAACTTTCTGCAGCACCTTCGACAGCATTGTTCAATAAAACGCTCATAATACGCACAAAATCAAGTAAATCAATTGACAACCTTGTGATAATATCCTTTACTTCTAGTGTAAACTCTACGTCCTTATTTCTTGCATATACAATAGATTGAGCAATTAAACTTCGTAAAGCTGAATCTTCTATATTGTTTAAATCAAAATATGTATACTTATCTGAACGTAATTTTTGATTAGCTTTGACTAGAACTTGATTGTAAATTCTGTCAATTTCCTGTAAATCTTTACTGTCAATTGCCATTTGCATACTGACAAGCATCCCTGCATAATCATGACGAAAACCACGGATTTCATTATACAAAGCCACAATTTCATCTGTGTAAGTCTGTAAATGTTCTTGTTCAAATTTTTTCTGATTTAGAGCAATTTCTCTTTCAACTTGGACCTTCTTGGCATTCATTGCAAAGAAGATTAGTAATAAACAAATAAAGACAATTGTTGCTAAAATACTACCAAAACTATTAAAATGCACATAATTACTTACTATATCTGAAATGAATAATAGGATTTGTAAAGCAAAGAAAGCAAAGATGACCTTTTTAAAAAATGAATAGAGGTAATCTTTATCAAAATAATTGAGCTCCAAGTGAAAATAAAAAATAATTTTTTTTATTA
>NZ_JANCPN010000013.1:0-13956 GCF_024295385.1 Streptococcus sp. CF4-3 | reverse complement strand
GCACCGTCTGTGACAGTTGTCCGCGAAGATAAGAACGGAACAAAAGCATCAGCGACATACACCCCAACAGTAACTCCTGTTAAACCAACTGCTGAAGATGCAACATCAACTGACAAACAAGGTCAAGAACAAACAGGTAAACCTAACTTTACAGAAGGTAACCCAAGCGTACCAATGGATGATGATGTTCCAGCAACATTTGAAGATGGATCAACAACTAAGACAATTCCAGGTGAAGGTACATACAAAGTAGCACCAGATGGAACAGTAACATTTGTTCCAGAAAAATCATTCACAGGTAAAGGAACAGGTGTGACTGTTAAACGTGTTGACAAGAACGGTACGCCAGTAACGGCTAAGTACACCCCAACTGTAACTCCAGTAACACCAACAGCAACTCCGGCTGAATCAGAAGCACCTCAAGGTGTGGTTCAAACTGGTACTGTAACCTTCACAGAAGGTGATCCAGTTGCACCAATCGACAAAGATACCATTACTCTTCTTGACGAAAATGGTCAACCTGCTGCTTCTGTAGATGCTAAATCTCCAAGTGGTGAAGTTATTGGTACTTTCACAGTTGATAAAGAAACAGGTGTTGTAACCTTTACACCAACTGATAAGTCATACTCAGGTGAAGTAGTTCCAGTTAAAGTTCAAGCTAAGGATGCCAACGGCACTCCAGCTGAAACAACATACACACCTAAGATTACTCCAGTTGTTCCAACAGCTGATCCTACAACATCTACTGATATTCAAGGTCAAACACAAACAGGTAAACCAACATTCACACCAGGTAACCCAGATGTACCGATGGATGATGATACACCTGCAACCTTCGAAGATGGTTCAACAACTAAGGTAATTCCAGGCGAAGGAACATACACAGTAGCTCCAGACGGAACAGTTACATTTGTACCAGAAAAATCATTCACAGGAACAGGAACAGGCGTGACTGTTAAACGTGTAGACAAGAATGGTACACCAGTTACAGCTAAGTACACACCAACTGTAACTCCAGTAACACCAACAGCGGAACCAGCAACATCAACAGATATTCAAGGTCAAACACAAACAGGTAAACCTAACTTTACAGAAGGTAACCCAAGTGTACCAATGGATGATGATACGCCAGCAACCTTCGAAGATGGTTCAACAACTAAGGTAATTCCAGGTGAGGGAACTTACACAGTAGCCCCAGACGGAACAGTTACATTTGTACCAGAAAAATCATTCACAGGAACAGGAACAGGCGTGACTGTTAAACGTGTAGACAAGAATGGTACACCAGTTACAGCTAAGTACACACCAACTGTAACTCCAGTAACACCAACAGCGGAACCTGTTACATCTATTGGACCAAAAGGTAAAGAACAATCTGGCAAACCAACATTCAAGGAAGGCGATAGCCGTGTGCCTATGAATGATGATGTTCCAGCTACATTTGAAGATGGTTCAACAACTAAGACTGTTGAAGGAGTCGGTACATACACAGTAGCTCCAGATGGAACAGTAACCTTTAAACCAGAACCAGAATTTACTGGAACTGCTCCATCAGTGACAGTTGTGCGTGAAGATATGAACGGAACAAAAGCTTCTGCAACATACACCCCAACTGTAACCCCAGTTACTACGTTTGTAGACAAAGATGGTAAACCAATTCCAGGTAACCCAACAGAAGACGGTGAACAACCTAAGAAAGATATCCCAGGTTACCGCTTCGTAGAGACTAAGAAACTTCCAAACGGTGACACAGAACATGTCTACGAAAAAGTGAAGACTAGTCACAAGGATAAAGACGGAAATGAAATTCCAGGATATCCAACCGAGGATGGAGAACAACCTAAGAAAGATATTCCAGGATACCGCTTCGTAGAGACTAAGAAATTGCCAAACGGCGATACAGAACATGTCTACGAAAAGATCACAACAACTCATGTTGACGAAAACGGAAACCCAATTCCAGGATATCCAACCGAGGATGGAGAACAACCTAAGAAAGATATTCCAGGTTACGAGTTTGTGAAGACAGTTGTCGATAAAGATGGTAATGTCCAACACATTTACAAGAAGAAAGTGACACCAACGCCAACGCCATCACCAACTCCAGCGCCAGCGCCAGCACCAGCGCCAACGCCATCACCAGCGCCAGCGCCAACGCCAGCACCAGCGCCAACTCCAGCGCCAGCGCCAACTCCAGCACCAACTCCAAAACCAGCATCAGTGCCAGTTAAACCAACTACACCAGCTCCAGTAGCTCATACAGTAGAAACTAAGGAAGATGCTCCTCAATTGCCAAATACTGGTACTGAAGATCATGCTAGCCTTGCTGCTCTTGGTTTAGTAGGTGTCTTGAGTGGATTTGGACTTATCGCGCGTAAAAAGAAAGAAGACTAATCTGACTTTTAAAGAAGGGAAATAGTTAACTTTCTACTTAAAAACTAGTACATTTAATGATGTACTAGTTTTTTTATCTTTATAAACGTAAAGTTTGATTCTAACTTGTTTTAAGGTTGGAACTATGCTACAATCATCTAAAATAGACAAGAAAGTAATCACATGAAAACAGAATACCAAAAAATGATTGCAGGGGAACCCTACCATCCCTTTGATCCAGAACTTCGTGCTCTGGCACAAACAGCACGTCAAAAACAGGCAACTTTTAATGAGGAAGTGGACCCAGTGAAAGGGATGGGAATCATCAAAGGATGGTTTGGTTCTACTGGTGAAAATCTCTATATCAATACTCGTTTGATGGTGGATTATGGAGTTAATATCCACTTGGGAGAAAATTTTTATTCCAATTGGAATTTGACCATGTTGGATGTTTGTCCTATTACCATTGGCGACAATGCTATGATTGGTCCTAACTGCCAATTTTTAACACCCCTTCATCCACTGAATCCAGATGAACGGAATTCAGGTTTAGAATTTGGGAAACCAATTACAATTGGCAAGAACTTCTGGGCAGGTGGTGGAGTTATAGTCCTTCCAGGTGTTACACTAGGTGATAACGTTGTTGCAGGAGCAGGAGCTGTCATTACTAAATCTTTTGGGGATAATGTAGTTCTGGCAGGCAACCCAGCACGAGTTATCAAAGAAATTCCAGTCAAAGAAAATTAAAAGAACAGCGAAATGCTGTTCTTTTTTGTACCATAAGCAATGATTGTTAATGAAGTTCGGATGGGGTTAAGAAAACTTTCAGAAAAAGTTTAGGCTTATTTTAGGAAAGTCACGTAGACTAAGAGCATGTAAAATGAAAGTCGAGGAAACGAGCATGAAAGCAAAAAAATGGACATTCTTATTAACGAGTATAGCAACTCTAGCACTAGTGACAGCTTGTACCCAGTCAACTTCAAATACAACAGCTAGCAATACTGCGACAACGAAAACGACATCAACTACAGATGCTAAGAAAACTAACTATTTCACAGACAAGGACTATAATACTTCCTATGATGAAAAGACAGCAGCAACTGTAACTTTGTCAGGATCAACGGCGAAGGTATCAGGTGACGGAGTTGCCGTATCAGGATCTACCGTTACAATCTCTAAGTCAGGTATCTATGTGATCTCTGGTCAATCTGATGGAGTTCAAATTAAGATCGAAGCTGGAAATTCTGATGATGTACATATCGTACTAAACGGCGCTACCATGACCAATGCCAATGCACCTATTTCTGCAACATCGGCTGGTCATGTTTACCTAACTCTAGCAGATGGTACAACCAATAGCCTGTCAGATTCTGCTTCTAATAGTGATGAAAAAGCTGACGCGGCCCTCTTCTCTAAAGTGGACTTGACCATCAACGGTAAAGGAACTCTCAATGTAGATGGTAAGAAAAACAATGGTATTAAGGCCAACGATACACTTCACATCACAGGTGGAACCTACAATATAACAGCAGTCGGAGACGCTTTTAATGTCAATGATGAACTCAATATTACTGGCACAACCATGACTATCGATGCCAAGGAAGACGGAGTTAAGGTCGACAATGATGAGGACACATCTGTAGGAACCATGTATCTCTCTGATAATACCATCACTGTTACTGCAGGGGACGATGGTATCCACGCATCAGGTGATTTGGTTATTGATAGTGGTACCTATACCGTTAAGAATTCTACAGAAGGGCTTGAAGGTAAGTCAATCACTATCAACGGTGGAGACATCACCATCTATTCAACAGATGATGGTGTCAATGCGGCCAACAAAAATGCCCAACAAAGTGAAATCTTCTTTACTATGAATGGTGGGAACTTGACGGTTGAAGTTGGTCAAGGGGATACAGATCCAATTGACTCAAACGGTAATATCACAGTCAATGGCGGAACCATCAAAATGACTGGTCAAACTGGTTTTGACTTTGATGGAACAGCGACCTACACAGGTGGAGACATCTATCTCAATGGTGAAAAACAAACTGAGATTGTCAATTCGATGCCTGGTGGAGGTGGCCCTCAAGGAAATGGAGGTCCTGGTGGACGACCATAAAAAAATCTCCTTTCTCGAAAGAGAAGGGAGATTTTCTTATGTTATTAGGACGAAAAAGAATTATTCTCCGTCTTTTTTAAAGATGTTTTTTACGCCAGATACTGCACCTTCGACAGCTTCTTTTGCATCTTCAGCAACTTCTTTAGCTTTTGAAGCTACCTTTTCTGCAGCTCCTTCTGCTTGAGTTTTTGTATCGCCAGTTAGTTTACCAAAACCTTCTTTAACAGAACCTTTAGCTTGGTTGAATTTTTCTTCGATTGACATGGGGGATACCTCCGTTAATTTTTGTATTATCTAAATTACATCAGATACTAATTTAAGTATATACCCTTTTATGCTAAAAAGCAAAAAACTGATACGAAAAGCATCAGTTTATTTTTTTAATAGGTTACAACATTCAATTGACCTTTATCATATTCAGCAATAAAGATATTAGAGACTTCTTCAAAACCTTCTTGTTTTAACTCATCCATTAACCACTCTTCAGTTTTGCCAATGGTTTCTAGGATTTCAACTTGGACAACACCGTCTGTGATGACTGGGTACTTAGGATTTTCGTCACCCATTCTTACGACAATTAGTTGTCCGTTTTGCTCAATCACAGCTCTCTTGACATCCTTTAATTGAAAGATTCCTTGAGCGCGCAATTTAAGAGCAACATCAGCAGCAGCTAGACCTTTTGAGCGACAGGCTTCTGGATCTAATGTTCCATTTTTAATGATAATCGTAGGTTTTCCGTCAATCAGATGTTTAATGAAGGAAACATTGGTATTCAACCATTTGAGGAGTAAAATGAGAATAGTCCAAATAATGAGGATAACAATGTATTGGATGATGGTGATAGAACTATTGTAGATAACCCCACCGATAATACCCCCGAGAACAAAGTTCTGGATTTGATCTACTGCAGAACTTGGTGCTAAATTTCCTTTACCTGTTACGTTAATAACAAAAACAAGAGAAAGTAGCCCCAAGGCTAATTTAATTACAATCGTAGCAAAAAAGCTTATCATTTTTCAACCTCCACGAGTTCAACATCTGATTTATAGAGTTCCATTTTTTCTAATAAATAGCTATCTTGGTCAGTCCCGCTAATGGCACGATAAAAATTGTTGCCAACCTTAATAATCGCCCCATCAGTCACTGCTGATGTGTTGACATAAACATTTTTCTTATCAACACCTAACTCTTTTGATACAATTTCGATGAAGTGCAAGGAACTACGAAATTGATTATCATTGGATTGGTTGTTTTGAAGATTCGTAATGCTAATCAATACAAAAGCAATTAACGTCAAAATAGAAATGAGCGATAATTCACGGAACTTACTCCCTCTTTTATCTTTGAAAGCCTTAAATGCAAAGAATCCAGTCACAATCACTAAGAGCGTCGACACAATAATCATGACCCAATCCTGTTGACTGATTTGGCTTAGAACATAGTCGTATGAATAGAATTTCATAAGAACCTCCCTTTTTCAAATTCAATCTATTATAAACTAATTCCTAAGTTTTAGCAATTTTGTTAGTAGAGGAAAAAGCATTTAATGGTTGTTTACTACTTAAGGTAGGTTTTTCTGATTTGACTTAGCCTCCCGTCTTGACTTTCGTTTGGCTTTTGTTATAATAGTAAAAATTTAGAGGAGGTATTCTATGATTCAAAAACATGCTATTCCTATTTTAGAGTTTGACGATAATCCTCAGGCAGTCATCATGCCCAATCACGAAGGATTAGATTTACAATTGCCAAAGAAGTGCATCTATGCATTTTTGGAGGAGGAGATTGACCACTATGCTCAGGAAGTAGGGGCGGATTGTGTTGGTGAGTTCGTTTCTGCCACCAAGACTTATCCAGTCTATGTCATGGACTACAAAGGCGAAAAAGTTTGTCTAGCCCAAGCTCCTGTCGGTTCTGCTCCAGCGGCCCAGTTTATGGATTGGTTGATTGGCTACGGTGTGGAGAAAATCATCTCTACTGGTACTTGTGGAGTCCTAGCCGATATTGAGGAAAATGCCTTTCTCGTCCCTGTTCGCGCTCTGCGAGATGAGGGTGCCAGCTACCACTATGCAGCGCCTTCTCGTTATATGGAGATGCAGACTGAGGCTATCTCTGCCATTGAGCAAGTCTTGGAACAAAGAGGCATTCCTTACGAGGAGGTTATGACCTGGTCGACAGACGGTTTTTACCGAGAAACAGCTGAAAAAGTGGCCTATCGTAAGGAAGAAGGCTGTGCAGTTGTGGAGATGGAGTGTGCAGCTCTTGCGGCAGTAGCCCAACTACGTGGGGTTGTCTGGGGAGAGCTGCTCTTTACCGCAGATTCCTTGGCAGATCTAGATAACTACGACAGTCGTGACTGGGGGGCAGAAGCTTTTGGCAAGGCCTTAGAAGTCTGTCTTGAAATCGTTAGTCATATGTGACTGCTTTAACTATTTTATGGTACAATGTAGCTATGTTATTCAAATCATTTTCGGAAAAAATAAACACGACCTTGGGGCGTTTATCACCTGCTCGTCGAATTTTTTTGAGTTTTGCTTTGGTTATTTTCGCAGGCTCTCTTCTTTTGAGTCTGCCATTTGTGCAAGCAACAAGCTCTCAAGCGACCTATTTCGACCATCTCTTTACAGCAGTATCCATGGTCTGTGTGACAGGACTCTTTACTCAACCAGTAGCTACCACATATAACATCTGGGGTCAGTTAATCTGTATGTTTTTGATCCAGATTGGTGGTTTGGGTCTCATGACCTTTATAGGGATCTTTTATATTCAAAGTAAGCAAAAGCTAAGTCTTCGTAGCCGTGAAACAATTTTGGAGAGCTTTAGTTATGGAGAAACTCAGTCTTTAATGGTTTTCATACGTTCGATTTTCTTGACGACTTTTATCGTTGAAGGACTCGGAGCCTTCCTGTTAAGTTTTCGTTTTGTTCCAGAATTTGGTTGGGGCCGGGGGATTTTTACCTCTATCTTCGTAGCTATTTCAGCTTTCTGTAATGCTGGATTTGATAATTTTGGAAGCACAAGTTTAGTAGCTTTTCAAACTGATCCTTTGATTAATCTAGTGCTTGCTGCTTTGATCATCACAGGTGGTCTAGGGTTCATGGTTTGGTTTGACCTGGCCACGCAGTTGAGCAAGAAAAAACGGCGGCTTCGCTTCCATACCAAGTTGGTTCTCTTCTTGACAGCTGGAATTTTATTTACTGGAACAGTTTCAACCCTCTTGATAGAGTGGAACAATCCGGGAACGATTGGCAATCTCAGCATCCCTGATAAATTGCTAGTCAGTTTTTTCCAAACAGTTAGCATGAGAACGGCAGGTTTTGCTTCTATTGATTACACCCAGGCTCGGCCTGTTACTTTGCTGATTTATATCTTACAAATGTTTCTCGGTGGGGCGCCTGGTGGAACAGCCGGGGGGCTTAAAATCACAACCTTCTTTGTATTATTGGTCTTTGCACGCAGTGAACTTTTAGGATTACCCCATGCCAATGTAGCTCGGAGAACAATTTTACCTCGGACAGTCCAAAAATCATTCAGTGTCTTTATTATCTTCTTGATAACTTTTTTATCAGGTTTAATCTTAGTAGGAATAACAGCTGAGGGGAATCCGCGCTTTATCTACATCATGTTCGAAACGATTTCTGCCCTTGCTACGGTCGGAGTAACTGCAAATTTGACACCAGAGTTAGGCAAATTAGCTCTTAGCATTGTCATGCTATTGATGTTTATCGGACGAATTGGGCCACTGACACTATTAGTTAGTTTGGCTGAGTATCAACCAGATAAGAAAGATATGATCCACTATATGAAAGCAGATATTACGATAGGATAAGAAAGGATAAACTATGTCAGATCGGACAATTGGAATTTTAGGTTTGGGTATTTTTGGGAGTAGTGTACTTACCGCTCTCGCTCAGCATGATATAAATATTATCGCCATTGACGACCATGAGGAACGAATCAATCAGTTCGAACCAGTCTTGGTACGTGGAGTTGTTGGAGATATAACAGATGAAGAGCTCTTGCTCTCAGCAGGAATTGATACCTGCGATACAGTTGTGGTGGCAACTGGGGAAAATTTAGAATCTAGTGTGCTTGCAGTCATGCATTGCAAGAGTCTAGGAGTACCAACTGTTATTGCTAAGGTTAAAAGCCATACAGCAAAAAAAGTCCTTGAAAAAATTGGCGCAGATTCAGTTATTTCACCAGAATATGAGATGGGTCGTTCGTTGGCGCAGACTATTCTGTTTAATAATAGCGTAGATGTCTTTCAGTTGGACAAAAATGTCTCGATAGTCGAAATGAAAATTCCACGGTCGTGGGCAGGTAAGAGTCTAAGTGAACTTGATCTTCGAGGACAATACAATCTCAATATTCTTGGTTTTCGTGACTATGAAAATGCTCCTTTGGATGTTCAATTTGGGCCGAATGATCAATTGAAAGCTGATGGCTATATGATGGCAGTAATCAATAACCAATATTTGGATAATCTAGCACACCTCAATGATTAAAAGAGAAATGACCATTCTTTTTCTAGTGACTATTGAGTCAATATAAGTATTTTATAAGAAGGATTTAAGAAAAATTTTAACTTTTTCTTAATCCTTTTTAATTTTAGGAGATTATACTAGAGTCATCAAAAAAAGAAAATTCTAAGGAGAATCCTATGAAATTCAATCCAAATCAGAGATATACTCGTTGGTCTATTCGCCGCCTCAGTGTAGGTGTTGCCTCAGTTGTTGTGGCTAGTGGCTTCTTTGTCCTAGTCGGTCAACCAAGTTCTGCACGTGCTGATGTCGTCAATCCGACTCCTGCTCAAGTCGTGCCAAACGACGCCTCGGTGAGTGAAAAGGGCGACTTACCAGTAGAGGTTCTCAAAAAAGCAGTCTATGTAGCTCTTCCTTCAGAACAGTCTATTCCAACACCTCAAGCAAGTGTGGACACCACAAGCTCTTCAGAAAAAGCGGACGAAACTGCTAAAGAGCCAGTAGTAGCACCAAAAGAAGAAGTGCAAGCACAACCTGACTCTAAGAAACAAACAGAAGATGCAGTTAAACCTGTGGAAGGTCCCACGTCTACAGTTTCTGGACAAGACCGCGAAGCCAGTGAAGCGCAACCAGCGACTGCTCCAGCTGAAGTGCAAAAAGGTGTGGCTGATAACACCAAAGACACAGTAGATGTCCCAGCTAGCTACCTTGACAAAGCTAATTTTCCAGGTCCATTTACAGCTGGTGTCAACCAAGTTATTCCATATGAATTCTTCGCTGGTGATGGGATGTTGACTCGCCTTATCTTGAAAGCGTCCGATAAGGCTCCGTGGTCAGACAATGGTTCAGCTAAAAATCCCGCTCTCTCACCGGTAGAGAAATTGAGCAAAGGCCTTTACTTCTATGAAGTAGACTTGGCAGGTACTCAAGGTAAATCTGACAAAGAGCTACTTGACCTCTTGAAACAAAATGGAACGCAAAGTTATAAAGCTACTATTAAAGTGTACGGTGCGAAAGACGGCAAAGCTGACTTAACAAATCTTGTGGCGACTAAGGATTTGGATGTTAATTTGAATGGCTTGACCACTCCAGCTGAAGTGCAAAAAGGTGTGGCTGACAATACTAAAGACACAGTAGATGTCCCAGCTAGCTACCTTGACAAAGCTAATTTCCCAGGTCCATTTACAGCCGGCGTCAATCAAGTCATTCCATATGAGTTCTTTGCTGGTGATGGTATGTTGACTCGCCTTATCTTGAAAGCGTCCGATAAAGCTCCATGGTCAGACAACGGAACGGCTAAAAATCCTGCTCTCCCACCAGTAGAGAAATTGGGCAAAGGCCTTTACTTCTACGAAGTAGACTTGGCTGGAACCCAAGGTAAATCAGATAAAGAGCTTCTTGACTTCTTGAAACAAAATGGAACTCAAAGTTATAAAGCTACTATTAAAGTGTACGGTGTGAAAGATGGCAAGGCCGATTTGACTAACCTAGTAGCGACTAAAGATTTGACTGTTAATTTGAATGGCTTGACCACACCAAATCAGGTTAAAGAGTCTGTTGTTAACAATGTCAAAGACATGATTGATGTTCCAGCTAGCTACCTTGATAAGGCTAAGGTTCCTGGACCTTTCTTGGCCGGTGTCAACCAAGTTATACCATACGAAGCTTTTGGTGGAGATGGTATGTTGACTCGCCTCTTGTTAAAAACCTCAGACAAAGCCCCTTGGTCAGACAATGGAATGGATAAAAATCCTGCTTTATTGCCACTTGAAGGCTTGGCTAAAGGCCAATATTTCTACGAAGTGGATTTGAATGGCAATACGGTTGGCAAAGATGGTCAGGCCTTGCTGGAGCAACTTCGAGCTAACGGAACCCATACATATTCAGCTACTATTAAAGTCTATGGCTCTAAAGATGGCAAACCTGATTTGACCAATCTGATTGCTACTCGTCAAGTAACGATTCAGCTTCGTGGAAAAGAAATGGCGACAATACCATCTCAACAAGGTCAGATGAATACGAAGCCTTCTGAAACAGGCTCTACAGGTACGACTGATGGTATGATGGGTACAAATCACCATATGTCAGATATGAAAGTAGATCAAACAGCTTCTAGCCCAATGGCTAATATGATGAAAAAAGATGATAAAGCGATGCTACCAAATACTGGTGAAGCTCAAACGGCTACAGCTGGACTTGGAATCCTTGGCCTAGCCTTGGCAGGTTTTGTTGGATTTTTGGGTTGGAAAACCAAAAGAGAAGATTAAGGTTCAAATCATTTAAACATTACGGAAAATAGTGTTATACTAAAGCAAGTATAACACTGTTTTTGTCAAAGGAGTGTCAGATGAAAAAGACAATTTTGTTGGTTGATGATGAGATAGATATTCTAGATATTCAAAATCGCTATCTTTTACAGGCAGGTTACGATGTTTTAGTTGCCCATGACGGTAAGGAAGGATTAGAACTTTTTAGAAAAAAATCTATCGATCTCATTATCACAGATATCATGATGCCTAATATGGACGGTTATGATTTCATCAGCGAAGTTCAGTATATTGCCCCTGATCAACCCTTTCTCTTTACAACTGCTAAGACAAGCGAACAGGATAAGATTTATGGATTAAGTTTGGGGGCGGATGATTTTATAGCTAAACCGTTTAGCCCACGGGAATTGGTTTTGAGAGTGAATAATATCTTGCGCCGTCTTAGTCGTGGCGGAGAGACCGAGCAGATTGAGTTTGGTGACTTAGTGATCAACCATGTGACTCATGAGGTTCGCATTGGAGAACAGCCTTTGGAATTGACAGTGAAATCTTTTGAACTTCTATGGATATTAGCCAGCAATCCTGAGAGAGTCTTTTCAAAGACTGAACTTTACGAGAAGGTATGGCAGGAGGACTATGTGGATGATACCAATACACTCAATGTTCATATCCATGCTTTGAGACAAGAGTTGAGTAAGTATACGAATTTAAACACTCCTGCTATCAAAACTGTTTGGGGATTGGGCTATAAGATGGAAAGACCGAGAGGTAAAAAATGAAATTAAAAAGCTATATTTTAGTGGGGTATCTAGTTTCGACTTTACTAACGATTTTGGTCGTTTTCTGGGCAGTCCAACGAATGTTGATTGAGAAAAGTGAAATTTACTTTCTGGTTGGAATGACCTTGATTGCAAGTTTCATTGGCGCTGCAGTGAGCATCTTTCTTTTGTCGCCTGTGTTCTCTTCTCTGAAACATTTGAAAAAACAAGCTCAGAATATAGCTGGCAAAGATTTCAGCACAGAAATTGAAACCAAAGGGCCGATAGAATTTCAAGAGTTAGGCCAGGCTTTTAATGACATGTCCCACAATTTACAAGATACCTTTCAATCACTTGATGAGAGTGAGCAAGAAAAGAGAATGATGATTGCACAGCTCTCTCACGATATTAAAACTCCCATTACCTCCATTCAGGTTACTGTGGAAGGAATTCTAGATGGAGTAATCAAGGAAGAGGAACGAATCCATTACTTAACCACGATTGGTCGCCAAACCGAGCGTTTAAACAAGCTAGTCGAGGAGTTGAATGTTTTAACTCTTAACGCTCAGCCTCAAGATATAGCTGACGAAGAAGACGAAGATGTGTTTTTAGATCAGCTGTTGATTGAGTCGATGAGTGAATTTCAACTTCAGATTGAGCAAGAGGAGCGAGATGTCTACATTCAAGTAAAGCCTGAGTCTGCGAAAATCAAGAGTTATTATGACAAACTCTCTCGTATTCTAGTCAATTTGTTAAACAATGCATTTAAATATTCAGAACCTGGAACTAGGATTGAAGTTCTTGCTCAATTAACAGAAGAAGAGCTCACAATAAGTGTGAAAGACGAGGGTCAAGGTATTCTTCCTGAAGATTTGGAAAAAATTTTTAACCGACTGTATCGTGTAGAAACGTCACGTAATATGAAGACAGGTGGTCATGGATTAGGACTTGCGATTGCGCGAGAACTAGCTCATCAACTAGGTGGTGAAATAACAGCAGAAAGCCAGCATGGAATAGGAAGTACGTTTACATTTCATCTTAATTTGAAATAAAACTAAAAACTTTCTCTTTACAAATGTAGTATTTCATGGTAAAATAGCCTTTGTGTGAAATAGCAGCAGGAAAGCATGAAGCTCGTCAACAGGTGTCTTATAACAAGTAACCTTGGCTGTTTAGGCGAAGGGCATCTGCACGAATCAGGGCTTTCTAAGTGACTATTTCCGCCGAAATTATATCTATATTAGGAGGACATACACATGTCACGTTATACAGGACCATCTTGGAAACAAGCTCGTCGCCTTGGCCTTTCACTTACAGGTACAGGTAAAGAATTGGCACGTCGTAACTACGTACCAGGACAACACGGACCAAACAACCGTTCTAAATTGTCAGAATACGGTTTGCAATTGGCTGAAAAACAAAAACTTCGTTTCACTTACGGAGTAGGCGAAAAACAATTCCGTAACTTGTTCGTACAAGCTACAAAAATCAAGGGCGGAATCCTAGGTTTCAACTTCATGCTTCTTTTGGAACGTCGTTTGGATAACGTAGTTTACCGTCTTGGTCTTGCGACTACTCGTCGTCAAGCTCGTCAATTCGTAAACCACGGTCACATCCTTGTTGACGGAAAACGTGTTGATATCCCATCATACCGCGTAACTCCAGGTCAAGTAATCTCAGTTCGCGAAAAATCATTGAAAGTTCCAGCAATCCTTGAAGCAGTTGAAGCTACTCTTGGACGTCCAGCATTCGTATCATTCGATGCTGAAAAATTGGAAGGTTCATTGACTCGTTTGCCAGAACGTGATGAGATCAACCCAGAAATCAACGAAGCACTTATCGTTGAATTCTACAACAAAATGCTTTAATTTTAAGAAATATCTTACGAAAAGCCTACAACAGTGGGCTTTTTTCTTTGTAAAAAACAAAAAAATAAGAAAAATTTATCTCAAGTT
>NZ_JANCPN010000012.1:0-18096 GCF_024295385.1 Streptococcus sp. CF4-3 | reverse complement strand
ATTGTTCAGTACTATAACCTTAAGTTATAGTGCCCTGCACATTGGTTCGTCTTGTTCAGTTTTCAAAGGTCTTTGTCGCGCTTGCGACAACTATATTAGTATATCACAGTCACTTTTCTCTGTCAACAGGTTTTTTTAACTTTTTTTAAATCCTATTTCCATCAACCGCGATACACCCATAGTCCGTACGGGATTCGAACCCGTGTTACCGCCGTGAAAAGGCGGTGTCTTAACCCCTTGACCAACGGACCTTGAGCTTTTTCAACTCTTTCTATTATACCTACTTTTAGATTCTTGTCAACTAGTTTGATTTGTTTTTTCTGAAATTTTTTTACTGGTTTTCATAGATTAGTTTTTATAAATAAGAAAGAGAGGATATAATAGTATCCTCTCTTGTATCTTGTCTACTAATATTTTAGTTTTCTTCAGCCATTTTTGATTTGACTTCATCATATGATAGGGCACGTGATTCCTCTTCTACTGATTCAGGCATTTTCCCTGTTTCGTAAAGAGATTTGATTTGTGTACTATCCAATGTTTCATATTTCAATAAGGCTTCTGCAATTAATTTATGCGTTTCACGATTTGATTGAATAATTTCAGCTGCTTTATTACGTGCTTCATTCAACAATGCTCGAACTTCTTCATCAATTTCATATGCAGTACGTTCTGAAATAGATTTTTGTGGAGTTTGAGCACCAAACATAGCATGATTACCTTCGTATTGAACAGGTCCGAGTTTTTCACTCATACCATACTCTGTAACCATTGCACGCGCCATTTGTGTAGCTTGCTCAAAGTCGTTTGATGCACCTGTTGTTTGGACATTAAAGATGATTTCTTCAGCAACACGTCCACCCATCAAACCAGCTAATTGTTCTTTCATATCTTCTTTAGATAGCAACATTTGATCTTCTTTTGGAAGAGCAATCATGTAACCACCTGCACGACCACGTGGAACAATTGTTACCTTATGAACGACACGCGCATTTGATAAGACTAACCCTACGATAGTGTGCCCGGCTTCGTGATAAGCAACCATTTCACGTTCTTTTTGAGAAACAGTTTTATCTTTCTTAGAAGGCCCTGCAATAACGCGGTCTTCTGCCTCATCAATATCAGAAGCATCAATGACTGATTTGTTACGACGGGCAGCAACTAATGCCGCTTCGTTCAATACATTTTCTAAATCAGCACCAACAAAACCTGGAGTTTGTTGTGCTACTAACTTCAAATCCACATCTTCTGCTAGAGGTTTATTTCTAGCATGGACTTTCAGAATTGCTTCGCGTCCTTTAACATCTGGACGACCAACCAATACTTTTCTGTCAAAACGACCTGGACGAAGAAGGGCTGGATCTAGAACATCTGAACGGTTCGTTGCCGCAATGACAATTATCCCTTCATTTCCTTCAAAACCATCCATTTCAATCAAGAGTTGGTTCAAGGTTTGTTCACGTTCATCATTACCTCCACCAAGACCGACACCACGTTGGCGACCAACGGCATCAATTTCATCGATGAAGATAATAGCTGGCGCTGCTTTTTTAGCGTCCTCAAAGAGTGAACGTACACGGCTGGCACCGACACCAACGAACATTTCTACGAAGTCAGAACCTGAAATACTAAAGAACGGTACTCCAGCTTCTCCTGCTACTGCTTTAGCAAGTAATGTTTTACCAGTTCCCGGAGGTCCCTCTAAGAGAACACCAGCTGGGATACGAGCACCTAATTTTGTAAAGCGTTTTGGATCTTTCAAGAATTCAACAACTTCAACAAGTTCTTGTTTTTCTTCTTCAGCTCCTGCTACATCTGAAAAGCGTACTTTGATATCTTCCTTATTAGCAGCCTTAGCTTTACTGCGTCCAAAACTCATCGGATTGCGTCCGCTGTTTCCTCCCATATTTCCCATCATAGAAAATAGGAAGAAGAATAAAATAGCAAATGGCACTACCGAAACTAGGATGTTAATCCACATACCACTTGAGCTTTCGTGCTTGACTTCAACTTGTGTTTGGTGTTCACCAGCTAGTTTTTGCAAATCTGCTACAGTAGTATCCGATGGAAGAATAATACTTGTAAATTTTTCTACTTTTGTTGCAGAAGGTGTGAAAAACTGAATACCTGTTTCCGGTTTTTCTGTTTTAGCAGTTTTATAGACACCAGACACTTCAATAATACTACCACTTGGTTGATAGGTTATTTCTTTTACATTGTCATTAGTGATTTCCTGCACCAATTCTGAGTATTTAATTTGTTGACTGTGCCCGGCAACTCTCCCAGCGAAAAAGTACTGGAATCCCGTTACTAGCAAGAAAATCATCAACAAATAAAGAAATGGATTTTTTATAAAACCATTATTTTGTTTTTGCATTCAACAACTTACCCTTCTATTTTGAGTAAACTTCCTCTTTCAATACACCTACATAAGGAAGGTTACGATAATTTTCATTATAGTCTAAACCATAGCCTACAACGAATTCATTTGGAATTGTAAAACATGTATAATCTGCTTCAATTTCTACAGTACGTCCTTCTGGTTTATCCAGCATAGTAACAATCTTAACAGACGCTGCTTCTCTAGCAGTAAACATATCTCTCAAACTTTTTAATGTTTGTCCAGTATCAATAATATCTTCTACAAAGACAATGTGTCTACCTTTAACATCTTGAGTGACATCTTGTTTGATATTAATGACACCACTACTTACAGTTCCACCATGATAACTAGAAACCATCATAAAATCCATTTCAAGGTGAGTGTCGATATATTTGACTAATTCTGCCATAAAAGGAATAGATCCTTTTAAAATTCCAACTAAAATCGGATTTTTCCCTTCATAATCTTTTGTCAATTGAGCACCTAACTTCTTAGCTGCTTCTGTAATTTCATCTTGCGAAATCATAATTTTCTTGATGTCTTGTTCTAACATGATTTTACCTATCTATTTTTTCTATATAAAGTACAGTGTTCATTATATCATTTTTCGTTTTTATACTCAAATCACTGAGTTCAATTCCTAAAATTGAACAAATCTTTCCGAATTGCTCAACAATAATCGCATTTTTTCGTTTTTCTGCAGGAATTTTTAAATCAATAAAAAGTCGCCTTACTTTTTTTTGATGACCATTTATTATCAAATAATCACCTGGCTGTCGATGCCGCAAAATCAATGATGTTTCACGGGAAACATTTATTTGTTGAACATTTTCACCTTTTAGAGGAATTCCAAATGAAAATAGAAAACCTTCATAATAAACTTGATTTTGATAGTTTAACACACACTCACTACTTTTTTCATCAGACTTTGGTCTGATTTTACCAATTTGAAAGTGCTGGTATTCTTTTATAAGTTCATAACCATTTTTTATATTATGGCGATATTGACTCTTAGTTTTTAAAATATGATGAATTTCTTGAAATTGTTCTCTTGTTACATTTAAATCAGCAAAACGACTAAGGTATTGTTGTAGTAAAACTCCTTGCGTTGCTTCACTAAAAGATAAAAACTGAGTTAAATCTTCTACATCAACTGCTTGAGATAATTCAGCCAGAGCAATTTGATAGTCAGAAACTTCTTTTCCAAACTCTAAAATTGCTTTTTTTACCTGAACATTTTCTTTTTCTAACTGTGGCAGATAGAGGTTGCGAATACGATTGCGAAGATAGTGATTTTCTTTATTCGTTGAATCTTCAAAATGCTCAATTTCAGGAAAATCCTTCTTATAAAAAGACAACAAAGGACGAATCAACTCTCCCTTATCAAACATTTGTCTTTCTTTAATAGCTGATAAATGGTGTAGTCTAACACCTCTAATCAATCGCATAAAGATCGTCTCAACTTGATCATCTGCATGATGAGCTGTTACAAGAGCTGTAGATGAAGTTTTCTCCATCACTTCTCTAAAGAATTCATAGCGAAATTGACGAGCATTCGCTTCTGAAAAATCTCCAGTAAAACAAGCTACATAAATTGGAACTCCAGCTTGTTCAGCTAATTTTCTTAATTCATTTTCTTCATTATCTGACTCTGGTCGTTGTTTATGATTTACATGAGCTAAAAACAATTCAATACCAAGTTCTTTTTGATAGGTCAAAAGAAGTTGAAAAAGAAACATCGAATCCAATCCACCAGACAAGGCCAGCACAACTCTTGAATGTCCTTCAAAGTAACCTTTTTCTAGAAAATGATTTAAAAAATCGCGGTCTCTCATTTTAGGACCTCGTAGACATCCTTAGCAATTTTAGAAATAGTATCGTAATCAGAATTTTTGGTAAAGATTGAAACAACGAAAGGAGAATCTGTATAGACTATTCCCACATCGTGTTTAAATTCATCTGCATCCCCAATTTTATGGGCTACCTTAGCAGAAATATTCTTAGCAATCCGCTGATTATCAAAAGATGTTTGTGAAAGAGATTCTAAAACAAAACCATTCTGATTATAAATAGATTCCATAACTTGACCAGCCATTTTAGCTGAAGCCATCTTATCTGTCACATCCCATTCTTCACCTGCGATAGTAGCCATTTCTTTTTTAAAGGCTTCATCTGATTTATTCGTAATATAATAAGCGAGAATATTATGAGCTACATTGTCAGATTCTTTTGCAGTTTTTGTGATTAAATCTTTGATTGTGTATTCTTTATTGTCCGCTGTTTTAGGGAGACTTCCGCTTCCTTCCGGTTTATAAGAACCAGGGAAATCATTAACTTCGGAAACATACTTCAATTTCGTGTCAAGTTGGTAATCACCTTGATTGATTTTTTCCTGAACAGAATAAAGATAAGGTAATTTCATAACACTAGCAGCATACATTTTCTGATTTTCATTAATGCCAGCTTCCTTACCTGTACTCAATTGTTTAATATAAATAGAGAACTGTTCATTTTGATAATTTGCAGATAGCAACTCTTGTACTTTCTGAATACGATTATCATCATCGGAAATATAATCCGTCGAAATCCAGCCCGTTTGCTTGATATGTATGAATTCACGACCTTCAGCAAAAATAGACATATCTGCTTCAACTTCTTGATAAGGCGCTAAAGTAGACTTTAATTCTTGTTGATCATAAGGACTATTATAAACGACAAATCCCGGTTCTAGCCATACTCGTTTAGAAAAATCGTTTACGATGGAACTATCGTATAAAAGTCGTTTATCAGCCATTACAAATTGATTATTTGACAATTTAAAGACAGGTTGTCCTTGTTTATTTAATCGCCATTCTAAAACAGATAATTTTGTTTCTGCATTTACTTTACCCGATTCATTAATCAGGTCTTCTGTAGAATAAACTGGCGTCTCACCATAAAATTTTGGAGATTCTATAGTATCTTGATAATAAAAATGATACGGAGTATGAGTTAAAGAATAAACTTCTTGTTTTGGAATGATAACTGGATTCTCAGTGCTTACTACTTGAACGCTTTTTAGGAAAATAGGAAGTAGTAATATCACTAAAAATTTACGCATTCTTTTTCCCCTCTTCTTCTTGTAGCCGTAACAGATGATTCTTTTGAGCTAACTCATCTAATTTTTCATCTGACTGACTTAAAAATTTTTCGATAATATCTAATAAATTTTCCATTTCGCATTACCTAGGAAGTAAGTCCGGAATTGTATAAACTTCCTCCCATGTTTTTGAATAATAATATTTTGCACGGGAATATTTAGCCGCATAGGATTCATCTTTTAGCTTAGTTGCTAAACTAGCTTCTTTATCCTTTTCATCGCTCAAGTCCTGATATTGTTTTTTCAAATCAGCTAGTTGCTGGCGACGTGTTAGTAATTGTTGGTAACTTTGTGCTAAATTGTAAGTTGGTAAGATGAATAGCAACATAATCAAAATCAAAACCCAACCCATAAAACGATTACGTTTTTGACGTTCTTCCATCATGTATTTACGTCGTTGGTGTTCATTTTGAATAAATGAATTATTCATTTGGACTATTTTTTTATACATCGTCTTCTACCCTTGTTTCACTGATAATTTCATACATTCCAGCTGCATCTTCTTTTTTTGTGCTATCTTTCATTTCGAGCACCTTTACAAGCAACAATTTATTTCCAAAACGAATTTCAACCTGATCATTGATTTTTAAATCAGTTGAACTTTTAGCAAGGATACCATTAACCTTGATTCGCCCTTTATCTGCAACTTCCTTAGCTACCGTACGGCGTTTAATAATTCGTGATACTTTTAAATATTTATCTAATCTCATCTTATAATACCTCAAATTATTATTGTACCATTTTTATCCCTTTTATAGAAGAAAAAAGGTAAGCCCTAATGTGACTCTTTTAAGTCTTTTATCTTCGCTAACGATTCTCCAAAGGTTAAGAGTCCTTCTAAAATCTCATAGTCTTTTTTATTTCGAATATCAAAAACAACTTCGATTAAACCTTGATTTTCAGAAATATTAGCCTTCAAATTTGTCTGAGAAAGAGCCTGGAAATAATCTTGTGTTAAAAATAGTTGTTGGGATATCTTTTCAAATTGAATGACAAGCTTATTATTTCTTCTTTCAACACGATTGACAAAAACTTTATCAAGATAAGCTTTAGCTAATCCAATTTCTAAGAGGTAAGCAACTACATCTGGATACTCTCCAAATCGGTCTATCAACTCATCTTGTAATTCTTCGTAATTGACACGGTTGTCAATTTGACGAATTCTCTTGTAAATCTCAATTTTATGTCGTTCATCCGAAATATACTCATCTGGAAGATAGGCATCAATTTGTAGAATTAACTCAGCATTTCCTTTTTCACGTTTCTTATCAGTTCCATTCTTCTTAGCAATTGCTTCTTCCAGTAATTGAGAATAGAGTTCAAAACCAACAGAATCGATAAAACCTGACTGCGAACTTCCTAAAAGATTACCCGCTCCACGAATGGATAAATCACGCATGGCAATTTTGAAACCAGAACCCAATTCAGTGAAACCTTTAATTGCCTCCAATCTCTTCTCAGAAACTTCTGTCAATGATTTATCTGGTCTATACATAAGATAGGCATAAGCAATACGATTACTACGACCAACCCGACCTCTTAATTGATACAAGGTTGACAATCCCATATGATCCGCATTTTCGATAAACAAGGTATTGGCATTTGGAATGTCTACCCCTGTTTCAATGATTGTTGTTGTTACTAAAATATCATATTCACCTTCAATAAATTCAAGTAGTGTATTCTCCAAACGAATTTCACTCATTTGACCATGAACAAAACCAATAGAAGCTTCTGGAATCAGTTCTTGTAACTCTGAAACCTTCTTTTCAATCGTGTCAACTTTATTGTAAAGATAGTAAACCTGACCACCACGATCAATTTCTCTCAATACAGCATCTCGAATGACACGATCATTCTGTTCAAGGACATAGGTTTGTACAGGATATCGATTGGTTGGGGGAGTTTCGATGACAGATAAATCTCGAATACCTAGCATAGACATATGTAGAGTTCGAGGAATTGGTGTAGCTGTCAAAGTTAAGACATCAACCTTCTTTTTTAATTCCTTCAAAGCTTCCTTATGTTTGACACCAAAACGTTGTTCTTCATCGATGATGATTAATCCTAAATCAGCAAATTCAACATCTTTAGACAAAACTCGATGGGTTCCTATCAGGATATCAACTTGGCCTTTTTTCAATTTTTCAAGTGTTTCAGTCTGCTCTTTTTTACTTCTAAAACGACTCAAAACATCTACATTGACAGCAAATTGCTCAAATCTTTCCTTAAAATTACTATAATGTTGCTGAGCCAAAACTGTAGTAGGTACTAAAACAACAACCTGTTTATGATTGTTGACAGCCTTAAAAGCAGCTCGCATGGCCACCTCAGTCTTACCAAAACCAACATCTCCAACTAAAAGTCTATCCATTGGTTGAGAAGCCTGCATATCTTTCTTAATTTCTTCGATACTTCGAAGTTGATCTTCAGTTTCAACATAAGGAAAAGCCTCATCAAAAGCAACTTGATCTTCATCATCTTTTGAAAATGCAAAACCTTCAAGTTGACTCCTCTCTGCATATAACTTAATTAAGTCATCTGCAATGTCTTCAACTTGATTTTTAACTTTTTGCTTAGCTTTTTTAAAACGTCCATCGTTTAATTTGTTTAACTTTGGAGCCTTACCGTCACTTGAAACATACTTAGATAAGGTTTGGATTTGTTCTACAGGGATAGAAATTCGATCTCCATTTTGATATTGGATACTTACATAATCTCGGTGAATCCCTTTGAGTTCAATCGTTTCTATTCCTAAATATTGACCAATCCCATGAATTTGATGAACAACATAATCTCCTTTTTGGAGTTCACTATAATCCTTTAATCTTTCAGCATTACTGATATTTTGTCTTCTGTATTTGCGTTTAATTTTCTTTTTGAAAATTTCATATTCAGTGATGAATACAAGATTCTCATCCACAAAATGAAAACCATGACGAAGGTTTCCTTCAACAAGATTGACAGTTCCTTTACAGATTTCACTTTGATTACTATTGTCAACTTTAATGCTATATTCATCAAGAATCGTTGACAGTTTTTTTAGTTCTGTTTGGCTACTTGATTGAAGAACAATCGTATATTTTAATTTTTTATAGCGTTCAATTTCTTCTTTCAGAAAAGAAAACTGATTGAAGAATTCTTGCATTGGATATTGATTAAATTGATAAAGATGATCAAATTTTAGATTTCCAAGTCCCTTTTGAAAATTAGAAAAGAAGCTAGCTGGTAAATATTTTTTAAACTGACTTTCTACGTCAGCAAAATATTGTAAACTTGATACAGCTTTACTGTTGTGTAAATCCTCTGTAAAGTAGCTAGCTGTTTCCTTATCAAAAATATCATACTGATTCATAATTTTTTGAAAATCATCAAAGATAATAGGCACTTGGTTCAAGTAGTCAATCAAGGTCCACTGTTTTTTATAAAAAACAGACAAAAATTTACGAATATCAGCATGAAGAACTTGCTCTTTCGCACAACTAAAAACTTCTTCTAAGTACGACTTTAATGTAGGTGAAATAGTTTTATCCATCTCATGTTCTAAGAATTGTTGACCACGATGATAATCTTCAGTAGCTAGTAAAATATCACTAGCTGGGTAGATTGAGACTTGAGATTGACTATCTTTTGATAATTGTGTATCTGCGTCGAATTCTCTAATCCCATCTATTTCATCACCAAAAAATTCTATTCGGTAAGGAGATAGTTGTGAAGTTTCAAAGATATCTAAAATATCCCCTCGAAGACTAAATTCACCTTGACTTTGAACTTGAGTAACTTTTTTATAACCAAGTGAAATCAATTGACTTTTTAATTCTCTTTGTTCACACTCTTCGCCAACTTCAAGTTTTAACACACTGTTATCAAAGACTTGAGGATCTGGTAAGAATAAACGGCTAGCTGCCATGTTACAAACTAGTATTCCTTTTTGAGATTTATCTCTTAGAAAACGCAAGGCTTCAACTCTTGAAAAAATCTTTTCTTGAGACGATACTAAAAATTCTACCATTGGTGAATCATCTACTAAAAATGGATAAACCATATCAGTACCCAGGATAGAAATTAAATCATTTACTAGACGATCAGCTTCTCCATAAGTAGATGTCATTACTATAATCTTGTTCTGATTTTTAACACTACTTGCAATAGCTAAAGACTTTGCTGAACCAGAGAGACCTAGTAGTAATTCCCTCTGCTTGAGAGATAAATGTTCACTCCATAATTGTATCTGCTTGTTCTCTAAAAAGAATTCGATTAATGACATTCCCTTACCCATTGTATTTCTGCATTATTTTTTCAAAGTTTTTCTCTTGTAAATAACAATTTACAGCATCGTCAACCTTGTCAATAGACTGTAAAATACCTATATAGTCATCCTTGTCAAATTTACTCAAAACGTGGTGAACAACAGACATTCCTTTTTTAGGTCTACCGATACCAATCTTTACACGATTGAAAACCTGTGTACCAATATGTTGGATAATTGACTTGATACCATTATGACCGCCAGCTGATCCTTTAGCGCGAAGTCGAATTTTTCCTACTTCCATGTCAAGATCATCGTAAATAATCAGTAAATCTTCGATATCTAAACCATAGTAGGTTAATAAAGCATGAACTGCTTTCCCACTTTCATTCATAAAAGTAGTGGGTTTTACCAGATAAATTTTTTCACCATTAAGGAAAAATGAAGCTAATTCAGCTTGGAATATTTTATCGTGTGTAAAAGATACATTCTGTTTTTTTGCTAGTTGGTCAATCAACATAAAACCAACATTATGCTTTGTCTCAAAATATTTATCCCCTGGATTTCCCAATCCTACAAGTAATTTTGTCATTTAAATTTCCTTTCAAAAGCTAAAAGGGTTGGAATTTTTTTCCAACCTAATTGACACTATTAAAAATGTTGATTATACGTTAAAGCGGAATTCCATAATATCGCCATCTTGAACGACATATTCTTTTCCTTCTTCACGCAAGCGTCCAGCTTCTTTTACCGCCTTTTCAGAGCCGTATTTAATCAAATCATCATAAGACATAGTCACTGCACGAATAAAGCCTTTTTCGAAGTCAGAGTGGATAATTCCAGCAGCTTGAGGAGCTTTCATGCCACGTTTAAAGGTCCAAGCACGAACTTCTTTTTCACCAGCTGTGAAGTAAGTTCCAAGTCCTAATAGATGGTAAGCTGCACGAGTCAACTTGTCCACACCTGATTCTGTCAAACCAATGGCTTCAAGAAACTCTTTTTTATCTTCATCGTCTAACTCAGAAATTTCTTCTTCAGCACGCGCTGAAATGACTACTACCTCTGCATTTTCTGTTGCTGCGAATTCACGAATTTTCTTCACATAATCAATAGAGTCTGGGTCTCCAACAACATCCTCATCCACATTTGCTACATAAAGAACTGGTTTCGTAGTTAAGAGGAAAAGACCTTTAACAACCTTTTGCTCTTCATCTGTAAATTCAATGGTACGTGCTGACTTACCGTCTTCAAGGACAGGTTTAATCTTTTGGAGAACGTTAAATTCTGCAACTGATTCCTTATCTTTTTGCGTACGTGCCATCTTTTCCACACGCGTATAGCGTTTATTAACAGATTCTAAGTCAGCAAGAATCAATTCTAGGTTAATGGTATCAATATCTGCTAATGGATCTACAAAAGCATCTTCACGACCTTGCTCACGCATGACATTCTCATCATCAAAGGCACGAACTACATGGACAATGGCATCAACTTCACGTATATTGGCCAAGAATTTATTTCCAAGACCTTCTCCTTTTGATGCACCTTTTACAATCCCTGCAATATCTGTAAATTCAAAGGTTGTTGGAACTGTCTTCTTAGGAGTAATCATTTCAGTCAATTTTTGTAGACGTTCATCTGGAACTTCTACCATCCCAACGTTTGGGTCAATAGTTGCAAATGGATAGTTTGCAGCCTCTGCTCCTGCTTTTGTAATTGCATTAAATAGGGTTGATTTACCAACGTTTGGCAAACCCACGATACCTGCTGTTAAAGCCATAATTTCTCATTCTCCGTTCACATTTCAATCTTCAATATTATAACACAAAAAGGGAAAACTTGCTAACCCTCTAACTACTTGCATTTAGTCGATAATTTTACTCATTTTTCTTTCAAAATCATAGCGACTCATCATGACAACATGATCACAATTACTGCATTTTATTTTGATATCTGCACCTAAACGTGTAATTTCCCAACGATTGGCTTTTTTACCTGTAGACTTGATTGTACAAGCGTGTGGTTTTTTCATTTCAACAAAATTTCCAACTTGATACATACTACTCTCCTTTTCATATTTCTGATTATATCATAAAAGAGGTGAGCTAGGCTCAACCTCTTTAACTTAATTTGTACGAACTGGTGTAATCAGCTGCATGAAATCTTCATCTGTATCAGCTGGTACCAAGGTAAATGGACGAACTGCTGAAATGAAACTGATTGTTACCTTTTCACTATTCAAGGCTTTTAGTGCTTCAATCAAGTAAGTTGGGTTAAAGCTAATAGTTAAATCTTCACCAGATACAGCAATTGTATCGATTTCTTCGTTTACTTTACCAACTTCTGGAGAATTTACATGAGCTGTAACTACTCCTTGTTTGATTTCTAATTTTACAGTTCCATTTTGAGTAGCACTTGATAAAAGACGTGCACGTTCCATAGATTGACGTAGATTCACAACATCAAAAGTTACTGTCGTATTAAAATCTGTTGGAATCAGACGATCTGTATCAGGATAATTACCTTCTAAGAGACGTGTATAGAAGCTAATATTTTCGCTTCTAAAGAGAATTTGGTTGTTTGCGAAGAAAATCTCTACTGTTTCGATATCGTCCGTAAAAACAGCTGAAAATTCGCGTAGAGAGCGACTTGGGATAACAACATCAAAATTATCACTATTTTTTTCAAGAGTTAATTTTTTCTGGCTGAGACGATGTGAGTCTGTTGCTACTGTTTTTAATTCTTGATGATTACTTAGGACAAAGTGTACACCAGTCAAGATTGGACGGCTTTCTTGTACACTAGCAGCAAAAGCAGTTTCATTGATAATTTTCTTAAGAAGTTTTGTTTCAAGAACTAGAGGATTACTTGCTGCAATTTCCTGAATACGTGGATACTGTTCGCTGTCTTTTCCTTTCAGAGTAATTTCTGATTTTCCACTTGTTAGTACAATTTGATGTTGTTCAATTTCTTTAAAATCAAGAGTCACATCTGGAAGACTAGAAACAACATTGATAAAGAAAGAAGCTTCTAAAAGAATTGATCCTAAAGAGTTAATCAAAAGACCTGCATTTTCATCTTTTTGAGAAATGAAATTCTCAATTGAAATTTGACCATTTGATCCAATTAATGTAATTCCTTCGTTAGTCACATCAATTTTAATAGTTGATAAAACAGGAATAGCATTTTTTGAATTAATAGCACGTTTTGTAATATTTAATGATTGCAGGAATAAATTTTTATTAATAGAAAAATGAATCATGGAATCTCCTTTATTTATTTTTATTATTAGAAGGTTAATAGTAATAGTAGGCTGTGTGAAATCTGTGGAAAACCAAGTTTAGTTTAGAAAAATCAAGAAGTTATACTTGTTTAAAATTTGTTAATAAATCAGTAAAATTTTAAAGACTTATCCACAAGTTATTTAATTTTCTTTTTGATGGTTTCGATTTCTATACGTAATTTATCATCAGTTTCAATCATAGATTTGATTTTTGCATGAGCATGAATGACGGTTGTATGATCTTTACCACCAAATTCTTTTCCGATTTTTGGAAGACTGTTATCAGTTAATTCTCTAGCTAGGTACATAGCAACTTGGCGAGCTAGAACAATACTCTGAACACGTCTAGTTCCCTTCATCTCCTTAACGCTCACATCATAAAATTTTCCGACTTCCTCTTGGATTTTTTCAATCGGAATGACGATCATGGTGCTGACGCTTTGTTTTCTAGCACGTATAGCCTCAGATGCAATATCCACAGTTATAGTGTTGATTTGTTTAACTTTAGCCATGAGACTAATATCTTTGAGCGCACCTTCTAATTCACGTACATTTGAATCAAACTGGCCAGCCAAATATTCGATTGTGTCAGGTTGAAAATGATAATCTAAATCCTCTGTTTTACTATTTAGGATAGCGATACGAGTTTCAAAATCAGGTGGAGTAATATCCGTTGTTAATCCCCATGAGAAGCGCGTGACAAGTCGTTCAGGTAGATTTTCTAGTTGTTCTGGCCTACGGTCACTCGTTAAAACGATCTGTTTATTATTACTATGAAGGTTATTAAATGTGTTGAAAAACTCTTCCTGAGTTTGCACTTTATTTCCACTGAGAGATTGAATATCATCAATAAGAAGGAGATCTATACTTCGATAGGTTTTTTTAAAATTATCCATATCATTGAGTCTTAGATGATCTAAAAATTCATTAATAAAGCTTTCAGCAGGAATATATTTTACACGCGTATTAGGATTTTTTTTGAGAATTTCGTTCCCCAAAGCATTGAGCAAGTGAGTTTTTCCTAAACCGGGTCCACCATATATAAACAGAGGATTATAAGTTAATCCAGGATCTTCAGAGACAGCTAAAGCAGCAGACTTAGCCCAAATATTTCCATCACCTTGGATAAAATTATCAAAAGTATAGATGTCTCTTAATCCTGTTTCTGAATAGGGTATAGATTTTTTAATTTCTTCCTGTTGATGATTACTGTTTTCAACATTGCTTGCTATATCGGAGGTATTAGAATCTTCTTTAGTCAATACATATTGAGCTTTTATTTCAGTATCATAGATTTGAAAACCGACAGCTACAATAATATCATTGAGTTTTGTACTCCAAACCATTTCCATTTCAGATCTGGGCAAAAATATGGTAGCTACATTTCCCTCAACCTTTATTAATTCAGCAGGTGTTGCGTAGAAATCAAACATTGATCGAGTCAATCTCTCTTTAGCTAATTCTAAAATCTGATTCCAAAATTGTTTTTCTTTCAACAACAAACTCCTCCTTTTCTAAATGGTGTAATCTTAAACACTATTTTATCACATAGAAAGCAATTTTTCCACAACTTGTGAAAAACAATCCACAATGTTTAAAAGATTTATCCACAACTTGTGGATAAAAGGTTTAGATTTTGATTTAATAGACTTTTTCTATACTAATCCAGTGGATAAGTATGTGAGTTTAGAAAAATAAAATAACAGCCTTATTTCAGGCTGTTAATAAAACGTTGGTATTCTTCTTGATTATGAAAAGAGATAGTTATTTTTCCTGCCTCTTTTTTTTGAAGGACGATTTGGACATCTAATCCCAACAATTTTTTCAAATTTTCTTCTTCTTCTTTGATAAAGTGATCTTTTTCTTTGGTTTTCTTCTTATTTTTTTCTTCTTTAAGTAGATGTTCCACCTGCCGAACTGATAAATCCTCTTTCTGAATGCGATTGAGTAAATTTTTTTGTTCTTTCAAAGGTAGTTGGATTAGAAGTCTAGCATGTGCTTGAGACAATTTTCCAGTTTCTACTTCTTTTAAAATAAAATCAGGGAGCGTTAGCAATCGAACAAGATTAGTGATATAAGGGCGTGATTTCCCCATTTTTTCAGCAATGTCTGCATGAGTATATCCTTTATCAATTAAAGATTGATAAGCTTTTGCTTCTTCAATCGGATTTAAGTCTTCTCGTTGTAAATTTTCAATGATTGAGTGAACCATCATATCCTGATCAGATAATTTTTTGATGATTACAGGAATTTCTGATAGCCCAGCTGCTATCGATGCCCGATACCGTCTTTCTCCAGCTAGGATTTCATATCCGATAACTGGAGATTGACGGACAATAATGGGTTGAATTAAACCATTTTCTTTAATAGATTGGGCAAGTTCTTGAATTTTTTCTTTTGAGAATTCTTTACGAGGTTGATAGGGATTTTTTTGAATATCACTGATACGAATTAGTTTGAGTTCTTCCATATTTCTACAGTATCATATCTTTAATATTCTGTAAAGTAGGTTTACAAATATGTAAACTATTAATTTAAATCACTTGTACTCTTATCTAGTTTGATTGTAGTTTTTTCTTCTTTACCATTACGGTAATAAGTTACAGTCATTTCATCACCAATAGAGTGACTGTAAAGTGCATTTTGTAATTCAGTAGTAGAAGAAATTTTAGTATCATCTATTTTTGTGATAACATCATATTGTTGTAAATGTCCATTTGCAGGCATGTTCTTTTGAACAGAACGAACAGCTACACCAGAAGTAACGTTGTCAGGAAGTTTTAATTTTTGAAGGTCAGCTGTGCTGAGGTTTGTTAAGTTAACCATGTGGATACCAAGCGCTGGTCGAGTTACTTTTCCATCTTTTTCTAATTGTTTAATAATATTAATAACATCATTTGCAGGAATAGCAAAACCAAGGCCTTCTACAGATGTTCCACCATTTGAGGCAATTTTACTTGATGTAATACCGATAACTTCTCCCTGAATGTTAATCAAAGGACCTCCAGAGTTACCAGGGTTAATAGCTGTGTCTGTTTGGATGGCATTTGTTGAAATGGCTTGACCATCTTCAGCTTTCAAAGAAACATGTCTGTTCAAGCTTGATACAATCCCTTGAGTAACTGTATTTGCATATTCTGAACCTAAAGGACTACCGATTGCGATAGCCGTTTCTCCAACAGCTAATTGACTTGAATCACCAAACTCAGCAACTGTAGAAACTTTTTCTGAAGATATTTTTACTACTGCAATATCAGAATAGGTATCAGAACCAACAATTTCACCTGGGACTTTTGTTCCATCAGTCAAACGAACGTCAACTTTTTTAGCGCCATTAATAACGTGAGTATTAGTAACTAAATAGGCAGATTCACCTTCTTTTTTATAAATAACACCAGAACCTTCACTGTTAATTTGTTCAGTGTTTGAATCTGTATCAGTATCATCAGTTCCAACAAAACCACCTTGAGAGTTTTCTGAATAAGTGATAATCGATACAACTGCATCTTTAACTTTATCTACAGCCTGTGTGGTAGAATTTTCATTTTTCGAAGCAGTCTGAGTGACTGCTGCACTATTTTGTTCTCCACCTCCTTGCTTTTGGTTGAACTGAAGAACAGCCAAACTTCCTAATAGACCACTAAAAAAGCTAATAAGAATAACTAGTAAAAGTTGTCCAATTGTTTTTGAAAACTTGTTTAAGTTTTTCATAGAATCCTCCATATTTGATTAATTAGTGAAAGTATAAGATTATTAACTTAATTCTAACTTAAAAAACTTAAGTTTTCAACAATCTGTGGATAATTGTTGAAAATTTGTGAATTTATTGTGTTTTTCACCTTTTTCATTTGTGAATAAGATGTGAATAGAACACGATTATGGTAAAATAGAAGCATGAAAATTAAACTTGTAACAGTTGGAAAACTAAAAGAAAAGTATCTCAAAGATGGAATTGCAGAATATTCTAAAAGAATATCACGATTTGCTGCCGTAGAAATGATCGAATTAGCTGATGAAAAGACTCCCGATCGTGCTAGTGATTCTGAAAATGAAAAAATCTTGGATTTAGAGGGAAATCGAATCCTTTCCAAAATTGGGGATAGAGAATTTGTTGTCGTTTTAGCTATTGAAGGGAAAACCTTGTCTTCTGAAGAATTCAGTAAACAGTTAGAACAAGCATCTATTAATGGTTTTTCAACCTTAACCTTTGTTATCGGTGGGAGTTTAGGACTCTCTCCTCAAGTAAAAAAGCGTGCGAATCTATCCCTTAGTTTTGGTCGTTTAACTCTTCCTCACCAATTAATGCGTCTAGTTCTTGTAGAACAGATATATCGAGCCTTTACCATCCAACAAGGTTCTCCCTATCATAAATAGGATTGACTATTTTCGATTATTTTGATAAGATAAACTAGTTAGGTCTCATAGCTCAGCTGGATAGAGCATTCGCCTTCTAAGCGAACGGTCGCAGGTTCGAATCCTGCTGGGATCATATACTAGATTTAACGCTGGGGAAACCCAGCGTTTTTTGTAAAAATTGACAGTTCAGGTACAAAAATGTGCAGTTGAGAATGATCACTTATAATATAAATCACATTTTGTATAATAGATTGGTAAGTTCATTTATAAGAAAAAAGAGAAAACATTATAGGGAGATATAATGGATTTATTGAAAATACTCATAGTTATTCTTCATATTCTTATTCTAACAAATAGCTATGAACTCATTTGTAAGGCAACAAAAAAAGAAAGATATCTGTTTATTTCTTGGGTATTTATATTACAGTTTATAGTTGAAGTTTTATTCTATTTTATTTATCTAGATGGATTTGGAATGGAAAAAATTTCATTTACCTGTATTATATTTTTTTATTTAATAGGGTTAAAAAAGTTTGATAAATACAAAGCTATTTTTATCAGTCTGCTATTGTCTTTATTATATCATAGCACTCATACTTTTTTATCCGTAACCATATCCTCTGTTACAGGTGATTCTTTTGTAACCAAATATGAAGATTTGTTTTTTGTAGTAGTTTTATTGCTGACTT
>NZ_JANCPN010000011.1:0-20849 GCF_024295385.1 Streptococcus sp. CF4-3 | reverse complement strand
TTATCTTTTTATATTTTCTTAAATGCTCGTAAAGCCTTATTCTATGTGCTTTCGAGTATTTTTACTGTAGGAAGATACTTCACGTTTCTTTGCATATTTCCTCATGTCTTAGCTGTCAGAAGTGGTAAATAAGTAGTAAATTCATTTGTACTACTAAGCAACAAGACGCTCCTGTTGCTTCTCTTTATTCAAGCGTTTCATCTCTGACATTGCGGAATCAAATGTTGCGTGTGCGTAATAGTTCAGCGTCATGGCTATATTTGCATGCCCCATAATGTATTGTAATGCCTTTGGATTCATTCCTGCATTTGCATAGTTGGTACAGAATGTATGTCGCAAACTATGTGGAGTGATGTGTGGTAACTTATCATCATTATACTTGTTGTATTTCTTAACAAGACCTTTCATCATACCATTATAGTCACTCGCCACTTTTGGATAGTTCTTTCTATTAAGAAAGAGGAAATCACTATATCCATCAATCTCAACACGCTTATCATTCTTTCGATTCGCTAACACTCGCTTAAATGCTTGATAGGCTTCTTCAACCATAGGAACTTGACGTTCACCACTTTTGGTCTTTGGTGTTTCAATGTAGTACCCAATTTCAGTATCTCTCAATAGCTGATGGTCTATATTGACAAGACGATTCTCAAAATCTAAATCTGGAAGTGTCAAACCACCAAACTCTGAAATACGAAGACCTGTTTTTAAGAGTATCAGAATTTCATCATAATTTTTGCTGTAGGTTTTATCAGCTTTCGCAAAGGCTAACAGTTTTTCTTCCTGTTCTCCTGTTAGTACGGTCTTAGGGACAGTATCATCATCAAGAACTGCATTCAGTTGAAAGTCAAATGGATTCTTCCGAACACAATCATCTTGTATCGCAATGTAGAATGAAGCCTTTAAAGAACGTTTATAGTTATTGATGGTTTGATAGGCATAACCATTTTCACTCATTCTAATCGCCCATTCTTTAGCGTCTGATGGTTTAATACTATCAATACTTCTTGCACCTAACTTGTCTTTCTTCAAAATATCCATAAGATATTTGCGTCCAGTTTCAGTATTTTTTCTAACCTTTGGTCTTTGAGCGTTCTGTTTTGCGTAAAGCTGGCAGAGTGTCATTTTCTTTCCTACAACATCAATACCATCATGAATGTCTTTCTGTAACTCTGCGATTTTCTCTCTAAGTGAGATACAATCACGCTTTCCTGCTGGTACTCGGTCTGTAGCCACAAGTTTCCACGAGTAAACAAATTGCGGTTCTCCAAATGAATCTATATATTTGTATAAGTATCTTCCGTCTTTTCGTTGGCTCTCTCCAGTCTTTAAGATTCGACCTTTATTGTCACGTCTTTTTTCTGACATGGCATTTGCTCCTTTCCTTTATGGAAAGAGCCTTGATACGACTTAATACTATTTTATCATATACAAGACCCTTTGGCGACGCTAGATTGCGTCCAATGTATCTATAATTTTTTCAAATTGTTTTCGTTTAATCTGAATACGATTGCCATTCATAATCAGCCAATTTGCATTTTTATTTTCCTCTGCCAAGCGTCGTAGCTTGTTTTCGCCAATACGAAAATATTTTGACGCTTCTTCAATGGTTAGGGTATAACGTTCCCAAATAGGAATGTCAGTCTGCTTCATAAAATCCTCCTTTCCAAATCACTTATTTGGATTTCATAAAAGTTGTTTTACCAGCAATCGAACAGCTTTAGCAAAGCTCACGGGAGTTCCACCCCTGCATGGTTCTCATGTAGCCATACTCATTGCCTGCGACGGTTTTATCACGCTCGGACTATTGACTGTATGGGAGTATCATTATCACGATAAGAATGTCGTTGCAGGCAATCCTGCTAAAGATTGCTTCTCGGATCACTAACATGAATCGCTCGCTATCTTTATAAGATAGGTCATGGCGGTTAGTTCCGTTGGCTCTTTTCTTATCGAAACGTATTCGATTACTTTTATTCAGTTTTCAAAGAACAATGGCTCGTTAGCCTATCAAAACACATTGAAAGCTCAATATGCTTTGGTGGAATAACAAACCTCCCTGTTCGGGAAGCGTGGAATGGTTTAGCACGCTTCCACGAAAGGAGAGAGGATATTACTTAATTTCAAATGACAAAATCTTTGTAATCAGTCTGGTTTCCATTCTTCCACGTAAGACTTCATCAACGACCATACTTTGATTGCCATATTCATCTTTCATAAGTCGTAGGGAACGCTTCGTTATGTACCCTCTGTAATGATGTAGAATCTGGTTAATCGCTTCGGTATCGCCATCTGTTGCCTTTACAATGAGAGGAAAGGGAATCATAGGATATTGTGTTTTCATTCTTCAAATTCCTCCATAAACTTTTTAATTAAGGCTAGTCCACTGGTTCTATGCCGATAGACAGTAGAACGGTTCAATTTCAACAGGTCTGCAATTTCTGAATCGCTCATGTCCATAAAGTAAAACAGCAGTAGAATTTCACGTTTCTTGTCTGGCAACTCACGTAATGCTTCACTCAACAAATCATTTTCAACGCCTACTGATAACCCATTGAGTGTAAAAATCTGAAAGTCAGTTGAATAGTTATCTGTTGTCGCAAACTGGCTAACAAGATAATCGCCAACATCCGAAAAGGACACCTCACGCTTTGCAATCCTTGAAAGATAAAGCATATAATTCTTTCGCTCGTCTTCCATAGCACGTTTACAGATATAGTCAAACTGATTTTCTATTGTGGTCTGAAAAGAAGATGGTTTCATGTTTCTCACCCCCTTTCTGTCTAGGAAAGGAAGTGAGCCTTGCTCGTTTATCTCCTTTCACTCTTAGTCCCAATGTGAAAGGGGGATTTGTTGCATTACTGATAAATAAACTTTGTAAAAAAGTTCTGAATAGCCAAAAAAGCATATAAACAGATTTATTTCTCTGTTTACATGCTTCTGTTATTCTATCTATATGATTTATAAAACCACATTGGTGGACGTACTTATCTATTGCAGATAGACGACTTTTTTTGACAAGAACCCAATGTAAGGAAATTTATTGTATATGATGTACTTCATGGCGACGTTGACCTCCAACAAACCGCCATTTGGAAGTAATATACAATATTTTAACAGCGTAAATAGCACTACCATATAACGGTTTTTTTTATTGGCGTTTAGTAGTGCTTTTTATTAAATATAAACCTATAAACCATATAACACGTTTTTCTATACCTGTTTTTAATTCAGTAGGAACAATAAAATGTATAGAGGTGGTCTACTATGCGTAAAAAAGAAGATAAATATGATTTTAGAGCCTTTGGTTTAGCCATTAAAGAAGCTCGATTGAAACGAGGTTTAACTCGTGAACAAGTGGGAGCATTGATTGAAATTGACCCACGGTACTTAACTAATATTGAAAATAAAGGGCAACACCCCAGCATACAAGTTCTTTATGACCTTGTATCGTTACTTCATGTTTCCGTTGATGAATTTTTCTTACCTGCTAATAACTTGGTAAAAAGCACCCGACGATTACAGATAGAGAAATACATGGATAGCTTTACAGACAAAGAACTATCCTTAATGGAATCTTTAGCCAGCGGTATCAACGAAGCAAGAAACATCGAAGACTAATTAAAAGAATCCATACATAACGGAAAGAGCCGATAAAATGAGATTGTATTAATCTCATTTTATCGGCTCTGCGTCTTTGCGTCTGGCTCTGTAATCACAGTTACTTTGAACTGCTTTATTTCAATTAAATTTTCTTGTCTGCATTTCGGACAATAGAGGGGGAATTTTTTTAATTCAGTATCTTCCCTTATCTTTAATCGTGTTTTATTTCCACATACAGGACACAATATCCACTTGTAGTTTATAATAACTATCTCCTCCTTTACACTTTAATTCAAATCTTTATTAAAAAATATTTCATCTTATTTAACAAGAAACCATATTTATATAACAACATAAAATACACTAAGTTATTTTATTGAACATATATCGTACTTTATCTATCCGACTATTTGGACGACGGGGCTGGCAAACAGGTTCACCGGTAGTAACATGGTACCCTTTTAACTCTGTTAAACAAACACTACGTCCATTTGTAAAGAAAGTTAAATCACTACGATATTCTTGAATACACCGAGCAGGGATTTCTCCACTAAGAATGACCTCATTATTTTTCAATTGAGTGTCTACGATGTTCGCACAATATTTAGGAGCATCGTTGTATGCTCGTGAAAGATATTCCTGTGGCGCATAAATTTTAAAACTAAGATATGGCTCTAACAATTCTGTTCCAGCTTTTTTTAAGACTTGTTCCAATACAATAGGAGCAAGCATCCGAAAATCTGCTGGGGTACTAACAGGGCTATAGTATAAGCCATACTTAAAACAGATTTTACAGTCCGTCACATTCCAACCATACAATCCTTGTTCACAGCCATAGCGTATCCCCTCCATAACTGCATTTTGAAACGATTGATTTAAGTATCCAAGAGAAACCGAGCTCTCATACTGCATTCCACTTCCCAACGGAAGCGGTGATACAGATAAACCAATGGAAGCCCAGAAAGGATTTGGCGGCACTTCGATGTGAATGGTATATTCTGCATTTTTTAACGGTCTCTCCATATAAATGACTGTAGGCTCTTTTAGTTCTATCTCCACATGATACTTTTCTTGCAACAGTGCACTAATCACTTCCATTTGTACTTTCCCTAAGAAAGAAAGTATAATTTCATGTGTCGTAGAATCCACGTAATATCGTAGAAGCGGATCACTATCTGAGATTTCCAAAAGGGCATCAAGCAACATTTCTCTCTGTTCAGGTTTACTCGGTTCAACAGTTGTTTGTAGTAGAGGGTGCGGATTTTCAATCTTTTTTCTCTGTGGCAATAGTTTTGTATCTCCAAGAACACTATTTAACTTCAAAAACTCATTTTGCAAAATAACAATTTCTCCAGAATAAGCTCTATCAATCTTACATAATTCACCATTTATTGAAGTATACATTTCTGTAACTTTTATTTTTTCTTTTTCTGATACTCTAACCGAATCTCGTAAATGTAGTACTCCACTATAAAGGCGTATATATGCAAGACGTTGTCTTTTTTTTGTATATTCAATTTTGAAAACATTTCCGCAAAGTTCAGACGGACCTCGATGTGTTGATGAATAAAATTTATTAGTAATAACTTCTATAAGGTTATCAATCCCTATATTACTTTTTGCACTTCCATGATAAAGAGGGAACAGAGAACAATTCTGAAATCTTATGCTTTCCTCTTGTTCGAGTTCCAATGCTTCTAATGATTTACCGGACATATATTTCTCTAAAAGGTCATCGTTTCCCTCTATTACCGTATCCCATTGTTCAGATTCGGTAAAGTTCGTCACACACATATTAGGATACAGTTCTACCTTCTGTTTGATTACAATTTCGGCAGAAAGTTTCTCTTTAATATCCTGATAAACCGTTGATAAATCAATTCCATTTTGGTCAATCTTATTGATAAAAAAGATTGTGGGAATCCCCATTTTCCTAAGTGCATGAAATAATATACGAGTTTGTGCTTGTACGCCATCTTTTGCAGAAATCAGTAGAATTGCCCCATCTAAAACTGATAATGAACGATATACTTCTGCTAAGAAATCCATATGTCCTGGCGTGTCTATGATGTTCACCTTCGTATTTTCCCACTGAAAAGAGGTTATTCCTGTCTGAATTGTAATTCCTCTCTGACGTTCTAAAAGCGTATTATCCGTCCTCGTTGTACCTTTGTCCACGCTTCCTAATTCTGTAATCGCTCCACTGTTATATAATAAGCTTTCTGTTAAGGTAGTTTTTCCTGCATCAACATGAGCTAAAACTCCAATATTAATAATTTTCATGTGATTTTCCTCCATTCAAAAGCCCAAAAGGGCATAAAAATCCCAGTGATAAATACTCTTATCACTGGGATTTTTATGCATAACCATAGGCATACAAAGCATACAGATATTCTCCGGATACTTTAGAATCACATGATAAAGGTATTCTTAAACTGGGTACAAAAAACTAAGCCCTCCTAAAAAAGGACATCCAATTATTTGTTCCCACTATCAAATTGACAGTTTATTTAAGAATACCTTGCCGCATATTTATTAACTCCTTTTAAATAGATACTTAAATAATAGCACGTAAGAGCATATTTGTAAAGGAATCTCCAATTTTTTATCAAAGAGAGTACGTGATTACAAAATAGCTGTAATAATGTACCAATATTTGTTATTCTATAATCTTCCAATTACTCCCGTTCTTTTCAAGTACCAAATCAAATTGAGATACCTGCGTTGCTTTGGTCTGCTGGTCGATATACTCCACTGTCAGCGATACCGTGACTTGATTATCCTTACGATTGTGAATAGGATTTACCAGTTCTTGAAAGATGTACTCTTTTCCGATTGGTTTTAATATCCCGTCATTCACATAGTAGGAAAGTTCACTGGCTGTCGCTGTAGGATAGAGCTTGAAGAACGTCGTTAAAAACTCATTGATTTCATTGGTTGTAATGGAATCAACCGTCCCCTCACTTTCAATGGCTTTTGGTTTATAACTTGATTTCTTAGGTATGTTGGTAATGGTCGGATTCTTAACCAGTACCATATTTCCAGAACCATCTACATAGACACTCACTATATAAGCAGAGTGGACGGTCTTTGTATTTTCTCCCTCTGTAATGAGCTGGTCTACACTGTAGGTTACATTAAACTCATTGTCGCCAGTTGGCTCTACCGTCCATATCTGAAATCCTCTTACAGAAGACGATACAGGAATATCTTTGCGTACTGTATCAACATTGAGAGCTTGAAGTTCATCTGTCAGATAGCCTTTTAGACTTTCCATTCGATTATCAATGGACTTATCGGATTGCTCCCATGAATAGTAGACTTTCGCAAAGTTCTCTACAAAATTTTCTACATGATGAGTATCAACGTATTCCTTTTCTATGATAGTTGTTTCGTGAATAGTATGAGTATCTATAGCTGTAAAGTGCTTGAATATCGCAAAGCTGAAACTAAGCCCTAAAAGTACCCACAAGGCAATCACAACCTTTTTATGAGGATTGACCTTATAGACACGAGGTTTCTTTTCCTTTGGTATCTGTTTTTCTTTATTCTGATTTTTTCTAAATTTCATCATTAAATCTTCCTTTCTCATTGTTTGATTCGTCCTGCTCCCACTAAATGCTGTTGCCAGTAGGGGCTTGTTAAGTCGGCATAACCGATTGGGTCGCCTGCATGAAACATACGGTTATTGCCAAGGTATATCCCAACATGAGTAATATAAGAGCCAGCGTTATAGGTAGAATGAAAGAAAACCAAATCGCCAGCTTGTGCTTCCGATAGTGGGATATGCTGGGTCACATCATATTGCTGTTGTGCGGTTCGTGGTAAGTTAATTCCAGCTTTTCCATACGTCCATTGTGTCAGTCCGCTACAATCAAAAGAAGTAGTCGGGGAAGCTCCACCGTAAACGTATCGCCAGCCCTCATATTTCAGTGCTTCGTCCATGATGGCTTGTACCGTATCATCATCAAACTCTGTTGTGACAAGATACTGCGTTACCAGTTGCACATAAAACATATTGCCATAGTTGTATCGCCAGCCCCCATTGATAGGTATGGCTATGGGATTGGGGTAAGACACTTTTTCGCCACCTGAATACTCTTTTGAGAAACTTTGAGCCAGTTCAAAGGTATATTTATTTCCACGATTAGCCACATACCCTAAGAAACCACCACCATAATTGTAGGACTGGATAACCGATTCTAAATCTACACTGAGCCTTTCGCTACTGGCTAATAATTCACTGAAATACTTCACACCTTGCTTAATGGATTCTTCTGTACTCAATGAATTAGGTGGAAGACCGAGGGATTCCGAGGACTGCATAACATCTTCCGCAGTACCGCCCGATTCCACCTGTATAATCGCAAGAAGTATGTTGACATATTCTTCAACGCCATATTCTTTGGCATATTTTTCTACCATAGGCTTATGAGCCAGCACTTCTGCGGAAACATTCACACCTCCATAATGAATATTGGAAATTCCGCTGTCCTGTTCATCTGAAAATAAAATGGCAACAAACAGAAGCAGTGAGAAGACCATCAAGAATAATCCAGAACCACCAATCACTAAAGTTTTCAACTTCATGGTTTCTTACCGACTTTCTTAATGGTGGCGGTTTTGATTGGTGGTCTACTTCTTGTATTTTGTAGTGGTACTCTTTGAACAGTAGACGGACGTTCTTTTGTGATTGGACGTTGTGAAGTTCTATCTGCTGTAGTGGTTGAAGTTGCTGGCTTTTGAACGGTTTTTTCTTGAACGGTATTGCCTTGGCGTTCCACTTTTGGACTTGAAAAATCGGACTTAACTGCTGGACGCTCTTGTTTGGCTTGTTGAGATTCCTTATATGAAGTCTGAATATTAGACTGTTTTGAGGTCTGTTCATCATGATATTGTTCTTGTCTTGTAGTCGGTCTTTCATGAACAGAAGAAGCAGGCTGTTTTTTCTGTTTGACCTGTTCCATTTCAGAGCGACGCTTCGCAATGGTTTTTCGCCTTTGTTCCTGCTGTTCCTTGCGTCCACTGGCTCTGTCCGCTTTGGTTTGAGAAATACTACTGGTTAAATCACGGACATTCTCTTTTACTTTGGATTTTCCTTGATATACTGCATATCTTGCATTGGTCGGCAAATCTTTAACCTGTTCTTTCAAACCACTAGCAGTGTCTACCATTCTGTCTTTGGTATCAGCTACTGTACCGATGGTTTGACCGATACGTTTTCCAAGTGTTGATTTTTCCTTTCCGTCTGGTCGGGAGTGATCTGCTTGTGTCCTTGCAGAACTCCCCGAACCCGACTGTCCTTTTTTACCTGTAACAATGGCAGACCCAGCCCCTAGAGTAGTCATGGAACGTCCAAGTTTCCGCTGTAGACGGTGCATGTGAGCGTGCATAAGCATACGAGGTTTTCTCATCACACGACTTCCCACACTTTGAGAATCGTTACTCTGTAGAGAAAACATACTCATTAAATCGCCCAGCTTGAAGTAGATTCCTGCAAAGGTCACAATCTGTAGAAAAGCAATCAAAAAGAACGGATAACCAGCCGATAAGGTATAGAGCATGGTTGAAATACTAAATGCTGTCGTAATAATCAATGTGATTCCAGCTCGTGTCAAAATGGTATTAAAGAGCTTTGTTATGGCTCGTTTTGACATACCATCAAATGATGGAATCATGCTTAAAATAAAGCTCACAGGCAGAAACATAGCATAGATGATAAAAAGTACCTGCGAGAAAATCATGATTCCTGTTAATAGGAATACAAATATGGAAATCCCAATATTGAAGACAAATAGGAAGAAGACTGTACCTAAACGGTTAATGGTCTTTGTAATGGTTAGATTGGTATTGCTTCTGTCTTCAATTTCTTCCGCAACAATTTTTTCTCTGTCTTCGCCATTGTTGGAATCTGGGCTGGTGGAGAGCAGGCTTTCCACACGGTCAATACCGATACTTTCAATGTCTGAACTGTTGTATTGAAGCAGTAGCCACGGTTGCTGAACCTGTATGGAAAACAGGCTATCTCTGATTAAGTCCACGCTGTCCTTGCCTTGACTATCGGAATGGGGCATGACAATCTTCGTGCCAAGTGATAAACTGGCATTACTGATGTCTGATGAAAAGTCATTGATTTTTTTAATGTAGTCGGGAGCGTAGGCAATAAAGGAAGCCGATAGGATAAACACCAGCACAAAATTCATAATGGCATGAATTGCCTTTGTGGTTTCTCTCTTTATCAGTCCCGTATAGGCAACATAAACCCCAAGAACCAAAATCAAGAGTAAGAGGAATCCAACATAGAAACCCTCTGTTGAAAATCCGTTTGCACTCACACCAGCTAAGGTCTGCATATTCTTACCAATGGAATCTGCTGTAGCGGAAATGAAGTCTAAGGAATAGGCTTCCTGTACTAAGTAACCTGTCGCATTGGAAACATACAAACTGATTGTCCAAATAAAATTGGTAATGGCATATAGTCCATACATGACCTGTTTTCCAATCCCGTCCGACCAGTTCCACGGAAGCCAGCCCCAGCTATTATCCACATAAAAATCCAGTTGATAGTTTTCAAGTGGGTATCGGCTGTATTCATTTGCCACATTGACCGTATCATCTACCAAGCCCGCAGCTTGAACCACCGTTCCCAGCATGGCTAAAAGAAAAATGGCAATCACAAGTGTGAAAGCCACTGTCATTGCCACTTTACCTAGACGTTTCAGCGTCCAGTTTGATTTTATTCTGTTTACTATTGATGGTTTCACATTTACACCTCTTTTCGCACAGGTGGTCTGGTATCAAAGGCATGGAGCAGTTCTTCAAATACAGGGTGGAACTGTATCACACCGACACGACCATATAAATCACTGATAAGGCATTGCCCGTTTTCCAAATCACGCAATCGCTTCTGATTGTTTTCGTCCTCTGGGTCTACACCAAAAAAGGCTAAGGTCTTTTTAATCTCGTTAAGGTCAGTGGAACGAAATGCAAATTTTAAGCCGAGGTTATTTTTCAGTTTTTCATCTAAGAGGTCGTCTGTATTTTGGGTCACGAAATATACCCCAGCGTTCATAGCACGACCAGCCCGAACCAGCTTCATAGATAGTGTTTTTCCTTGTGCTACCTGTAAAAAGCTCCATGCTTCGTCTAAATCTACAATCTTGAAAATGCTTCGGTCTGTATGGATAAAGTCTAAAGCAAAGGTACTAATGACAATCAGCATAGCAACGGATAAAAGCTCCATAGTGGTATATTCCTCAAAGGAAGTTTCCTTGTCGGGAAGTACCAAGTCCGCAACCTGTATAATGTTCAGTTGTTTTTCTAAGCTGATAGACTGCTCCACATAACCATTACTGAATAATAAATGTGCAAAGTCATAGTCTGTAAAACTTTCGATATGGTCGGCTATACTGGTACTTAGTGGCGTATTCTCAACCCGTAATTCCTCAATCACTTTCATCAACCCTCGTACTTCACTATTGGTTACTGCACGAATGGCTTTTCTAAGGATTGGGAAGCGTTCCCCATCACGAGAGGAAATCCCCGTAAGGAATGTCAGAATATCAATAGCCAGTGATTCAGAATCTTTGGGATTTTTCATAATCACATAAGGGTCAAGTAAGCCTTTGTTTTTCTCATCAGAAGTCAGAGTGACGATATTGATTTCATGGGAAATCTCTGGCAAGGTTTCTTTCCATCTGCCACGTTCTGCTTTTGGGTCTACAATCACTGCTTGTGCCCCATAAAGCACCGCATAATAGACGATAAGGTTATTCGCAAAGGATTTACCACCACCCAGCGAACCAACAAAAGCCGACGCTAACGCATTGGTTACTGAACCCTTAACCCCTTGACTGGCAAGAGCAGGTTTCAGATAGACATTGCGTCCAGTATCTAAGCTGTAGCCAACATAAATCCCCTCATTTTCCCCCAGCATTTGAGTAGCACCAAAACCTAAACCAGCGAGGAAATCAGAGGTCACGTATTGAATATAATCATTCATATAACGCTTGCTGGCAGGTAAAAATTCTTCATGTAAGCCGAGCATATCCCCAAATGGTCGTACCAGTTTTACGCTTAAATCGTCATAAAAATCTTTCACTTCATTACAACGACGTTTGAGTTCGTCAAGATCATTTGCTGATACCCTTACCACATAAGACAGCTTGTACATAGATTCCTTGCTTTGGTCTAAATTGGTTTCCAGCTCATTCACACTTTCCAGAGCTTCCGCCACATTGGAGCTGGTTTCATTATCACTTTGCCAAGCGTGGTTATCCAAGTCTTTCAGTTCTTTCTTTTTATTGCGGACAGTAGATAGGGCTTTACGATTCGCTACAATTTCCACATTCATTGACGTATCAATCGGGAATGTAAATTGCTGTTGCTGGTAGTAGAAGATTTCAGAGGACGGGAAGTCCAGTTCTCCGACAATGCTGTTAATGGTAAAGTAAGCTACATAGACGGTTTCATCTTCCTGCTGGATTTTCAAATATCGCTGTTTTTCTTCCACCAAACAGCGAGTAGGCTTAATCAAGTCATAGTATTTAATCAGCGTTTCATTATCCAGCTTTTTCTTTGATAGATGGTACTCATACTCTTCATAGGCAGTGCCTGTCTGTCCGTAAAGGTGTTCAATCAGATAGCCGAAGTCGTCCTTATCTAACCTGCGGATTTTGAAACGACGAGAGATTTTATTTTCTAAGAGCTTTTCCATCTTCTGAAAACGCAGGATTTCATCATTACTCATACTAACAAAATCGCCCATCAGCTTATGGTTCACATCATAGACAAAATCAGACAAAGCATTTTTTGCTTCAACGGTAAGACTTTTCATAGAAAACTCCTGATCGTTGAGAAGCAACTTAAAGCCGATAAAGAAACGGTAGTTCACTTGATTTTCGCCAATCATGGATATTAAAGCGTCTGTCTGTTGGTCGATTTTGTCATAGGCAACCGCTTTGAGCTTGCCAGTGACTTCATTTTTGGAACGCTCTTGTGCAGAACGTATGCTGGATTCTGTACTGATTTGTAAAGCATGAATTTTGCCATCACGATTTTGTGCGATAAGCTGTCTGAAAGAATCATGCACTTGTATTTTCTGTTCTGGACTTAGAAATGAGTAATTGTAAGGAACAAGCTCATAGTAAGCATAACATTCCCCGTCTTTATTCCAGACGAGATTGTTTTCAATGTATTTAATTGGATATGCCATAAAATTCACTCCTAACTGCTGTAATGGCTTCTTGTGGCTGGTTTCTGCCAAGCGTTACTTTTTTTCCTGCATAGGTCAGCTTTGGTCGCAGTGCATAAGCAATGACAGACTTCAAAAATCCATAAGGCTTTTTACCATCAAAAGTTTTTGTAGACATAAACCATGTGAAAGCCACAGGAATCCCAAAGTATTTGAGAAATGCTCCCTCTATCATGGAAAGAGGGGGCAAGTTGCCAAGTATCATCACTGCAAAGAGTGACACGACAAACCATGTCATTTGCGTAAAGGTTATGGGAAACGGAAGTCTAAAATCATTGATAGAATACAGTACCTTTTCCACAGACCAGATACTGGTATAGCTTCGTATTTTCTTCATGTAATCAATCCTTTCATAAAAAATAGGGGTAGCTGATTGAGCCACCCCGTAAAATAGAAAATCTGCCAGTAGTAATGTACCGACAGATTTAATAGACGATTTCAAAAATCCCATGATTGGTTGAGATAAACGTTCCTGAAAGGTCTAAATCCCGACCATAGGCTTGATAATCAATATAGTTTTGAAGACTAGCTGGTACTTCGCCTAAAGCACCCGTTTCTTCAATGTAGTAGCGTGCCACGTCATACATATCATCACAATCGGAATGAATGATAATATCCTCTTGATGTTCGCTTAGTTCTTCAATGCTTGAAAAATGAGTGAGCAGAGCAGATAGCTCCGATTGTAATTCTTCGGGTAATTCCGATACCATTTCCCATAGTCGATTGAGTTCGCCAATGGAAGTGTATTCGTCAACCGTAAAGGGTAACTCGTAGTCATGAATGGCGTATTCCTCATATTCATCATTCAAGCCGATTTTCTCTTTGACTTCCTCAAAGTCAATGGGAAAGGTAAACCACGCACCGACCAATTCGCCCTCATTGTATTTGCCTAAATTCGCAATATAGACTTGCATATCGTCCATATATTCACGTCCTTTCTTTGTAGAGATTCAAAAATCCCTACCGCACTTCGTTTGGTGTACCATTCCTTTGCGGAACATAAGAAAACCACTTATATTCCACAAAAGAACGGTTTTATTTAAGCACCAATAATGCGATTGAATAGCTCTAGTAAAATGTCTTTTACTCCAGCAGCGTTGAAGACTAAGCCAACCGCAATAATCGCAATAATTAAAAAGCCAATCAGTTTGCTAAACTCACGCTTGAAGCCAAGATACAAGCCAATCACAACGATTGCTAAAAGCACCAGTGATTGAGCGTTTGATAGAAACCAGTTATAAAGGTTTTGTCCAAAATTCATAAAAATGTTCTCCTCTCTATATTCAATGAATTTGTATTTGAGTTATTTTTTTGGGGTATACACTTTCTGGTATGGATAGAGATTCCATGCCAGATTTTTTTATACAAAAAAGAGGACATTTGCTGTCCCCTCGTTATACAATCAATTCACCACAAAAATCATGAAAGAAGGTTAAACAAATGTCCCATAATGATTCTATCCTAAATATTCTTGGAATTAAAGATAAAAATATTAAAATTATTTCTGTTGAAGAAGCTGAACACAACAACGATTCTGTTAAAGAGTATATAACGCTAATAACAGCTACTCTTTCTTATCCGATTAATCGTTGTCGTAACTGTGGCTTTCCCACAGTTAATAAGGATGGCTTTCGCAAAACTCATGTACGACTGGCAAGTTTAAATGGGAGAAGATATGAACTAGAGCTTCGTAAACAACGCTATAAATGTAAATCATGCCATACTACTTTTGGTGCTATTACTAATTTAACCAAAGAAAATCAAACCTTATCCAGTGATCTCAAAAATCAAATCATGCTTTTAGCTCGTAAAGGCTTATCTGGTCAGCTTATTGCTGAAATGTGTCACTGCTCTCCTAGCAGTGTTCGTCGAACAATCTTAGAGCGCATGGAACCACACTATCGTGTGGCTAAGTTGCCTAAGCATCTATGTTTTGACGAGTTTCGTTCAATTAAGTCTGTGATGTCCTTTATCTGTTGTGACGCTGAAACCCACCAAATTGTCACAAAGTTACAGGATCGTCTATCACCTACCATTGTTGATTATTTTGAAAGTCGTTATTCAAAAGCCGAACGCGAATGCGTTCAATCAGTTGTAATTGATTTAAATGCTCAATATCAAAGTTTTATCTATCGCCTTTTCCCTAATGCCAATATCATTATTGATCGCTTCCACCTTGTACAATTAGCTGGTCGCGCTTTGGACAATTGTCGTATCTCTATCCTAAAGCAACTTGATAAACAGAGCCAAGAATATAAAATTATGAAGTCACATTGGAAGCTATTCCATAAAAAAGCTGAAGATCTTCACCCTGAAGAAGTAGTTTTTCTTCGCGGCGTTAAACAATATATGACTCGCCAAAATGCTGTTGATCTCATTACTAGTAAATTTTCCAAGTTCGCTGAAGTATACCAAACTTACCAAGATATCACGAAAGCCCTAAACGAGCGCAATAGTGAATTACTAGAGTCAACCATCTTAGACTACCAAAAAACCAATACAGAAATGGATACTGCTATTCAAACCCTTCGTCAAAACAGAAAATATGTCTTAAATAGCGCTAAATTTGAATACTCTAATGGTCCTTTAGAAGGCATCAATCGCAAAATCAAAACCCTAAAACGAACTTGTTATGGTTTTGCCAATCAAAAATTTTTCTTTTTAAGAATCGATTGTATTTTTTCGTAAAAAAATACCCCCTACATTTTCGTAGGAAGTATTTTTAGTCAACCATACCAGTTGACAGATATCCCACTTAGGACATTTTCCTACAAGGGGTCCCGAGCGCTTAGTGGGAATTTGTACCCCTTATCGATACAAATTCCCCGTAGGCGCTAGGGACCTCTTTAGCTTCTTGGAAGCTGTCAGTAGTATATCTAATAATTTATCTCCATTCCCTTTAGTAACGTGTAACTTTCCAAATTTAAAAAAGCGACTCATAGAATTATTTCCTCCCGTTAAATAATAGATAACTATTAAAAATAGACAATACTTGCTCATAAGTAATGGTACTTAAATTGTTTACTTTGGCGTGTTTCATTGCTTGAGGAAACTGATTTTTAGTAAACAGTTGACGATATTCTCGATTGACCCATTTTGAAACAAAGTACGTATATAGCTTCCAATATTTATCTGGAACATCTGTGGTATGGCGGGTAAGTTTTATTAAGACACTGTTTACTTTTGGTTTAGGATGAAAGCATTCCGCTGGCAGCTTAAGCAATTGCTGAATCGAGACTTGAGTGTGCAAGAGCAACCCTAGTGTTCGGTGAATATCCAAGGTACGCTTGTAGAATCCTTCTTCAACAATCAGATAGATGTCAGACGCACGGCTTTCAAAAACCACTTTTTTAATAATTTGTGTGCTTAAATGGTAAGGAATATTCCCAACAATTTTATACCTCTGTTTGTTAGGGAATTGAAACTGTAGAATATCTTGGTGAATTAAAGTGACACGAGTATTCAGTTTTAATTTTTCTGACGATAAGTTGAATAGATGACTGTCTAATTCAATAGACGTTACCTGTTTACTTATTTTAGCCAGTTTCGTCGTTAAATGCCCTTTACCTGTTCCAATTTCGTAAACGGTATCGGTTTCTTTTAAATTCAATTGTTTTATTATTTGGTTGAGTACTTTTTCACTCGTTAAAAAGTTTTGAGAATATTTTATATTTTTGTTCATGTAATCTCTCCTGAAGTGATTACATCTATAAACAAATACAGAAGTTAAACGATTTGTTTGTAATTTTAGTTATCTGTTTAAAAAGTCATAAGATTAGTCACTGGTAGGAATTAATCTAACGTATTTATTTATCTGCGTAATCACTGTTTTTAGTCTGTTTCAAAACAGTAGATGTTTTATCTACATTACGCATTTGGAATACCAACATGACGAATCCCTCCTTCTTAATTACAAATTTTTAGCATCTAATTTAACTTCAATTCCTATTATACAAAATTTTAAGATAATGCACTATCAACACACTCTTAAGTTTGCTTCTAAGTCTTATTTCCATAACTTCTTTTACGTTTCCGCCATTCTTTGCTGTTTCGATTTTTATGATATGGTGCAAGTCAGCACGAACACGAACCGTCTTATCTCCCATTATATCTTTTTTTGGATATCTGTCAACTGGTATGGTTGACAGATATCCTTTTTTTGTTGTTATCACGTCCTGTTCTTTTACTGACTGTTGCTTCAAAATCTGCTTGTGTCGGTCTGTCAGTTTCGCATGGTCGAGAATGTCTTTTACAACCTGCGTCTGGTTGATTTCATCAAGTTTAATCGCAACCTTTAAGGTCGGGGCAACTTGATGAGATAGCCAGTTCAGCGTCCTTTGGAAGGAGTAAGGCTCTGGTTTTGTGGTTAGTTTTAATCGTTCACGATTGTTCCCAATAAACCAAGCCCATTCTTCATTCAGTTTCCAATCAGAACGAGGTTTGGAATCGTCTTTATCTACAAAACGGATATACCGATTGATAATTTTAAAGGCGGTATGCTCTGGATTGTCATAGACGAGTAAATCACGGACTGCATAATAGGCACGCTCATTTTTCAATCGAATCTCAAAACGGTTTTTTACTTCTGCGTCTTCAATGGGAATATCATTTTTCTTGTACTGCTCGTAGTCCTTTTCATAGATACAGAAATAAACTTCACTTTGTAATGAACCGATATAGAGGGTGTTTCCCATACATTCCTTTTCCTCTTTGCGTACCAGTTCGCCACTGCGATAGCTTTTAAAACTGCGGAAGACGGAGATACATTCTTCCTGTTGGCACTTTTCAGTGAGTACAGGGATATTTAAAATCCCTGTCTTATCGTTAATGGCAAGGTCAAGGCGTTTCATCACACCGCCAGCCACCAAAACGTCCATAAAGAACTCATACCAGCTTCTTTGTTGTGCCAGAAGATAGCTTTCAAATTGTCTGCACCCACGACCTTTCAATTCCACCAGAACTCCTTTGTCCAGTTCATGGGAGCAAAGGACGAATATGTCGCCTAAAGCATAATGCTCTGAATAAGAATAGAAACCATAGTCCTCATGAAGAAAATAGGACAGTTTCAGTTGTAAGATGTTTTCGACCACCTGCTGTACGTCTGTTGTCGGAAAGCGAATTCTTACATAATCAAACAGCATTTCAAGGGGAGCGTCGGGATTGAAGCGTTCCAGAGCTTCCCAAAGGGACTGCTGTAAATCCTCTGATGGCTTGACTTTTCCTGTTTCAATATCGCTTAGATACTGCCTTGTAATACCAGTCGCAACAGCTAAACGGTTTTGAGATAGTCCATAAGCCAAGCGTTTTTCTTTTAAATGCTGTAACCAAGTTTGTTCATTCAGTAAAAATCCCTCCAATCAAAAAGGCGTATGTCAACTTTTAAAGCCCATTTGACATACGCTGAAATTTTGTAAATCCCTTGTAACCAAAGGATTTTCTAATGTTTTTTTGACTGTTTCCTGTCGATTTGTACCCCCCTGTTAGATACGGGGGGTTAAGTGCTGGCGTGGCTATTGCCACACCAGCCAGCAAGATCAGTCCACACCTGCGACTTCCGCTTCGCACGTCGCCTGCGTGGACTGTCTGCTGTTGGATAACTTTTTAATTTCCTCCAAGAAATCATATCCTTTTGGTACAAGGGGAGTATAAAACTCTGATATGACACTTGTTCCTACATCAACATAGCCACGACCTTTGATTCGCTTTAAGAAGAAATCCTTTTGTACGTCACTGCCAAACATCATGCCATAGCCCATTTCAGACATACGACCTAAAGCCACTCTGAAATTAAACTGATCACGGATTCCGTCGCCTAAATATTTTGCGTCTGGACGTTGACAAGCCAGTATTAGAAAGAAGCCAGCTTGACGACCTAACATGACAATCTGTTTCAGCTTATTCATAACTGCGGTGTTTTCTTTTGTTCCCAGCATTTCCATGAAAGCGACGTATTCATCAAAGATTAAGAAGTGTGCCGGGAGACCTAAGTAAGCATAATTTTTGCCAGTCTTATAGTTCTTCATCTGCTTCATTTCCTCACTACGTTTCATCATTTCTTCATAGAATGTTTCAATGCAAGAAAGCAAGTCTTCTTTTCTATAGTAGACATTTGCCATCACAGAACCTAAGTCCGCAAGATCAGCATTTTTCGGGTCAAGAATATACAGTTTTGAATCTGTATGAAGCAAGGCTTCAATCAGTGTCAGTATAAAGTAAGTTTTACCGCCACCTGTACCACCAGCAATCAACATATGAGGGAGCTTATCATATTCCCACCATACGTTTTTCATTAAGCGAAGTTTACCATCTTTAGCTTCTACTTCATCAATAGAAATACGACTGGCTATGGTGTCATAGAGCAAAGTATATTCCACATAGGAATCCTTTAACTCTTTATCCGTCAGCTCACAGTACAAGCCACTCTCTAATTTCTTTTCCAAGTGTAAGAGTTGGTCTTGATATTTTCCCAGCGTGATTTCCACCCGTATCTGTATCAAGCCATTTTTAAGTCGATAATACATTTTAGGGAAGTAGGTTATCTTTTCCTTTGTACGACCAGCACTATCTTTAAAGAAACCCTCTGTTTTGACCTGTTCAGATTCATACCACTTGTTTTCAAGTATCATCTTTGCCAGTTTTTGACGGTGGTAAAGTTGTTTAACCGTATCATAGCGAACCCGTTTGAATACAAACGCTACCAGCAAGCAGATAAGAATTGCGACACTGAAACTGATAATTAAATAGGGAATGTCAATCTTATCTGCTTGTGATAGGTTAAAATCCTGCCAGTTGATCTGCTGGATTGTCTTCACATGAAACAGTCCGACAACCAGCAGGAAAACAGGCAGGAGTGACGCTATCGTAAAATGAAAGACTAAATCTTTACCAGATGGGCGAATCCTTTTACCACGCTGTTTCATGCGAAAAAGTCTCCTTTCTACCTAGCGACTATTTGTCTTGTGTCGGTTCTTTCTTTGCTTGTGGTTGAGCTTTGAATGAACTAGAATCCTTTGTCAGCACAATATCGTCTGCCTTGATATACCAGTCAACATCTGCTCCTTGATAGGTGGCAGTAGCAACGGTGTCCGCAATGGGATTGATAAGTTCCACCCGTGCGTTATAATCAAACTCTTTCAAAGGCACGCTGGCAGGAATACTTACTTGAATCATGCGTCCTTGTCCTTTGGATTTTAAGTCATAGGTACGTTCCTTGATTTCATCTGAAACCGACCCGTCTTCATTTTGGATTCTCACTTCACGACGTAGAGCAGAGAATTTCAATTCTCCAAAAGTCGTGTCTTTATCTAATACAATGCCATTTGCTAATCTCATCATTTTTCCTCTCTTTCTTTATTCTTTTATCATGTCGTCAGCATGTAAAAGGTAATTTGTAAAACCACGAGTGCCGATTTTGTAGCCCTCTGCGGTAATACGTGGATTGACTAACTTCACACGTTCCTCAAAGCCGAAATGTTTTTCGCCAGCTTCAGCAGGAAGCACCACCACAATATCATCTGCTCTTTGAACATCAGAATAGAGATTATAGCTTCTTGATAAGACAGTTAGCCGTCCGTTGATTCTTCGCTGAACGACTTTATCCTCGCCAGCAAATTCTAAATTGCCGAATGTTTTTTCCATGTTGGGAATCACAAATTTAAGTTCCATATTTTTACCTATCCTTTCTTTTTTATTGGCTGAATGAATGTTTGATGGTCTTAAAGAGTGGGGAACGACCTTTTGATTCTTGATTTTTTGTTTTCATAAGTTCACTTCCTTTCAAAATCGGGTAAAAAAATAGACACCTCATTTTTTGAAGTGTCTACCTATTAAATATTCAAATTTTATTGGAAGTATCTTTATATCTTCACTTTTCAAGGATAAATCGTCGTATCAAAGCTCATTCATAAGTAGTAAATTAGTAGTAAATTGAGTGGTTTTGACCTTGATAAAGTGTGATAAGTCCAGTTTTTATGCGGATAACTAGATTTTT
>NZ_JANCPN010000010.1:0-42053 GCF_024295385.1 Streptococcus sp. CF4-3 | reverse complement strand
TCAATACTTAAATTGAGGCAATTGCCTTTTTTTTTATATTTGATTTTGATTGTTATTATCTGTAAATTTACATTTAGTTTTCTTAAATGTTTCGTTACATTTTCATGTCCAAACTAATAAATGTGTAAAGAATTATCTTATCGATAGTTCTTTTTTTTAAAATTTGATATCCTAGACATATGAAAAGAATCAAAATTGATGTTGTAGTTGTTCCTTTAAGTGGACATTTGTACCCAACAATGAATTTACTCATCCCCTTACTTAATAACCCTCGATATGATATTCGCTTATTCACTGGTCCTCAAAAAAAGGCCGTTGCTGAATCTGCAGGTTTTCATGTAGTTCCAATATTAGAAAATCACATTGAGGATTTTGAACGTGCAGCTAATAATGATAAGCAATTAGGGATATTATCAGCTTATCAACAACTTTCTTCTAGTATTGATTTAATTAATGTAGTTTCAGATCAATTATTGGAAGAGTGGCAAAAGAATCGCCCTGATATCGTCATTGCTGATTTTATAACCTTGTCTGGAGGTTTAGTAGCTAATCAACTTGGAATTCCTTGGATCACTACCATGGCTACACAATTTGTTTTAGAGACTACTGACGGCCCGCCTTGTCTAATTGGTGGTATGGGGAGTCCTAAGAATGGTTGGCAAGTTTCAGTACAATTTTTAGGTAGAAAAGCAACTCGTTTAGTGAAACGAATTGTATCTTTTCTGCTTCGTGATCGCTTAAAAAGATATCATTTTAAATTGTATAATCAACTCGGTCATGAGACCATTTATTCTCCATATTCAATTCTTGGTATTGGTATGAAAGAAGTAGAATTAAAAAAGGGATTTCCAAAACACTACAAGTGGATTGGTCCTTCTGGTGCTTCAGTTGAGACAGGAGAGGATTATCCTTTAGATTTATCAACATTTTCTAATCAAAAGAAAGTCTTAGTGACTTGTGGTACACAACTTGCTTGGGCTAAAGAAAACCTTATCTATCAAGCTAAGCAACTTGCAAAAGCTCATCCAGACTGTCATTTTTTTGTGACACGTGGTGTGGGTGGAGAAGCCTTCCAATGTGAAAATCTCATGGAGAACCTTTCCGTAGTTTCTTATCTACCTTATAAGGAGTACATTCCCCAGATGGATTATGTGATTCATCATGGGGGAGCTGGGATTTTTTATCAATGCATTATTTATGGTAAACCAGCTTTGATATTACCTCATGATTATGATCAATTTGATTATGCCGTTCGTGGGGTTGAAGCCGGTGTTGCTTTCTCAGCTAAAAGAGATAATAGCAAGGCCATTGGACAAGCCTTTGAGGAGCTGTTAGCTAAAGAAAATTGGCCAGAATTAGAGACTTTACGCCAAGCAACACAGTATTATCATCCGACGGAAATCTTAGAGAGCGAAATCCATCGTCTGCTAGAAGATAAGGAGAAGGAAAAATGAAAACAGTTTTAGTAACTGGAGCGACAGGTTTCCTGGGTAAATATGTTGTAGATGAATTAGTCCAGCATGGCTATCAGGTTCGAGCTTTTGGTAGAAACAGTAAGGTTGGTCGCTCTTTAGAGAATTCTTCGATTAGTTTTTTTCAGGGTGATTTGACCAAAGCTGATGATGTGCTAGAGGCTTGCAAGGGGATGGATCTGGTCGTTCATGCGGGAGCTCTATCAACCGTTTGGGGTCCGTGGGAAGATTTTTATCTGGCTAATGTATTAGGGACAAAGTATGTTCTCGAAGCTTGTCGACAAGCTGGTATTCAACGTTTAGTCTATGTATCCTCACCAAGCATCTATGCTGCTCCTAGAGATCAACTAGGGATTAAAGAAAGTGATGCTCCAGAGGAAAATAATCTCAATAACTATATCCGTAGCAAATTAGCTTCGGAGAAACTCTTTAAAGATTATCCAGATGTTCCTAGCATCATCTTAAGACCTCGGGGCCTGTTTGGGATTGGGGACACTAGCATCTTGCCACGGGTTATCAATCTGAGTCAAAAACTTGGAATTCCTTTGATTGGGGATGGGCGTCAGCTCATGGACATGACTTGTGTGGAAAATGTTGCTCTGGCTATCCGTTTGGCCATAGAAGCTCCAGAAGCTAAAGGTGAGGTTTATAACATTACTAATGGTGAACCGAGGGCTTTTAGAGATTTACTAGAGGAAAGTTTGACAGGTCTGGGTTATCCAATCAAATATAGAAAAATTCCAGCATCTCTCTTATCAGGAATTGCAAGTAGTTTAGAATTTATATACAAGACCTTGAACCTTAAAGGGGAGCCACCTCTAACTCGATATACCTATTATCTGCTTCGCTATAGTCAGACTCTTGATATTAGTAAGGCTGAGAAGGACTTAGGTTATCATCCGAAAATTAGGATTTCAGAAGGGATTGAACAATATGTCCAAGATTATCGAAAGCATTGAGTATTTCCCAGCCGGATATTGTACGAGTTATGCCGGTTTGCTTTTTAAGGGTGTCAAGAATAGAAAGATGACTTTCCCCGCAGGAGTGTTCCTTATCAAGCACAGGGATAAGGGCTATCTGCTCTATGATACTGGCTATCACTATGATATTAAGAGGCAACTTCGTTATGGCTTGTATCGTCTAGGAACGCCTGTTCAAATGACGGAGAAAGATCAGATTTCGCACTTGCTGAAAGCTAAAGAGATCAAACTAGAAGAAATCAACTATGTCTTGCTGTCTCATCTACATCCAGATCATTTAGGAGGGGCTAGCTTCTTTCCGAATGCAAACTTTATCCTGACCCAGGAAGTCTATGATGTATACAAGAAACCAAAATTAAAAGATTTAATTTTTAAAGAATTTTTACCGAGTGACTTCGAGGAAAGATTGACAGTCATCAAGGCAAATCAGCAAAATGCTAACTTTAAGTATCGCCCTACCTATGATTTGTTTGGAGATGGTAGTATCTTAGTTGCTTCTATTGATGGGCATGCTAAGGGGCAAGCTTGTCTCTTTATTCCAGATTATCATCTCTTTATCGCAGCAGATCTTTGTTGGGGAATTGACCTTTTACCCTACACCAAACAGATGCATCTGATTCCTTCCTTGGTGCAAGATAGTAAGGATGACTATATCAAGGGAACAGAGCTCTTGGAAGAGGTTTTAAAGGATGGGATAGAAGTGCTGGTTAGCCATGACCCTGTAGAAAGGATTGAGCGGATCTTGTATGAAAAAAATAACCTTTCTTAAAACTTTTATCCAAACTCGTTGGCTTCATAATTTTAAGTCTCGAGAAGCATTAGAAAACTATCAGAAAAAGCAACTGGTTAGCTATATGGACTTTCTCAAGCGTGAGTCACCTTATTTTAAAAATGGTGTACCTAACGACTTTGATCATATGGACAAGGCTTTTATGATGACGCATTTCAATGAGCTCAATACTCAAGGTGTGGATCGAGACGAGGCCTTGGCTTTGGCTATCGAAAGTGAAAAGACCAGGAATTTTACAGAACTCAAAGGAGAAATAGCTGTTGGGTTGTCTTCTGGGACATCTGGACACCGGGGACTCTTTATCACAACCGAAAAAGAGCGCAGTATGTGGGCAGCAGCTATCTTGGCAAAAATGTTGCCCAAAGGTCACCTTTTTGGGCAACGCATAGCCTTTTTCCTCAGAGCGGATAATGAATTGTATCAGACTATCAATACGGCACTTATTCGTTTAGAGTACTTTGATATTTTCAAGAATACAGATGAGCACATAGAGCGTCTCAATAGTTATCAACCGACCATTGTGGTAGCGCCTGCTTCTATGTTGATTGAATTGAGCAAGCGTCTAAAAGATGGGGAGTTGGTCATACACCCACAAAAAATCGTTTCGGTGGCTGAAATCTTGGAAGATAGTGATAAAGAGCGAATTTTGAGCGCTTTTGAGTTGCCGATTATTGACCAAGTCTACCAGGCAACCGAAGGTTTCCTAGCTTGCACTTGCTCTGCTGGGAATCTTCATCTCAATGAAGACATCATTTTTGTGGAAAAACACTACTTGGATGACCGACGTTTTTATCCGGTGATTACGGACTTTAAACGAATCAGTCAGCCTGTTTATCGCTACCAGCTCAACGATATCTTGGTTGAGAATCCTGAACCTTGTCCATGTGGATCTCATTGCACAAGGATTGACAAGGTCGAAGGGCGTTCTGACGACATCTTCTATTTTGATGGACAGGACGGAGATCAGGTAACGATTTATCCTGACTTTATCAGACGTTGCATTCTCTTTGTGGAGAATGTTGGAGATTATCAAGTCAAGCAACATTCTGAGAAGCTAGTGGAAGTTTGTCTGAGTCGAAGAGATGAGCAGGTTGAAACAGCGATTACAGAGCAGTTTCGACTTTTGGCGCAACAAAAAGAGTTTAAAGAACCTGAAATACAATTTTCAGATTATCACTGGGATACAAGTCGTAAGCTCAAACGTATCCAACGTTTATGAAAGGACAAAAAATTATGACAGAAGTAAAAAGACATGTAGAAATTGTAGGATATGGAGTCTGCCTCCCAAAAAATACGGTGCAATTTAAAGACCAGACCCGTCATCGTGTGGTTGAAAATGAAGAAACGCAACTAGATTTGGCAGAAGCAGCTATCCAAGCTGCACTTGAAAATGCAAATTTGAGTATGAAAGACATTGATTGCCTGGTATCAGCTAGTGCGGTTGGTGTTCAGCCGATTCCTTGTACGGCAGCTTTGATACATGAACGTGTGGCAAAAGGGCTCTCTATCCCAGCTATGGATATCAATACGACTTGTACAAGTTTTATCTCTGCTTTATCAACCATGTCACATTTGATTGAAGCTGGGGAATACCGTCGTGTTTTGATTGTATCCAGTGAAGTTGGTAGCTTGGGTCTCAATCCAAAGCAAAAAGAAAGTTATGAACTCTTTAGTGATGGGGCAGCAGCCTTTATTTTCCAATCAAGTGATAAGGATAAGGGAGTTATCGCTAGTCTTCAACGTACTTGGTCAGAGGGGGCTCACGATACAGAGATTCGTGGAGGCTTGACTTCTTATCAACCAAAAGAGTACTCTGAAGAGACCAAGACAAATTTTATGTTTGATATGAAAGGCAAGAAAATCCTCTTGCTTTCTGCTCGTGTCATTCCAGAAATGTTCCAAGAATTCCAAGAGAAATCAGGCATTTCTAAAGATGCTGTAGACTATATTATTCCCCACCAAGCTAGTCGCGCTCTTCCTTTGGTCATGGGAAAACTGGGTGTAGACGAAGACAAGTACCTTAATCTCGTTACGGATTATGGAAATATGGTCTCCGTTGCTGTACCTTTTGGTTTGGCTTATGCACTCGATCATGGCTATGTAAAAGAAGGAGATACCATCTTCTTGATGGGAACTGCAGCTGGTATGACGGTCAATATGTTGGCTTTGAAATTGTAAAATAATAGCAGGCACATATAAGTGGCCTGCTTTTTAAATTAATTTTAAACATAGAACTATCGGCCTATACAGAAAAAGCTTGATAACTTTTACGAAACTAAGTATACTAGAAGGTAACAAGCGTTTTCAGACAGTATATTAGGGAGTATACTTAGAAATTGAGAGGGAGATATGGGAATAAGAAAATTTCGCTTATTAATGTCCAAGTATGGCTTTAGTATTGCGATTATCCTGATAGAATTATTTCTTGTTTTCGGAATTATTCTTTACATGAGCCAGATTGCTCCGATTATTTGGGTGACTCTTGTATTTTTGATTAGCGTAGCAACCGTTATAGCGATTGTCAATCGTTCGATGTCACCTGAAAGCAAAGTGACTTGGTTGATTGTGACCTTTGTACCGGTGTTTGGTCCACTGCTTTATCTCATGTTCGGTGAGAGAAGACTATCAAAAAAAGAACTGAAACAACTCCAGGAATTGAATTCTATTGCATTTCATGAGAATAATGGGCGGCAACTCCATTTACAACTACAGGAGACAGACAAACCAGCTTACGGAATTATCAATGCCTTGCTACATATGGATAGTAATGCAGAAGTCTATGACCAGACAGATTCACAATTTTTCGCAGATGGAGAAGAAATGTGGAAGCAGATGCTGGAGGATCTTAAAAGAGCAGAAAAATTTATTTTTCTAGAATACTACATTGTCGACGAAGGTTTGATGTGGGATAGCATACTTGAAATTCTGGAAGAAAAAGCAGCTCAGGGAGTCGAAATCAAGATGCTCTATGACGACATCGGTTGTATGGTGACTTTGCCTGGGGATTATACTGTTCATTTGCGTTCTAAAGGGATTGATGCTCATAAATTTAATAAGGTGATTCCTCGTATGACAGTGGCCTATAATAACCGTGACCACCGGAAAATATTAGTGATTGATGGACAAATTTCCTATACTGGAGGAATCAATCTTGCAGACGAATATATCAATCATATTGAACGTTTTGGACACTGGAAAGATAGTGGGATTCGGATTGATGGTCCGGCGACTCAAGCATTTACCAGACTATTTCTCATGAACTGGTACATCAACCGTGGGGAGATTAGTGACTTTGATCAGTATCATTTGGAAAATCAGACACGATTTGGTAGCGGTCTTTGTATCCCATACGGCAGTGGACCTAAGCCAATCTATAAAACTAAGGTAGGGAAGATTGTTTATCAAAATCTGATTAACCAAGCAGAAGATTTTGTTTATATCACAACGCCTTATCTCATTATCGATTATGATTTGACAGAGGATATAAAAAATGCGGCTATGCGAGGCGTAGATGTGAGAATAGTTACTCCCTTTGTACCAGACAAGAAGCTCATTCAACTGATAACACGGGGAGCTTATCCAGATCTTTTATCTGCGGGTGTTCGCATTTTTGAATACACACCTGGCTTTATCCATAGTAAGCAAATGATTGTTGATGATCGATTTGCGGCTGTCGGCACTATTAACTTGGATTATCGTAGCTTGGTTCATCACTATGAAAATGCAGTACTACTCTACAAAACAGAGTCAATAGCGGATATTCGAAAAGATTTTGAAGGAATTTTTGAACAATCTCAAGAAATCTTCTCGGATACCATAAATCCTACATGGTATCAAATGATGATTAAAGAAGTAACACAGTTATTTGCACCTATGCTTTAATTGAAAGAATTAACTGAGAATAGATGATTAGAGGAGAGGTTGGGACAAAAGTCCTAGCCTCTCAATTTTCTTTGGATTGTCGAGCAAGACGCAGTGGTTGAGTGGGCTTTACTACGCTGATTTCATCAGCTTTTACAGCCCTACTCAACTGTGCGGAGGTGGGACGACGAAATCGAATTCTAACGAATTACCGATTTCTGTCCCACTCTCTTTTTCTGTAAGCAGTTTCCTTGACATCTTATTTATTTTTCGTTATCATATGTCCATATAATATATGGGAGTCTGTGTACAGTCTGAGAGGAAGTGTTAAACTTCGACCGCACCTGATCTGGGTAATGCCAGCGTAGGGAACGATACTTGGCCTAATTTTGCACCTTTTTCATATATGGAAGAGGTTTTTCTTTTTTTACAAAGAAAAACTGTAACTTAGAAGGAGGTTTTAATGAAAGCAAGCATTGCTTTACAAGTCCTGCCCCTGTCACAAGGGATTGACCGCATAGCTGTAATTGATCAGGTCATTGCTTATCTGCAAACTCAAGGAGTGGCCATGGTGGTGACACCCTTTGAAACGGTTTTGGAGGGGGAGTTTGATGAGCTTATGCGCATTCTCAAAGAAGCGCTAGAAGTGGCAGGTCAGGGAGCAGACAATGTTTTTGCCAATGTGAAAATAAATATAGGAGAGATTTTAAGCATCGATGAGAAACTTGAAAAGTATAATGAGACGGCATATTAGTCTGCTAGGATTTTTGGGTGTCTTATCCGCTTGGCAGGTGGCGGGACTCTTAAAACTCTTACCAAAGTTTATCCTGCCGACACCACTTGAGATTCTCCAGTCTTTTGTTCGTGACAGAGAATTTCTCTGGTACCATAGTTGGGCAACCTTGAGAGTAGCCTTATTAGGTTTGGCCTTGGGTGTCTTGATAGCCTGTATCATGGCCGTCCTTATGGATAGTCTGAGTTGGCTCAATGACTTGATTTACCCCATGATGGTAGTTGTCCAGACCATACCGACCATTGCCATGGCCCCTATCCTAGTGTTATGGTTGGGTTATGGAATCTTGCCCAAGATTGTCTTGATTATCTTGACGACAACTTTTCCTATTATCGTCAGTATTTTAGATGGTTTTAGGCATTGTGACAAGGATATGCTGACCTTGTTTAGTCTGATGCGAGCCAATCCTTGGCAAATCCTGTGGCATTTTAAAATCCCTGTCAGCCTGCCTTACTTTTATGCAGGACTTAGGGTCAGTGTCTCCTACGCCTTTATCACAACAGTGGTATCTGAGTGGTTGGGAGGCTTTGAAGGACTAGGTGTCTACATGATTCAGTCCAAAAAACTGTTTCAGTATGATACTATGTTTGCGATTATTATTCTGGTATCGCTGATCAGTCTTCTGGGTATGAAGCTAGTCGATATCAGTGAAAAATATGTGATTAAATGGAAACGTGCTTAAAAGAAGCGTTTTAGAAAAAGAAAAGAGGAATTAAAAATGAAGAAAACATGGAAAGTGTTTTTAACGGTTGTAACAGCTCTTCTAGCTGTCGTGCTTGTGGCTTGTGGCCAAGGAACAGCTTCTAAGGATAACAAAGAAGCAGAACTCAAAAAAATTGACTTTATCCTAGACTGGACACCAAATACCAATCATACAGGGCTTTATGTTGCCAAGGAAAAAGGTTATTTCAAAGAAGCTGGAGTGGATGTTGATTTGAAATTGCCACCAGAAGAAAGTTCATCTGACTTGGTTATCAATGGCAAGGCGCCATTTGCTATCTATTTCCAAGATTACATGGCTAAGAAATTGGAAAAAGGAGCAGGCATTACTGCCGTTGCAGCGATCGTTGAGCACAATACATCAGGGATCATCTCTCGTAAATCTGATAATGTAACTAGTCCTAAAGACTTGGTAGGGAAGAAATACGGAACCTGGAATGACCCAACTGAACTTGCGATGTTGAAAACCTTGGTAGAATCTCAAGGTGGAGACTTTGAGAAGGTTGAAAAAGTACCAAACAACGACTCGAACTCGATCACACCGATTGCCAATGGAGTTTTTGACTCTGCTTGGATTTATTATGGTTGGGATGGAATCCTTGCTAAATCGCAAGGTGTGGATGCCAACTTCATGTATTTGAAAGACTATGTAAAAGAGTTTGACTACTACTCACCAGTCATCATTGCAAACAACGACTATCTAAAAGACAACAAAGAAGAAGCTCGTAAAGTCATCCAAGCTATCAAAAAAGGTTACCAATACGCGATGGATCACCCAGAAGAAGCGGCTGATATCTTGATCAAGAATGCCCCTGAGTTAAAGGATAAACGTGACTTTGTCATCGAATCTCAGAAATACTTGTCAAAAGAATATGCAAGCGACAAGGAAAAATGGGGGCAATTTGATGCGGACCGCTGGAATGCCTTCTACAAATGGGATAAAGAAAATGGTATCCTCAAGGAAGACTTGACTGATAAAGGATTCACTAACGAATTTGTAAAATAATGACAGAAATTAGACTTGAACACGTAAGCTATGCCTACGACAATGAAAAGATTTTAGAGGACATTAACCTACAAGTGGTTTCAGGTGAAGTGGTCTCCATCTTGGGACCCAGTGGTGTTGGAAAGACCACCCTCTTTAACCTGATTGCAGGGATTTTAGAAGTCCAGTCAGGTAGAATTGTGCTTGACGGGGAGGAAAATCCCAAGGGGCGTGTGAGTTATATGCTCCAAAAGGATTTGCTCTTGGAACACAAGACTGTCCTTGGCAATATCATTTTGCCCCTCTTGATCCAAAAGGTGGACAAGGCAGAAGCCATTGCCAAAGCAGATGAAATTCTTGCTACCTTTCAGTTGACGGCTGTAAGGGATAAGTACCCTCATGAACTCAGTGGTGGGATGCGCCAGCGTGTTGCTTTACTCCGTACCTACCTTTTCGGGCACAAGCTCTTTCTTCTAGACGAGGCCTTTAGCGCTTTGGATGAGATGACTAAGATGGAACTTCATGCCTGGTATCTTGATATTCATAAACAGCTAGGGTTAACGACCTTAATCATCACCCATAGTATAGAGGAAGCCCTCAATCTCAGTGATCGCATCTATATCTTGAAAAATCGCCCTGGTCAGATTGTTTCTGAAGTCAAACTTAATTGGTCTGAAACTGAAGACAAGGACGTTCAAAAAATTGCCTATAAACGCCAGATATTAGAAGAATTGGGCTTGGAACTATAGCTAAAAAACTGTGAAAAACTCACACTACAAAAAAACTTCGGTACATCATTAATGATACCGAAGTTTTATTTTTATAGATTTTACGAAATATTTCTTAGATTTGATGATAAATAACATACTTTCAAAGGATTTGAAAGCTAGTTGTAATTTTTTTATTATAACATAAATGTTGAAATGTAGAATAGAAAATAAAGTATAGTTTGCTAACGGTAGCTATTTTTAAAACTCAGTATTTTCAAGGATTGAGCCCTAAAAGTTTGACTTATAGAGTTGTAAATGATAGTATAGTCAAAGATAGTCAAAGTTTAAGAAGGAGGTAGCAAGCTATGAAATTTAAAAATACATCAGACCATATCGAAGCCTATATCAAGGCGATTTTAGAACAATCTGGTATCGTAGAATTGCAACGAAGTCAGCTAGCGGATACCTTTCAAGTCGTACCTAGCCAGATCAACTATGTGATTAAGACTCGTTTTACAGAGAGTAGAGGATATCTAGTTGAGAGTAAGCGTGGTGGTGGAGGCTATATTCGTATTGGTCGAATCGAATTCTCTAACCATCATGATATGCTCCGCGATTTGTTGTATTCAGTGAGTGATGAGGTGAACCAAGTCATCTTTGAAGATGTCTTAAGACTCTTAGTCGAACAAGAACTCATGACCCGCCAAGAAATGAATCTATTATTAGCTATGGGGACAGACCGAATTCTAGGTGAGGAAGCTAATTATATTCGTGCCAATATGCTTCGTCAGTTGTTGCATGAAGTAGATAGAAAAGGAAAATAAGACGACATGAAATATTCAAAAGCATTGAGAGAATGCATCGATAGTGCCTTTCTGGTAGCGAGTCGCTTTGATGCAGATTACCTAGAGTCTTGGCATTTGCTGATTGCCATGGCCAATCATAGCTACAGTGTTGCTGGAGCAACTTTAAATGAATTCCCGTATGAGATTGATCGTTTAGAGGAAGTAGCTGTAGAATTAACAGAAGCAAACTTTAACCATAAGGAAGATTATAAGGAGCTCCCATTTTCCTATCGTTTGAACGTCTTGATGTTGGAGGCGGAACATGTTGCTTCGGTTGTACATGCCAAAGCATTGGGAACAGAGCATCTTCTCTACGCTATCTTACATGATGGCAATGCCCTAGCTACTCGCATTTTGGAAAAAGCAGGATTTTCTTATGAAGACCAGAAAGATCAAGTCAAGATTGCTGGGCTTCGTCGTAGTCTTGAAGCGCGTGCTGGTTGGACAAAGGAAGATTTGAAGGCTCTGCGTCAGCGTCACAGATCAGTAGCAGATAAGCAAAATTCTATGGCCAATATGATGGGTATGCCTCAAACTCCAAGTGGTGGTTTGGAAGATTACACTCATGACCTCACAGAGCAAGCTCGTTCAGGCAAATTGGAACCAGTTATTGGACGTGACCAAGAAATCTCTCGTATAATCCAAATCTTGAGTCGAAAAACAAAAAACAATCCAGTTCTAGTTGGAGATGCAGGTGTTGGTAAAACAGCTCTGGCACTTGGCCTTGCACAGCGAATTGCCAACGGAAATGTGCCTGATGAAATGGCTAAGATGCGTGTCTTAGAACTTGATTTGATGAATGTGGTTGCGGGAACCCGTTTCCGTGGAGACTTTGAAGAACGTATGAACAATATCATCAAAGATATCGAGGAAGACGGTAAGGTTATCCTCTTTATAGATGAGCTTCATACCATTATGGGATCAGGAAGTGGTATTGATTCGACCTTGGATGCGGCCAATATCCTGAAACCTGCCCTAGCGCGTGGAACTCTGAGAACTGTTGGGGCAACCACTCAGGAAGAATACCAAAAACACATCGAAAAAGACGCAGCCCTTTCTCGTCGCTTTGCAAAAGTGATGATTGAGGAACCAAGTGTGGCTGATAGTATGGCTATCTTGCGTGGCTTGAAAGCAACTTATGAGAAACACCACCATGTCCAAATTACAGATGATGCTGTCGAAACAGCTGTCAAAATGGCACATCGCTATTTGACTAGTCGTCACTTGCCAGACTCAGCGATTGATCTTTTGGATGAAGCGGCAGCAACTGTCCAAAATAAATCAAAGCACGCTAAAAAAGATGAGTCAGGTTTAACAGCAGCGGACAAGGCCTTGATGGATGGCAAATGGAAACAAGCAGCTCAGCTCATTGCAAAAGAACAGGAAGTTCCAGTCTATAAAGATCTAGTAAAAGAGTCTGATATTTTGACAACCTTGAGTCGCTTGTCAGGTATTCCAGTTCAAAAATTGACACAAACGGACGCCAAGAAATATCTCAATCTAGAAGCTGAACTGCATAAACGTGTTATCGGGCAGGAACAAGCGGTATCAAGTATCAGTCGTGCCATTCGCAGAAATCAATCAGGTATTCGTAATAACAAACGTCCAATTGGTTCCTTTATGTTCCTAGGACCAACAGGTGTTGGTAAGACAGAATTGGCCAAAGCCTTGGCAGAAGTTCTCTTTGATGACGAGTCAGCCCTCATTCGTTTTGACATGAGTGAATATATGGAGAAATTCGCAGCTAGTCGTCTCAATGGAGCTCCTCCAGGTTATGTAGGCTACGAAGAGGGCGGAGAGTTGACCGAGAAGGTTCGTAACAAACCGTACTCAGTCTTGCTCTTTGACGAGGTAGAAAAGGCCCACCCAGATATCTTTAATGTGCTCTTGCAGGTCTTGGATGATGGTGTCTTAACAGACAGTAAGGGTCGCAAGGTTGATTTCTCAAATACCATTATTATCATGACGTCAAACCTTGGTGCGACAGCTCTTCGTGATGACAAGACAGTCGGTTTTGGAGCTAAGGATATTCGTTTTGACCAAGAAAATATGGAAAAACGGATGTTCGAAGAGTTGAAAAAAGCTTATCGTCCAGAGTTTATCAACCGTATTGACGAAAAGGTGGTCTTCCACAGCTTGTCAAGTCAAGATATGCAGGAAGTGGTTAAGATTATGGTCAAACCATTGATTGCAAGTCTCGCAGAAAAAGGCATTGACTTGAAACTCCAAGCATCTGCCCTTAAGCTTCTAGCTCAGAAGGGATATGATCCAGAAATGGGAGCTCGCCCACTGCGCAGAACTCTGCAAACAGAAGTAGAAGACAAACTAGCAGAACTCCTTCTTACAGGTGAATTGAAAGAAGGTAAGACACTTAAAATTGGTGTCAAAGCTGGTCAATTGAAATTCGACATTGTATAAAACAAGAACTATTAATCTATAATTTGTAGATCCACCCTCTTTATTGCCATCAAAAGCAGAAAGGAAGTAGAAGATGATGAATCAGATAATTCCAACCGGGATGACAGAAAAAGAGTACTTTGAAGTTCACGCTAGTCAAGCTGAATTTTTAGACTGGTACCACAAGCAAGCACTCCCTCAGTATGAAAAACCAAGTGTGACTGTGGATATGGTAGCCTATTGCTTTGCAGAAGGGAAAATGAAACTCTTTCTGATTCGTCGGAAGGCACACCCTTTTCAAAATTGTTTAGCGCTAGTTGGTGGTTTTATGGATAAAGGGGAAGATGCTGCCCATGCTTGTCAACGTGAGGTAAAAGAAGAAATTAATCTTGAACTTCCACTAGAAAAGATTGAACAGTTAGTGACAGTATCTACTCCTGGTCGTGATCCCAGAGGTTGGACAGTTACCATTGCCCACTTGGTTTACCTACCTAGTCGAGCTCTTGACTTAGTCCAGGCAGGAGATGATGCAAAAGAAGTCGTTCTTGTAGATGTTGATTTTCACACAGGCAAGTGTTACTTGGATGGCAAAGAACTTGACGAGAAGGACTTTGCATTTGACCACTTATCCATTATTCAAACATCCATCAAGAAGATTCAAGAAGCTATCGACTATGACGCTCGTTTCCTTTATTTACTAGAGGATGAGTTCACAGTGGATGATGGGTTAGCCCTCATTGAGACTCTATGCCCAGGCAAATCATGTACGAGTGATAGTTTCTTATCGAAATATGGTCATAGCATAGAGGAAGTTGGATTTAAACGGATTCCTCAGAAGGAAGTTATCACTATTTATCGATTAAAATAAAAAAGTGAGGTCGGGATTTTCTCGACCTCTTTTTGTTTAAGGATGTTTATCTTTATTAGAATTGCTCATGATTCGAATGAATAAATCTTTGTATTTATATTTTAAATAATGTTCGTGTAAATACAATAAAGCCACGTAGACAATCATGAAAATGGCAGTTAGGTAGAACAAATCAAATGTTGTTTGAGCGTAATGAGTAGCACCCCCATAAGAAACGAAAGCAGCTAAAATCAACCAAGGAAGATACTTGTAATAGTTTCTTAACATAAGCCTACACCTCCAATATCTTATTTCAATTTTATTATAGCCCTTCAAGAAAAAAATGCAAGCGATTACACTTATAAAATATAGTATTTTTAGTAGGAAAAATTTCCTGTTTTTTAAATTTTTAACGAATAATAGAGATAGGAGGATTAAAAAAAACAAATATAAATAAAAACCAAAACCATATATAAATAGTTGACAAACCCTAAAACAAATATTACAATAACATTACAGAAGTATTTCATAACATTTCAAAAAGATTACATGGGAGGCGCATCATGAAAACAAAACATTCAATTCGTTTACTAGCAGTAGCAGTATTGGCTTCAACTTTGCTTTTAGGAGCATGCGGAAATAAGAAAGAGAACACTGCAAGTGATAATTCTAGTAAGACAACACAAGCATCTTCTAGTTCTAAGGCGAGTTCTTCAAGTAAAGAGAACAAAACTCAGAAATCATCAAATTCAACTTCATCAGAAAAAGCTAAGTCATCATCTTCTGATCAGTCAACGACTACTGCTAATCAATCGCAAGCAACACCAGCACCAGAAACAAAACAAAATCAAGAACCTTCTGCTAAGCAAACCCCTTCTCAAGCCCCATCCAATCAACAAGGAACACAAGCAAACCCGAATCAGTCAGCTTATGATCCAGCAACTGATCGCAAACTTCAAGACAAGCAGGCAGAACACAACAAACGTTATAAAGGCGTCTTGACTATGGTGGACAAAGACTTTTCGGCTGCAGCTGGGAATTGGAAGGGGGCTAATGGTGAAACTATCACGGTCTCATCAGGTGGCCAGTTTACAGTGGAATCTGCTGATGGTAAGAAAGAAAACTACTCTATCCAAAGTTATTCTTATACCCTTGATGATGGAAAATACAATGCGGAAGTAGGTGGTGGAAAAGTCATTCAAATTACAACAGGAGCGGATGGTACGGTATCTAGTGTTGTCTTGATTCAACCATAGAATTTAGTACTGAAATAATTTGTTTAAAAATAGCTCAGTTGATGAATACTTACAGCATTCCCAGTTGATAAGACGTCATACATGAACTCCAGAGATGAGACTAACTTAGGAGTATATGTAATCATGTCTACTTGAACTGACCGTTTTTCACTTAGTTTCTTTCAGAGAAAGTGGTATAATGAAAAAATCAAAGGGAAACGAGTGATGAATCAATGCCAGATAAATTAATTTTACCTCAAAATACACGACTAATGGGAATATTTCTTGGCTTTATAGGTGGTTCTTTGGATGTGTTCTGTCACATCCAGTACCATAGTTTGGTGGCAACACAGACAGGGAACATTCTTCTACTGATATCAGATTGGCACGATTCACATGTTATCAATACAATGCTGCGATTCTGCTCCATTATTTTCTTTTCCCTAGGATTTGTTTTTGCCTTACACGTGAAGGAATATCGTAAAACAGCCTATTGGCGGGTTAAGATGCTACTTCCCTTATTTATCGGAACCCTTGTTCTTCCCTTCTTTTCCCGCTTTCCTCTATTAGAAGTCCCTTTTATTGCTTTTGGAACTGGAATGATGATGCTGACATATACGGGCAGTTTGATTGAAGATCATCCCTATGTCATTTTTATGACTTCTGGAAATTACCGAAAAATGCTGACTGCTTTGTATCGCGTCGTTAGAGGAGAAGGAGACGTTCAAGAATATCGCCGTCAAGCCTTAAACTATGGGATTGTTGTAGGGAGTTTCGTAGTAGGGGCAATTAGTTTGGCTATATCTATGCATTTTTTCCATGAATGGTCTATTTGGATTGTCAGCTTCAATTTGTTTTTGATTATGTCCTACTATATAGCTAGGGTGAAGCAATTAGATTTACAAGATGAAAATATATAAAAAGGCAAGGCTCGTTTTTGAGCTTTGCCTTTTTGTGAAGTAGATAGAAGGTTATGCGTTGTTTAGTTGCAAGAGTGCTTCAATCTCTGCAAGAGTGCTGGCTTGTGAAATGGCTCCACGGAGTTTAGCAGCACCAGATGTCCCACGGAGGTAGTGAGGGGCTAAGCCGCGGAATTCGCGAACGGCAATGTGCTCGCCCTTGAGATCAATCAAGCGTTTCAGATGCTCATAAGCAATCTTCATCTTGTCTTCGAAGGTTAAATCAGGCAGGATTTCTCCTGTTTCAAAGTAATGATTGATTTGATTGAAGAGGTAAGGGTTGCCCATAGCGGCACGGCCAATCATGACCGCGTCGGCACCGACTTCTTCGATACGTTGTTTCGCTTCTTGAACCGTACGGATGTCTCCATTTGCAATAAATGGAATCTTGGTCAGAGCTTGCGCAACCTTGTGAAGGGTCTCGAGGTCAGCGTGCCCCGTATACATTTGTTCCCGAGTCCGTCCATGCATGGCGAGGGCAGAGACACCTGCTGCTTCAGCTGCGAGGGCATTCTCCACTGCTAGAGAAGGGTCCGACCAACCTGTCCGCATTTTGACAGTGAGAGGGATATCAAGGACAGATTGGACCTTGTTGATGATAGAGTAAATCTTATCTGGGTCCTTGAGCCACATAGCCCCAGCTTCGTTTTTCACAATTTTGTTAACTGGACAGCCCATGTTGATATCCACGATATCTGTCTTTGTATTTTCTTGGATAAATTCAGCTGCGCGAGCTAGGCTATCTTCATCGCTACCAAAAAGTTGGATGGAAACAGGGTTTTCGCCCTCGTCGATATGAAGCATGTGTAAGGTTTTTTCGTTGTTGTATTGGATACCCTTATCAGAGACCATTTCCATAACAACGAGCCCTGCGCCAAGTTCTTTTGCGATAGTACGAAAGGCTGAGTTGGTTACGCCAGCCATAGGTGCGAGGACCGTCCGGTTTGGGATCTCGACGTTCCCAATCATAAATGGTGTATTAAGATTTGTCACGAATGAGTTCCTCCAAGTCGTTTTCATCAAAGTTATAAGTTGTTTGGCAGAATTGACAAGTGATTTCTGCCCCATGGTCTTCCTCTTTCATTTCCTCAAGGTCTGAACTTGGAAGGCTGGCAAGAGCATCCATAAAGCGTTCTTTGCTACAGTCACATTGGAAACGAATTTCTTCTTCGGACAGACGTTTGTAGGGCTCGTCACCATAGATAGCCTTGAGAAGGGCTTCGATATGGTCGTCACTTTCTAGAAGAGTTGAAATGGCTGGCATCTCTTGGATTCGTTTTTCAAAACGAGCGATTTCTTCCTCTTTGGCATTTGGCAATACTTGGAGCAAAAAGCCACCTGCAACTTCGACCTTGTCGTCTTTGTCTAAAAGAACATTGAGGCCAACTGCTGAAGGCGTTTGTTGACTTTCTGTAAGATAGAAAGCTAGGTCTTCACCGATTTCTCCAGAGATGAGAGGAGTCATGGAGTTGTAGGGATTTCCAGTGCCATAGTCTGTAATGACTAGAAATTGACCATTGCCGACAAAAGGTCCGACAAGGACTTCGCCAGTTGCAGTCTTTTTGATGTCAACACCTGGATTTTGCACATAACCTTTGACGTTGCCCTTGGTATCTGCAACTGTGATAATGGCACCGAGGGAGCTAGTCCCAAGAACCTTGACGGTTAGCTTGGTATTCCCTTTTTCATTGGCAGCGAGAATCTGACTGGCGATTAAAGTACGACCAAGCGCTACAGTTGAACTAGCTTGGGTTTGATGTTTTTCTTGAGCAGTACGGACCGTTTCCGTGCTATCTAGAACAAAAGCACGAAAAGAACCACTTTCTGATATTGTTTTAATAATTTTATCCATAGCTACTATTTTAGCATAAAAATGCTTAAAGGGGGAGTGGTGTGTTTGCTAGTTCTGAGGATTATTCTGGTATTTTTTATATTATGTTCCGATTGAAGGAGAAAATGAAAGGGGTAACGAATATATTTAGGAGACTTGATGGGAAAAGCTGAGTCAAGTTAATTATTTACTATTAGATTTTATTTATTTTGTAAATAATTTTGTCTCGTTATTGGGATTTTAGTGGTAAGAGTCATTTGTTTTTTTATTTTAGGAAATTGGATAATAGAAGTATATAGTTTTTAAATTATGATATAATGAATAAAGTTAATTATCCTTGATAATATGATAGGGACTAATCCTAAAATGACAAATCAGGAGATGAGAAAAAGAGAAAAGGAGTCCATTTGGTATGAATTATTTTGAGGGGAATGAGTTTTTCCTTCTATTACTTGTGGTTTTACTGATTGGCTTTGTTTTAAACTATTTTGGCAAGCGTAAGGATTATTATATTTTAAGTCTGTCAATTTTATTTGCAGGAGCCATCTATGGTAAGAGTAAATCCATGGTTGTTTATCTATTGGCTTTCATCATCTACCAATATGTCCTAGTTTTCATAGCACAAAGAATGGATTCAAAACAGTTAAAACCTCTAGTTATGTTATCCATTTTACCTTTAGTGGTCAATAAAGTCTTTGCAATAACCCAGCTACATTTGTTGGCTTTTATTGGGATTTCCTACATGTCCTTTAAGACCATTCAGATCATGCTAGAAATATCGGATGGTTTAATCAAAGAAAAAATCACTGTAAAAGATTATCTGCAGTTTCTACTCTTTTTCCCTACAGTTAGTTCTGGGCCAATCGATCGTAGCAGAAGATTTCTAAAAGAGATCAATGAAGTCATGCCTAGAAAAGACTACCTAGAGTTAGCAGGTGATGGTATTTATCGCATCGTTTTAGGTCTTCTCTACAAGGTTGTTTTATCAACCTATGTTTACCAGATACTACTTGCTCTAAGCAATACTGGTACAGTTGTCTACTCAATCAAATATATGTACCTGTATACTCTCTATCTGTTCTTTGACTTTGCGGGGTATAGTTTGATGGCTGTTGGAAGCAGCAATGTTTTGGGTATTCAGACACCGATGAATTTCAATAAACCTTTCTTGAGTATTGATATCAAGGATTTCTGGACTAGATGGCACATCACCTTGTCAACATGGTTGAGAGATTTCGTATTTTCAAGAGTTTTGATGCAGGTTATCAGAAAGAAGTGGTTTAAGAATAGATTACACAATGCAGCCTATGCCTATATGGTCAACATGTTGGTTATGGGATTTTGGCATGGAATTAGTGTCAGCTACATCGCTTATGGATTTTACCATGGAATCTTGATGTCTGGATTTGAAATTTATCAAAAGAAAAGCAATTTTTATAAGAAACATAAAAATAAAACTTGGTACAAGCTAATAAGTTGGTTTGTGACCATGAATTTAGTTATGGTTGGCTTCTTTATCTTTTCAGGTGAACCTTATAAGATAATTATGGCAATTCTAAGTAGATAAAGAGATTTGCTAAAACAAGGAGATTGGAAAAACAAGATGATTAAGTTAAAAGCATTTTTACTATCGCTTGTGCTCGTAATTGCGACTCTTGCTCTTTTAAATGTGACATATGTCAAGAAGATTGACGACTATTATAAAGTCAAGGACAATAGTATTCGCTACAGCACTTCTTATGAAAAGTATAAAAGTAGAGATATTCTAACAAATAATATCACTCCCAATACACTAGTTCTAATGGGTTCCTCAGAGTTAGTTGCGACGATAAATGAAGATTACCATCCCAATAAAATTTTTAACTACAATGATTTTAACATTATGCAGATAGGAACCAGTTACTCTCAAAATATCATTCAAGCTACGACCTTGAGCTCGATTGAGGGGGCTATGAGCAAGCGAAAAGTAGCCATCGTAGAGTCTGTTCAATGGTTCGAAAAGGATGGGACTCATCAAGACGCCTTCTTAAACAAGGCCTCTCAGGAACATATTTTTCACATGCTAGATAACGAGAAAATCAGTAAGGAAACGAAAGAAAAACTGATTAATCGCATTATTGAGATTACCAAAGGAAACAAACAACAAAATGATATCTATAAAAAGTATAAAAGCTATTTCATAGAAGGAAAAGGAACAATCATTGATAAAAAACTGTTGGAGTTTGACAATGCCGTTTATTCCTTTAAGCTTAAACGAAAATTCTATGAAAATCATGCCAAATCAGACTATCCTGCACTAGGGGATGAAACTCCGGATTATAATTGGGAGCAGATGACAGATCAGTTTGTAGAAGAAGTTAAAAAGAAAACAGATAACAATGATTATGCTGTGGATAATAACTACTACAATACCTACTTGAGAGACCGCTATGCTTCGTTGAAAGATTCTAACAAAGACTTGAGTTACATAGAGTCACCAGAGTATTCAGATATGGAACTCTTCTTGACAGTTGCTAAGGAATTGGGAATTGAAGTTGAAGTCATTATCTTTCCTGTAAATGGTAAATGGAATGATTACACAGGTGTTTCACGAGAAATGCGTGAAGAAACTTACAAAAAAATAGAAAATATTGCCAAAAACCACGGTGCTACGGTGTTAAACTATGGAAATAAAGAGTATGAAGATTACTTTTTATTCGACGTGATGCACGTTGGGGTGAAAGGATGGATGGAAGTTGAAAAAGAACTTTACAAATTTGCAAATGAAACTAACTGACACACATCGTTTACTATTGTGGACCTTGTTTTTCTACACAGTTATTTTAAGCATCGTAATCTACTGTTTTGTGACTGATTTTTCGAACATTCAAGATTTCATCTATAGTGAATTTTAAGATTACATATTATAAAAATCTCTAGATAAAGGGAATTCTACCGATAAAGTGAGACATAAGATAAGGCTCTATAATATTTATAGTGGGGAAGTCCTCTATAGGTAGTATAGAGCCTACTTTGTTGTAGCTCCCAATATAATCTATACTGGGAAACATTAAAGCTATCAGTAGAAGGTATCATATGGAACGATTTAATGATGTTGAAATGTAGTGGAAATGGACGGAAAACAATTGAAAAAATAGTTTATAAAGTGGTATAATAGCAGAAAATAAGTTAGTAAGAAATTGATTTTATTTTAGTTGAAAATTACAGGAATGAAAGGTTTTTCTTGATGAAACAGAGAAATGAACTCTATCTCTTTCTTGGTCGGACAGCCTTGTATTTTATCATTTTCTTGGGCCTGCTTTACTTTTTTAGTTATCTCGGTCAGGTTCAAGGTAGCTTTATCTATAATGAATTTTAACTTAAAGGAGAAACCCTATTGTGTCAAATAAACCAATAGTAGATATGATTGAAACCATTGAGCATTATGCTCAAAAGCAGCCTAATTTTCCGGTCTACAATGTCCTTGGAGAAGAGCATACCTATGGCCAATTGAAGGCTGATTCAGATAGCTTAGCAGCCCATATTGACCAAATGGGACTTCCTGAAAAGTCACCTGTTGTGGTCTTTGGTGGCCAAGAATATGAAATGTTAGCAACCTTTGTGGCCTTGACCAAATCTGGCCATGCCTATATCCCAATTGATAGCCATTCTGCTTTGGAGCGCGTGTCTGCCATTCTTGAAGTAGCAGAACCAAGCTTAATCATCGCTATCAATGAATTTCCATTGGGAAACCCAGCTGCTCCAATCATGCCCTTGGAGCAAGTGCGTGAAGCTTGTGCGGTTCAGCATGCCTATGATTTGCAACATCCGGTCAAAGGGGATGATAACTACTACATCATCTTTACTTCGGGGACGACCGGGAAGCCAAAAGGGGTGCAGATTTCACATGATAACTTGCTCAGCTTCACCAACTGGATGATTACAGACAAGGAGTTTGCAACGCCAGAACGTCCGCAAATGTTGGCGCAACCGCCCTATTCCTTTGACTTGTCTGTCATGTATTGGGCACCAACCTTGGCTCTTGGAGGAACGCTTTTTGCCCTCCCATCAGCCATTACTCAAGACTTCAAACAACTCTTTGCAACTATCTTTTCTCTTCCGATTGCTATCTGGACTTCGACACCATCTTTTGCAGATATGGCCATGCTGTCTGAAGATTTCAATGCTGAAAAGATGCCAGGCATTACCCATTTCTACTTTGATGGGGAAGAGTTAACTGTTAAAACGGCTCAAAAACTGCGTGAACGTTTCCCGAATGCGCGCATCATCAATGCCTATGGACCAACAGAAGCAACCGTTGCTTTGTCGGCGGTTGCTATCACAGATGAGATGTTAGCGACACTTAAACGCTTGCCAATTGGTTATACCAAAGAAGATTCTCCAACCTTCATCATTGATGAGGAAGGAAACAAATTGCCAAATGGAGAGCAAGGAGAAATCATCGTGTCTGGACCGGCTGTTTCAAAAGGTTATATGAATAATCCTGAGAAAACAGCAGAAGCTTTCTTCGAATTTGAAGGTCTGCCAGCCTACCATACAGGAGATGTTGGAACCATGACGGATGAAGGCCTTCTTCTCTACGGTGGACGGATGGATTTCCAAATCAAGTTTAACGGCTACCGTATTGAGCTAGAAGATGTTTCTCAAAACTTGAACAAATCTCAGTACATTGACTCGGCTGTTGCGGTACCGCGCTATAATAAAGATCACAAGGTTCAAAATCTCTTGGCCTATGTTATCTTAAAAGATGGGGTCAAAGAACAATTTGAGCGCGAGATTGATATTACCAAAGCGATCAAGGAAGACTTGGAAGATATTATGATGTCTTATATGATGCCTTCGAAATTCCTCTACCGTGACAGCTTGCCGTTAACTCCAAATGGGAAAATCGACATCAAAGGGTTGATTAGTGAGGTTAACAATAGATGATGGAGCTTCTTAAACAGCTTCCTCATATTGAGCCTTATGGGAATCCGCAGTACTTTTTGTATGTGATTACTGCTATTTTGCCAATCTTTATCGGTCTTTTTTTCAAAAAACGTTTTGGCTGGTATGAAATATTGGTTAGTCTCTTCTTTATAGTCACTATGTTGACGGGAGGCAAGACCAATCAATTGGCTGCCTTGGGTATTTATCTGTGCTGGGAAATATTGCTCCTGCTTTTCTACAAGCACTATCGAAAAAGCAAGGATGGCAAGTGGGTATTCTACCTCGTTAGTTTTCTGTCCCTCCTTCCCATCATCTTTGTCAAGGTGCAACCAGCTATTAACGGTACACAGTCTCTGCTGGGATTCGTAGGAATCTCTTATTTGACCTTTCGTTCAGTGGGAATCATCATCGAACTTAGAGATGGAGTCATTAAGGATTTGAAAATGTGGGAGTATTTGCGTTTTCTTCTCTTTATGCCGACATTTTCAAGTGGTCCTATTGATCGTTTCAAACGTTTTAATGAAAATTATAAGACGATACCAGAGCGCGATGAGTTGCTAGATATGCTAGCCGAGTCCGTTCGGTATATCATGTGGGGATTTCTGTATAAATTTATCCTAGCCCATATTTTAGGCGAGATTTTATTACCACCGCTAAAGAATTTAGCTTTACAAACAGGTGGCGTCTTTAACTATTATGTAGTGGCCATCATGTACACATTTGGTTTGGAACTCTTCTTTGATTTTGCAGGTTACTCTATGTTTGCTATAGCTATTTCAAATCTGATGGGGATTCGTAGTCCGATCAACTTCAACAAACCCTTTTTGTCAAGAGATTTGAAAGAGTTTTGGAATCGTTGGCACATGAGTTTATCCTTCTGGTTTCGTGACTTTGTCTTTATGCGCATGGTCATGGTGATGACGAGAAAGAAGCTTTTTAAGAATCGAAATGTGACCTCAAGTGTCGCTTATATTGTAAATATGCTGATTATGGGGTTCTGGCATGGGATAACATGGTTTTATATCGTTTACGGGCTCTTTCATGGAGTGGGCTTAGTCATTAATGATGTCTGGGTTCGAAAGAAAAAAACGCTCAATAAAGAACGTAAGAAAGCAGGACGACCTCCCTTGCTTGAAAATCGTTGGGCTCAGTTGCTTGGCATGGTGATAACCTTCCATGTCGTAATGGTTTCATTCTTAATCTTTTCTGGATTTTTGAATGATTTATGGTTTAAAAAATAGAAGGAAATTAAAAAATGGATATCAAATCAGAAGTTATTGAAATTATCGATGAATTATTTATGGAAGATGTTTCTGACATGATGGATGAAGATCTTTTCGATGCAGGTGTCTTGGATAGTATGGGAACGGTTGAATTGATTGTAGAAATCGAAAATCGCTTTGATATACGTGTCCCGGTTACAGAATTTGGCCGTGATGATTGGAATACAGCCAATAAAATCGTGGCAGGGATTACGGAGTTAAAGAATGCTTAAACGCCTGTGGTTAATCTTCGGGCCGATTCTTATTGCAGGTTTATTGGTTCTTCTACTCATTTTTTTCTATCCTAGTAGTAAGAGTCATAATCTAATGGAGGAAAAATACTCTGCAGCCTCAGTAAGTGCAGAAAGTTTCAAAGAGAGAAGTCAAAAAGTGAGAGCTCTCACGGATCCTAATATGCGTTTTATACCCTTTTTGGGTTCGAGTGAATGGATTCGTTTTGATAGCATGCATCCAGGAGTGTTGGCTGAAAAGTATAATCGCTCCTACCGTCCGTATTTTATGGGGCAGGCAGGAGCCGCTTCTCTTAGTCAATATTTTGGGATGCAACAAATCACATCTGAACTTGAAAACAAACAAGCGGTATTTGTAATCTCTCCACAGTGGTTTACAAAAGAGGATCATGACCCGACTATTTTTCAAACTTATTTTAACAATGATCAGTTGACTGCCTTCTTGGAGAATCAATCTGGAGACGTAGCTTCTCAATATGCGGCTAATAGACTCTTAAAGCAAAATCCAAGAGTTCCGATGAAAGGAATTGTTGAGAAGATAGCTAAGAATGAACAGTTGTCAGACTTTGATCAAACGATGGTTAATATCTCTGCCGAGTTCAATGAGAGACAAGCTGCCCTTTTTGGTCAATTCTCTATTCGAGGCCAATTAAAGTATAAAGATCATATTGAAAAATATTTGAGCAGTCTCCCAGATCAGTTTTCGTATGAAGAATTGGAAAATATTGCACGTAAGGATGCAGAGGAAAATACGACCAATAATGATTTGGGGATGGATAACCACTTTTACAATACTCAACTTAAGAAAGATTTAAAAAAGTGGGAAGGGTATCAAAAAAATTACAACTTCCTCCAGTCAAGGGAATACAATGATTTGCAGTTAGTGCTCAATCAATTTGCCAAATCTAAGGTGAATGTACTCTTTGTCTTTCAACCTGTCAATAAAAAATGGATGAATTATACCGGATTAAGTGAGGAAATGTATCAACACTCTGTTGAAAAGATCCGTTACCAGTTGGAAAGTCAAGGTTTTACCAATATTGCTGACTTTTCAAAAAACGGAGGAGATCCATACTTTGTCAAGGATACGATTCATATCGGTTGGTTAGGTTGGTTGGCGTTTGACAAGGTTGTAAATCCTTTTTTGAGCAATCCAACAACAGCACCTAGTTACCAAATGAATGATCGATTCTTTAGCCAGGATTGGGCAAATTACGATGGGAATATTAAAGATTTTCAATAAATAGCAAAAGAGCCCGAACCTTGTTTTGGGCTCTTTGTAATGAAAGATTTTTGGTAATGGACAGTGTTGTAGCGGCCTCTTCATTTGAATAAGGGTAAGTAAAAAGAGATCAAGAAAATGAAAACATAAAAAATTGTTTTCATCTTTTTTCTTGACTCTATACTTGGATGTGATATACTTAACTAGTAAACAAACAGACTGAAAGTACTGTAATAATAGAAAAATTGTTTGAAGAAAGGGGCAAATCATGAGACAATTAGCAACAGAAATTGATCATTTTTTAAATGAAGTAATCCTGAAAGCTGAAAATCAGCATGAAATTTTGATTGGTCATTGCACGAGTGAAGTGGCCTTGACGAATACCCAGGAGCATATTCTTATGCTCTTATCAGAGGAGTCATTAACGAATTCGGAGTTGGCTCGCCGTCTCAATGTCAGTCAAGCAGCTGTCACCAAGGCCATTAAGTCCTTGATTAAAGAGGGGATGTTGGAGACATCCAAGGATCCTAAGGATGCAAGAGTGATCTTCTATCAATTGACAGACTTGGCACGACCAATCGCTGAAGAGCACCATCATCATCATGAGCACACCCTCTCGACTTATGAACAAGTTGCTAGTCAATTCTCGGCTGAGGAGCAAAAAATTATCCAGCGGTTTTTAACTGCTTTAGTAGGAGAAATCAAGTAATGAGATACATCACAGTAGAGGATTTGTCCTTCTATTATGACAAGGAACCTGTGCTTGAGCATATCAATTACAGTGTTGATAGTGGGGAATTTGTCACCCTCACTGGAGAAAATGGAGCCGCCAAGACGACTCTTATCAAGGCTAGTCTTGGTATTCTACAACCAAGATTTGGAAAAGTTACCATTTCAAAGACCAATACTCGTGGGACAAAACTAAGAATCGCCTACCTTCCTCAACAGATTGCCAGTTTTAATGCAGGCTTTCCAAGTACCGTTTATGAATTTGTCAAATCAGGTCGCTATCCAAGAAAAGGTTGGTTCCGTCGTCTAAATGCTCACGATGAGGAACATATCAAGGCTAGTTTAAACTCTGTTGGTATGTGGGAACATCGGGATAAACGCATTGGCTCCCTTTCTGGCGGGCAAAAGCAAAGGGCTGTTATCGCACGTATGTTTGCTTCAGATCCTGATATCTTTATCTTGGATGAGCCGACGACAGGGATGGATGCGGGAACCAAGGATGAGTTTTATGAACTCATGCACCACAGTGCCCACCATCATGGCAAGGCTGTTTTGATGATTACTCACGATCCTGAAGAAGTTAAGGACTACGCAGATCGTAATATTCACCTGGTCCGAGACCAAGATTCCCCATGGCGTTGCTTCAATGTCCATGAAAGTGACCAGGAGGTGGAGCATGTTTAATCTATTGTCTTATGATTTTATGCAGCGAGCCTTTTTGGCTGTTATTGCCATGAGTCTCTTTTCACCAGTTCTTGGGACCTTCCTAATCTTGCGTCGTCAAAGTCTTATGAGTGATACTTTGAGTCACGTCTCGCTTTCAGGGGTTGCCTTTGGCTTGGTTTTAGGAATTTCTCCGACCATTTCAACCATTGTGATTGTCTTGATTGCAGCGGTCTTCCTTGAATACCTACGTACGGTTTATAAAAGCTTTATGGAGATTGGGACAGCCATTCTCATGTCTACAGGCCTTGCAGTTTCACTTATTGTTATGAGTAAGGGTAAGAGCTCTAGCTCTATGAGTCTGGACCAATACCTTTTTGGTTCTATTGTGACTATTAGTCAAGAGCAGGTCATTGGTCTCTTTGTTATTGCAGCGGTTGTTTTAATCCTGACCTTCCTCTTTTTAAGACCTATGTATATTCTAACTTTTGATGAGGATACAGCTTTTGTCGATGGTCTTCCAGTGCGTACCATGTCTATTCTCTTTAACATGGTAACGGGTGTGGCTATTGCACTCATGATCCCAGCAGCGGGAGCGCTTTTGGTATCGACTATCATGGTCTTACCAGCAAGTATTGCTTTGCGTCTAGGTAAAAACTTTAGTTCTGTGATGATACTTGCTAGCGTCATTGGTTTTCTAGGCATGGTTGCGGGGCTTTATATTTCCTATTATGCAGAGACACCACCAAGTGCAAGTATCACCATTATCTTTGTAGTTGTCTTTTTAGTAGTCAGCTTACTCAAACGTTTTATCAAATAGGAGAAGAAAATGAAAAAACTAAGCCTACTTTTGGCAAGTCTTGTGACCTTATTCTTAGTCGCTTGCTCTAATCAAAAACAAGCAGACGGGAAATTAAATATCGTGACAACTTTCTACCCTGTCTACGAATTTACCAAGCAAGTAGCAGGGGATACAGCCAATGTCGAACTTTTAATCGGGGCTGGAACAGAGCCACATGAATATGAACCATCACCTAAGGCAGTCGCTAAAATCCAAGATGCTGATGCCTTTGTTTATGAGAATGAAAATATGGAAACTTGGGTTCCTAAACTTTTAGAATCTCTAGATGCAAAAAAAGTAAAAACCATTAAAGCTACTGGAGATATGTTGCTTCTTCCAGGAAGTGAAGAAGAGGAAGACCATGACCATGGTGAAGAAGGTCATCATCACGAGTATGACCCTCATGTATGGTTGTCTCCTGCGCGTGCCATTAAGCTTGTAGAGCACATCCGTGACAGTTTATCAGCTGACTATCCTGATAAAAAAGCAACCTTTGAGCAAAATGCAGCTGCCTATATCGAGAAATTGCAAGCTCTGGACAAGGCCTATACTGAAGGACTTTCTAGTGCAAAACAAAAGAGTTTTGTGACTCAGCACGCTGCCTTTCGTTATCTTGCCTTGGACTACGGACTCACTCAAGTCTCTATCTCTGGGCTTTCGCCAGATGCGGAACCCTCAGCAAGCCGCTTGGCAGAATTGACCGAGTACATCAAGAAAAACAAAATCTCTTATATCTACTTTGAAGAAAATGCTTCTCAAGCCCTAGCGAATACCCTCTCAAAAGAAACAGGAGTGAAGTTAGATGTTCTGAATCCTCTTGAAAGCTTGACCGAAGAGGACATGAAGGTTGGAGAAACCTATATCTCTATCATGGAGAAAAACCTCAAGGCACTCAAGCAAACAACTGATCAGGCAGGAGCAGAGATTGAACCAGAAAAGGCAGAGGAAACTAAAACCGTTCAAAATGGCTACTTTGAGGATGCAGATGTTAAGGACCGTACCCTGAGTGATTATGCTGGCAACTGGCAGTCAGTCTATCCTTTCCTTGAGGATGGGACTCTTGATCAAGTATTTGACTACAAGGCTAAATTGACTGGTAAGATGACCAAGGATGAATACAAAGCCTACTATCAAAAAGGTTACCAAACAGATGTAAACAAGATTAATATTGCAGATAATACTATGGAATTTATCCAAGGAGGCCAAAGTAAGCAATATACTTATAAGTATGTCGGCAAGAAAATCTTGACTTATAAGAAAGGGAATCGTGGAGTACGCTTCCTCTTTGAAGCGACTGATGCAGACGCCGGACAATTCAAGTATGTTCAGTTTAGCGACCACAATATTGCTCCGGTCAAGGCAGAACATTTCCATATCTTCTTTGGAGGCACTAGCCAAGAAGCCCTCTTTGAAGAGATGGACAACTGGCCAACCTACTATCCAGATGGCTTATCAGGTCAAGAGATTGCTCAAGAAATGTTGGCTCATTAAATCCAAACAATCCTTCCTACACGGGGAGGGTTTTTCTTGTGTTATCAGCGTTGAGCATCTGGATTGACATTGGCTGAGAAGGGAGTACAATAGATGTAATTAAAACAGTTACAACAAAGAGAGGTTTTCTATGGTTTACGAATATAATAGTCAGATTTATTTGGCTGAAGTAGCTTTAAATGTCAAGGACTTAGAAAGTCAGACAGCATTTTATCATCAGTTGCTTGGGTTGGAGATTTTGAATCAATCGGAAAATAAAGTTCTTTTAGGTGCCGGTGGGAAACCACTAGTTCGGCTAATTAAGACAGATGATACTAGCAATCCTAAGCAGAGCTACGGACTTTATCATATGGCCTTGCTCTTACCGAGCCGAGAAGACTTGGCTAATGTTTTTAAACACTTGCTCGGTTTAAAGATACCTCTAGTGGGTGGAGCGGACCATGGTTATAGCGAGGCTATCTATTTGGAAGATATAGAGGGCAATGGCATTGAACTCTACAGAGATAAACCTGTAACAGTATGGGATATTCGTGAGGATGGCCGTATTATTGGTGTGACAGAAGAACTCTCTGCTCAAGATATCTACCAACTAGGAAAAGAAATCGAGCCTTTTGTGATTGCAGAAGGCACTCGTATGGGCCATGTTCACCTATCTGTTAAGAATAGCCGAGAAGCGAGTACATTCTATCAAGAGTCTCTAGGTCTGGAGGATAAATTCACGATTCCACATGCCAGTTGGATCGCATCAGGGGCTTATCGCCATCATTTAGCTGTAAATGAATGGGGTGGCAAAAACTTAGTTCGACGTAAGCATGGAATGGTGGGGCTAGCCTACTATGTGGTTGAAGTTGAGAACAAAGAGGAGTTGTTGAAGGTTTTTGCTCAATCTCAAGGTAATGAGGTGATAATTCAGTGGCTTTCTTCTGCAGAATTTAGTATAACTGATAGCGATGGCATTGTGACGCGAGTTAGAGTGGGAAATTAAAAAAGAGCGGTTCAGTCTACTTTAGAAGTAGTTTGAACTGCTCTCTTTTTTATTCAGGTTTTTCGAGGATGAAAAGCTCTTTTGTTATGTACTTACTGTCCGTATATCCTAATTTTTCATAGCTAGCAATTAAGGGATTTATGTAACTATGAGATGAAGAAACTATAAGAAAAATTACAAAATTATGAAAATTACCTTTTCTGAAAACAATCCACAGCTATACTAAAGCAAGAAAAATCCTTCAAAGGACTTGAAAAATTAGAGAAAATCGGGTATAATATGAGTAATCATTTGTCGTAGGTTTTGTCTGAAATATTGTCCGGACAAGGCTCACAGCAGTTAAATCTCCTCAAAAAAGTCGGATTTAACTGCTCTTTTTGTGCTTTTTTTCGGTATTTTTTGCATCTGTAACAGAGATTTAAAGATTCTGAAAAATTAGTCAAGGGGGATAAGTTGATAGGGGTTTTAGAACCATTAAACGATAATTATTAGCTTAGGTGACTAAGCTTGGAACTTTATTTACAAAGGAGAATCATCTTGGCAGGACATGACGTTCAATACGGGAAACATCGTACCCGTCGTAGTTTTTCAAGAATCAAAGAAGTTCTTGACTTACCAAATTTGATTGAAATTCAAACTGATTCATTTAAAGATTTCCTAGACTATGGTCTGAAGGAAGTGTTTGAAGATGTATTGCCAATTTCAAACTTCACAGAAACAATGGAGTTGGAATTTGTTGGCTACGAAATCAAAGAACCTAAATATACGCTTGAAGAAGCTCGCATCCATGATGCTAGCTATTCAGCACCAATCTTTGTAACTTTCCGCTTGATTAACAAAGAAACTGGCGAAATCAAAACTCAAGAAGTCTTCTTTGGTGATTTCCCAATCATGACTGAGATGGGTACTTTCATCATTAACGGTGGTGAACGTATTATCGTATCACAGTTGGTGCGTTCTCCAGGTGTTTACTTTAATGATAAAGTAGACAAAAACGGTAAAGTGGGCTACGGTTCAACTGTAATCCCTAACCGTGGAGCTTGGTTGGAACTGGAAAGTGACTCAAAAGACATCGCCTACACTCGTATCGACCGTACACGTAAAATTCCATTTACGACTTTGGTTCGTGCTCTTGGTTTCTCAGGCGATGACGAAATCTTTGATATCTTTGGGGACAGCGAGTTGGTTCGCAACACTGTTGAAAAAGATATCCATAAAAACCCAATGGACTCTCGTACAGACGAAGCTTTGAAAGAAATTTATGAGCGTCTTCGTCCAGGTGAACCAAAAACTGCTGAGAGTTCACGTACCTTGCTTGTGGCTCGTTTCTTCGACCCACGTCGTTATGACTTGGCAGCTGTTGGACGCTACAAGATTAACAAGAAATTAAATATTAAAACTCGTTTGCTCAACCAAACAATCGCTGAACCATTGGTGGACCCTGAAACTGGTGAAATCTTAGTTGAAAAGGGTACTGTTATGACTCGCGATGTCATCGAGAGCATCGAAAGCCATTTAGATGGCGATTTGAACAAGATTGTCTACACTCCAAATGACTCAGCTGTTTTGACAGAACCAGTTGTTCTTCAAAAATTCAAGGTTGTGGCACCAACTGATCCAGACCGTGTTGTAACAATCATCGGAAATGCAAATCCAGATGATAAGGTTCGCACTATCACTCCGGCAGATATCCTTGCTGAGATGAGCTACTTCCTTAACTTGGCTGAAGGTATCGGTCGTATCGATGATATCGACCACCTCGGAAACCGTCGTATTCGTGCCGTTGGTGAATTGCTTGCTAACCAAGTACGTCTTGGACTTTCACGTATGGAACGTAATGTTCGTGAACGTATGTCTGTTCAAGATAACGAAGTATTGACACCTCAACAAATCATTAACATCCGTCCAGTGACTGCGGCGATCAAAGAATTCTTTGGTTCTTCACAATTGTCACAGTTCATGGACCAACACAACCCACTTTCTGAGCTGTCTCACAAACGTCGTTTGTCTGCCTTAGGGCCTGGTGGTTTGACACGTGACCGCGCTGGATATGAAGTGCGTGACGTGCACTACACTCACTATGGTCGTATGTGTCCAATCGAAACACCTGAAGGACCAAACATCGGTTTGATCAACAACTTGTCTTCATATGGACACCTCAACAAGTATGGTTTCATTCAAACACCATACCGTAAGGTTGACCGTGCAACTGGTAAAGTTACCAACGAAATTGTTTGGTTGACTGCCGATGAAGAAGATGAATACACAGTAGCTCAGGCTAACTCTAAATTGAACGCAGATGGAACTTTTGCTGAAAAAGTTGTCATGGGACGTCACCAAGGGGTTAACCAAGAATATCCAGCATCAAGCGTTGACTACATGGACGTTTCTCCTAAACAGGTAGTTGCCGTTGCGACAGCATGTATTCCTTTCTTGGAAAACGATGACTCCAACCGTGCCCTCATGGGTGCCAACATGCAACGTCAGGCTGTTCCGTTGATCGATCCTAAAGCGCCTTTCGTTGGTACTGGTATGGAATACCAAGCAGCCCATGACTCAGGAGCTGCAGTTATTGCACAACATGGTGGTAAGGTTACCTATGCGGATGCGGACAAAGTAGAAGTTCGCCGTGAAGATGGTTCCCTTGATGTTTACCACATCCAAAAATTCCGTCGTTCAAACTCAGGTACTGCTTATAACCAACGTACCCTTGTTCGAGTTGGCGATGTCATCGAAAAAGGTGACTTTATCGCTGATGGACCTTCTATGGAAAAAGGTGAAATGGCGCTTGGACAAAACCCAATCGTTGCCTACATGACATGGGAAGGGTACAACTTCGAGGATGCCGTTATCATGAGCGAACGCTTGGTGAAAGACGATGTTTACACATCAGTTCACCTCGAAGAATATGAATCAGAAACACGCGATACAAAGCTTGGGCCTGAAGAAATCACTCGTGAAATTCCAAACGTTGGTGAAGATGCCCTTAAAGACCTCGACGAAATGGGTATCATCCGTATCGGTGCTGAGGTTAAAGAAGGGGATATCCTTGTAGGTAAAGTCACACCTAAGGGTGAAAAAGACCTTTCTGCTGAAGAGCGTCTCTTGCACGCTATCTTCGGTGACAAATCTCGCGAAGTTCGTGATACTTCCCTTCGTGTACCACACGGTGCCGATGGTGTCGTTCGTGATGTTAAAATCTTTACACGTGCAAACGGTGATGAATTGCAATCTGGTGTTAACATGCTAGTTCGCGTATACATCGCACAAAAACGTAAGATTAAGGTCGGAGATAAGATGGCCGGACGTCACGGAAACAAAGGGGTTGTCTCTCGTATCGTTCCTGTAGAAGACATGCCTTACCTTCCAGACGGAACTCCAGTCGATATCATGTTGAACCCACTTGGGGTGCCATCACGTATGAATATCGGTCAGGTTATGGAACTTCACCTTGGTATGGCGGCTCGTACTCTTGGTATCCACATCGCAACGCCAGTCTTTGACGGAGCAAGTTCTGAAGATCTTTGGGACACTGTCAAAGAAGCAGGTATGGATAGCGACGCTAAGACTATCCTATACGATGGTCGTACTGGTGAACCATTTGATAACCGTGTGTCAGTTGGTGTCATGTACATGATCAAACTTCACCACATGGTTGATGATAAATTGCACGCTCGTTCAGTCGGACCATACTCAACCGTTACACAACAACCACTCGGAGGTAAAGCTCAGTTTGGTGGACAACGTTTCGGTGAGATGGAGGTTTGGGCGCTTGAAGCCTATGGTGCATCAAATGTTCTTCAAGAAATCTTGACTTACAAGTCTGACGATATCAACGGACGTTTGAAAGCTTATGAAGCTATTACAAAAGGAAAACCAATTCCAAAACCAGGTGTTCCAGAATCGTTCCGAGTTCTTGTAAAAGAATTGCAATCTCTTGGTCTTGACATGCGTGTCCTTGACGAAGACAATCAAGAAGTGGAACTTCGTGACCTTGATGAAGGAATGGACGAAGATGTCATCCACGTAGATGACCTTGAAAAAGCCCGCGAAAGAGCAGCTCAAGAGGCTAAAGCAGCCTTTGAAGCAGAAGAAAATGCAAAAGCGGAAGCAACAGAAGAAGCTGCTGAATAAGAATAAGCAGTTCACTTATAATAGAAAGGGAAGAAATAGTGGTTGATGTAAATCGTTTTAAAAGTATGCAAATCACACTAGCTTCTCCAAGTAAAGTCCGTTCATGGTCTTATGGAGAAGTCAAAAAACCTGAAACAATCAATTACCGTACGTTGAAACCAGAACGTGAAGGACTCTTTGACGAAGTGATCTTTGGTCCTACAAAAGACTGGGAATGTGCTTGTGGTAAATACAAACGCATTCGTTACAGAGGGATTGTTTGTGACCGTTGTGGTGTTGAAGTAACGCGTACAAAAGTTCGTCGTGAACGTATGGGGCACATCGAGTTAAAAGCTCCTGTATCTCATATCTGGTATTTCAAGGGGATTCCAAGCCGTATGGGCTTGACCCTTGACATGAGTCCTCGTGCCCTCGAGGAAGTTATCTACTTTGCTGCTTACGTGGTGATTGATCCAAAAGATACACCACTTGAGCACAAATCTATTATGACAGAGCGTGAATACCGTGAACGCTTGCGTGAATTTGGTCATGGTTCATTCGTTGCCAAAATGGGTGCCGAAGCGATCCAAGACCTCTTGAAACAAGTAGATCTTGAAAAAGAAATTGCTGAACTCAAAGAAGAGTTGAAAACAGCTACTGGACAAAAACGTGTGAAAGCTATCCGTCGTTTGGATGTTTTGGATGCTTTCCACAAGTCTGGAAACAAGCCTGAATGGATGGTTCTTAACATCCTTCCAGTTATTCCACCAGATCTTCGTCCAATGTTGCAGTTGGATGGTGGCCGTTTTGCCTCATCTGACTTGAACGACCTTTACCGTCGTGTTATTAACCGTAACAATCGTTTGGCTCGTTTGCTTGAGTTGAACGCGCCAGGTATCATCGTTCAAAATGAGAAGCGTATGCTTCAAGAAGCGGTTGACGCTTTGATTGACAATGGCCGTCGTGGTCGTCCGATCACAGGGCCAGGTAGCCGTCCGCTTAAATCATTGAGCCATATGCTCAAGGGGAAACAAGGACGCTTCCGTCAAAACTTGCTCGGTAAACGTGTTGACTTCTCAGGACGTTCCGTTATTGCCGTTGGTCCAACTCTTAAGATGTACCAATGTGGTGTGCCACGTGAAATGGCAATCGAGCTCTTTAAACCATTTGTCATGCGTGAAATCGTTGCGCGCGATATCGTTCAAAACGTTAAAGCGGCTAAACGCTTGGTAGAACGTGGAGATGAACGTATCTGGGATATCCTCGAAGAAGTTATCAAAGAACACCCAGTGCTTTTGAACCGCGCACCTACCCTTCACCGTTTGGGTATCCAAGCCTTTGAGCCAGTCTTGATTGACGGTAAAGCCCTTCGTTTGCACCCACTTGTCTGTGAAGCCTACAATGCCGACTTTGACGGGGACCAAATGGCCATCCACGTACCTCTTTCAGAAGAAGCCCAAGCAGAAGCTCGTATCTTGATGCTTGCTGCTGAGCATATCTTGAACCCTAAAGATGGTAAACCAGTTGTTACTCCATCTCAGGACATGGTTTTGGGTAACTACTACTTGACTATGGAAGAAGCTGGTCGTGAAGGCGAAGGTATGGTCTTCAAGGATCGTGACGAAGCTGTCATGGCTTACCGTAATGGTTATGTTCACCTCCACTCACGTGTTGGTATCGCAACAGATAGCCTTAACAAACCATGGACAGAAGAGCAAAAACACAAAATCTTGCTTACAACTGTAGGTAAAATCCTCTTCAACGATATCATGCCAGAAGGACTACCTTACTTGCAAGAGCCAACAAACGCTAACTTGACAGAAGGTGTCCCGGCTAAGTACTTCTTGCCATTAGGTGGAAATATCAAGGAAGCTATTGAAGGGCTTGAACTCAACCCACCATTCAAGAAGAAAAACCTTGGAAATATCATCGCTGAAATCTTCAAACGTTTCCGTACGACAGAAACATCTGCCCTACTTGACCGTATGAAGAACCTCGGTTACCACCATTCAACTCTTGCAGGTTTGACAGTGGGTATTGCTGATATTCCAGTCGTTGAAGACAAGGCTGAAATCATCGAAGAATCACACAAACGTGTAGAACAAATCACAAAACAATTCCGTCGTGGTATGATCACAGACGATGAGCGCTACAATGCTGTTACAGCTGAATGGCGTGCTGCCCGTGAAAAACTCGAGAAACGTTTGGTTGCCAACCAAGATCCTAAGAACCCTATCGTTATGATGATGGACTCTGGAGCCCGTGGTAACATCTCAAACTTCTCACAGCTTGCCGGTATGCGTGGTCTGATGGCTGCTCCGAACGGACGTATCATGGAATTGCCAATCCTTTCAAACTTCCGCGAAGGTTTGTCAGTACTTGAGATGTTCTTCTCAACTCACGGTGCCCGTAAAGGTATGACCGATACGGCCCTTAAGACAGCCGACTCAGGTTACTTGACTCGTCGTTTGGTTGACGTTGCCCAAGACGTTATCATTCGTGAGGATGACTGTGGAACTGACCGTGGTCTCTTGATCCGTTCTATTACTGAAGGTAAAGAGATGATTGAGTCTCTAGAAGAACGTCTCAATGGTCGTTACACTAAGAAAACTGTTAAACATCCAGAAACTGGTGCAGTTATTATCGGTCCAAATGAATTGATTACAGAAGACAAGGCGCGTGAAATCGTCAATGCTGGTGTTGAAGAAGTGACTATCCGCTCAGTATTTACATGTAACACTCGTCATGGTGTTTGCCGTCACTGTTACGGTATCAACTTAGCGACTGGTGATGCGGTTGAAGTTGGTGAAGCAGTTGGTACAATCGCTGCCCAATCTATCGGGGAACCTGGTACACAGCTTACAATGCGTACCTTCCACACGGGTGGTGTTGCCTCAAATACCGATATCACTCAGGGTCTTCCTCGTGTCCAAGAAATCTTTGAAGCCCGCAATCCTAAAGGGGAAGCGGTCATCACAGAAGTCAAAGGGGAAGTTACAGCAATCGAAGAAGATGCTTCAACTCGTACTAAGAAAGTCTTCGTTAAAGGTGAAACTGGCGAAGGCGAATACGTGGTACCATTCACAGCACGTATGCGTGTAGAGGTTGGCGATCAAATCTCTCGTGGTGCAGCATTGACAGAAGGTTCTATCCAACCAAAACGTCTCCTTGCTGTACGTGATGTCTTGTCAGTTGAAACTTACCTCCTCGGTGAAGTACAAAAAGTTTACCGTAGCCAAGGGGTAGAAATCGGTGACAAACACATCGAGGTAATGGTTCGTCAAATGATCCGCAAAGTTCGTGTCATGGATCCAGGGGATACAGACCTTCTTATGGGTACTCTCATGGATATCAACGACTTTACAGATGCCAACAAAGATGTTCTTATCGCAGGTGGTGTTCCAGCAACTGGTCGCCCAGTCCTTATGGGAATTACCAAAGCCTCACTTGAAACAAATAGTTTCTTGTCAGCAGCTTCCTTCCAGGAAACAACTCGTGTCCTTACAGACGCAGCTATCCGTGGTAAGAAAGACCATCTCCTTGGTCTCAAGGAAAATGTTATCATCGGTAAGATCATCCCAGCTGGTACTGGTATGGCTCGCTACCGTAACCTTGAACCACAAGCAGTCAACGAAGAATCCCTCCTTGCAGATTCACAAGAAGAGCAAGTAGATGCCCAAGTCGAGACTGTTGAAACAAGTGAATAAACCTATTTATCCAAAAGAGGGGCAATTCCCTCTTTTGGTGTGTATAGGAAATGAAATCGTAATGTATATTTTCTTGAAATAATAGTAAAAAAATGGAATAAATGTATATTGATTTCAACTTTCAAAACAATGAGCATAATGCTTGGTTTTTAAGTACAATAGTGCTAAAATAGGAGCGTTGCATGTTTGGGATTTTGTAAAAAACAATGCATAAATTATAACAATATATACACTCCCGAAAGGGTAATGGAGGTAAATCATGAAAAATGATCTGTTTAACGACCGAATTAGTCGATTCTCGATCCGTAAGCTTCATGTAGGAGTTTGCTCGGTCTTACTCGGAACGTTGGTAATGCTCGGAACTGCTACAGGTGTCGGAGCTGATGAAGTAACTGAAGAAAAACAAGCTGACGGAGTTGCAGCTACAACAGAAGTAGAGAAAACTGAAGCTCCTGTAACTACAGAAGCAGCACCTGCTAAAGAAGTAACTTATAAAGCAGAAGCAGCACCTGCAGTTTCTACTGAAGTAAAACCGGAGCTAAATAGCGACAAATTGGCAGCTTACGTTGCTGAAATTGAAGCAAACGTGGCAAATGGTAAATACAGCAACAAGACAGACGAGAGCGTTGAAATTCTTAAGGTAGGTCTTGCTAATGCTAAAAATGCACTTACTTCTGCTACAAGCCAAGCTGAACTTGACGCAGCTTACCAATCACTTGTAACTATTGTCAATTCTAAGCTTAAAAACAAAGAAAAAGCTGTAGCCGAAGAAAAAGTAGCAGCTACTGAAAAGACAGAAGCCACTACAGGTAAGCCTGCAGAAAACACTAAGCCAGCTGAAGGTACTAACGCAATCGCAAATACAGGGAAAAACGACCCTCGTAATGGTAAAGAGATTGACAAAAACACAGCCTTCCGTGCAGATACAGCGACAGCTACTGGTGTAGGAGCAGACGTTGTCGATGCAACTTCAACTCCAAAGGTTGAAAAACCAGGATATACAACAGACCTTGACGCAAAATCTTTGACTAGCCAGATTACATGGTTGGACTTTGGAGATGTAGCCAACTGGACAGGAACCACTACGACATTAGTACCTGCCGCCGAAACTAAACCAACTGAAAACTTACAAGAGAAAATGGCTCTTCAAGTTGGAGCTACCTATACTAAGGAAATCATGCCTGGATATGTGGTGACCATCAAAGTTAAGTCTTTGAAACCCTTCCAAGCAACTGAAATCTATAAGAAGCGACTAGAAAGCCAAGGAGCTACTGACGCAGAAAAAGCAACCTATGATCCAAATGCTCGAAACGGTTTTGTCAATAATTCAAGTTCACCTACTTCTAAGTTACATTTCAATAACGGTGATGAGGCCATGATTACCGCAGAGCCTCAAAATGGTTATACCGAAGTTAAACATGAAGGAATTGATACCAAAGCCAAGAAGACAACCATTGCTTCAGCGATAAATGGTGGAAATATTGGTGTGCAATTTGAAATTTCTGCCACCTTCCGTGGTAAAGTTGTTAAACCGGCTATTGTAATGGCTGATGGTGAGTCTGCCAACCCTGGTGAATTTGTTATGTTCACTACCAACGGACAAGGTTGGCAACATCTTGGAGAATGGAAAAAAGATTATAGAAGATATAGTGTACCGTACATGATACAAGATACGGATAATCTTTTTGGCCCTAACCCTACGACTACTATTAATGGTAAATCATTCTACGGAATTAACCTTAACCAACTTCGCGGGTCTAATCAAGTTGGCCCAGATAAGAAACCAGTCGCTTGGAAGTATTTTGGGAACCCTGACCAAGTAACTGGTGGTCTTGGGACTGGTGTCTTTGGGCCAAATATTTCTGCAGGCGATTCCTCTGTTCCCCTTGTTATGACGCGTGGAGCATCTGAAGTGGGACTTTACATCGCTTCGGGTGGTAAACAGTCTGCTATGCTAGGGTTCTTCCCACTTGATGAAGGGGATGCTCCTGAGTCATACGGTAAGGCAGTTCATACCATTGCAACTGTTGACGGTGTTACTGGAGCTAAAGTAAATCAACCGTATCTTGGTAATGTGAGCCCAGATATGGATGAAAACACTACTCAAGACTGGTTCGGTGATGATAAGGCAACTACGGCCGATGAAGGAATTAACCAATTGCTTCCAGATGAACTCAAAGGTACAACCAATGAGATGATTAAGATGGATCGTACCAAACCAGGCAACTATAAGATGTCAATTCAAGCTCATACGGATGGAGCTTCAGAAGCACATATCTATGGTTGGGTAGACTTTAACCAAAATGGTAAATTCGATGAGGATGAACGCTCAAATCTCGCTACAATCACACAAGATGGCACTGTTGAGTTGACCTTTGCAAACAGCAAGACTTACGTCGACCCAAGCGTTAAAGAGTTAGGTGCTCGTGTTCGTATCGCTAAGAAAGCGAACGAGATCGAAAGCCCAACTGGCATGGCCTTCTCAGGTGAAGTAGAAGACTTCAAGACTCAAATCACCCACCCACCAAAAGGAGAATTTAAGGAAACAAGTGGCCCTCAAGGTACGAAACAATCAGCAACTGTAACCTTTACAGCACGTGGAGAACATAAGTTTGAACGTGATTCTACTGCTATTATTGATGAAACTGTAGAACCATACATTGTTGACAAAGATGGCAACCGAGCAACCCTTGACGCAGACGGTTACTATGTCGTTCAAGGACAAGGTAAGTACAAGATTACTGCTAAAGGTAAAGATGTAGATGTTGAGTTTATTCCTGAGGACAACTTCCTAGGAACAGCTGATGGTATCTCTATCCGTCGTTCAGATAATAATGGTTATGATACTGGTTGGTCAACAAAATTCCCAGACCAAGAAGCAAACGTTAATGGTCAGTTGAATACCATGGATGGTCTTTACATCCCAACAGTTACTCCGATTGAAATCGAAGGGGTTGACAAAACATCTAAAGATATTCAAGGTGCAACTCAAAAAGAAACACCTACCTTTAATACAACAGCTTCTAACTCAGCTGGTGATAAGATTGTTATTGCTCCAAGCACGGACTATCCTGCTAAGTTGGTAGATCCAGCAACAGGTCTTACTACTGATGCGACATCTGTAACAGTAGCAGGAGAAGGGACTTACACTATTAATCCTACAACTGGTGAAGTAACCTTCACTCCAGAACCAAGCTTTACTGGTACAGCCAAAGGTGTGGAAGTTACATTGTCAGCGCCAGTTGGACGAAATAAAGACGGTCAGATTCAAAAAGAGTACATTAAGACTGCTACAGCTAAGTACACACCAACTGTAGTAGGAGTAACACCAACTGCAACACCAGCAGAAACAAAAGATATTCAAGGTGCAACTCAAACAGGTAAGCCTGAATTCAAGGGTGGTACAGTTGAAGTTAACGGTTTTGAGAAGACTGT